>CP063848.1:311915-623830 GCA_015277795.1 Massilia sp. UMI-21 | reverse complement strand
GCTGTCGCCGGATCTGGCCAGCACGTCGCCGCCGAGCGCGATGGCGTCGACGGAGTTGCCGGCGAAGCGCAGTTGCAGCCCCCCGGCCGGCCAGCCCGGCGTCGTGCCCAGGATGTCGCACAGCGCATCGGCGCCGCCGGCGCCGTGGCTGGTGTCGAAGCAGGTCAGCAGGCGGCAGCCGCGCGCGCACAGGTCGGCGGCGATGCGCGGCGCCAGGTCGGGCGGAGGGTCGATCGCGATGCAATGGCGGCCGTCGTCGTCGAACAGCAGCCAGCCGCTGGCGCCCTGCGATTCGAGCTGCTGCAGGCGCGCCGCCGGGGGCGCCCCGGCGCCGGCCAGCGCCAGCGCGCGGCCGCAGTGCAGGATGCGTGCGCAGGCGGCGTCGATGAAGGCGTCGTCGGCGAGCGGACCGAACGAAAGACGCACCGCCGACGCGCTGCGTACGGGCGGCACGCCCATCGCATCCAGCACATAGCTCGGCGCCGCCTTGGCGGCCGAGCAGGCCGAACCGGCGCTGACGCGCACGCCGGCGGCGTCGAACAGGTCGAGCAGCTCCTTGCTGCCCAGGCCCGGCACCGAGAAATTCAGCGTGGTCGGCAAGACCTGCTCGAGCGGGGCGTTGAACACCAGTTCCGGGAAGGCGGCGCGCAGCGCCGCGGCAAGCCGGTCGCGGCAGGCCCGCAGCTGGGCGGGTGTGCGGAAGGTGCCGCCTTCTTCCAGCGCGCCGAGCACGGCGCCGAGGGCGGCGATGCCGGCCATGTTCTCCGTGCCGGAACGCTGCCCGGCTTCCTGGCCGCCGCCGCACATCAGCGCCGTGTAGGGCGCCCCTTCGCGCACGTACAGCAGGCCGATGCCCTTCGGCGCATACAGCTTGTGGCCGGAGAACGGCGCGTAGTCGATGCGGGTGGACGCCAGGTCCAGGGGCAGCTTGCCGAGCGCCTGCACGCAATCGACCATCCACAGCGCCGGACTGTCCGACTCGGCCAGCACGCGCGCGATGCCGTCCAGATCGGACACGACACCGGTTTCGTTGTTGGCGGCCATGGTGCACACAAAAGCGGCGCGCGGCGCCAGTTCGCGCAGCACATCCAGGCGGTGGCGGCCGTCGCCGTCGACCGGCAGCATGCGCAGTTCCAGCCCGGTGCCCAGCAGGCGGTTCCAGTGCGCCAGGCTTTCCGGCACCGCCTTGTGTTCGGTGGCGCCGACCAGCAGCAGCTCGCCGCAGGCTTCGCCGCGCCGGCGCCGCTCGCGCAGCGCGCACAGCGCCGACAGGACGGCGGTCTGGATGCCTTCGGTGGCGCCGCTGGTGAACATGATCCTTCCCTTGCCAGCGCCCAGCACGCGGCGCGCCCTGGCGCGCGTACCGTCCAGCAGCGCCCTGGCGCGCAGGCCGGCGGCATGGCTGCTGCTCGGGTTCCCGAAACCGTCGCGCATGGCCGCCATGGCCGCGTCGATCGCGGCCGGCAAGACCGGCGAAGTGGCGTTGGCGTCGAGGTAAAGTTCGTTGTTCATCATCATTAATTACAAAAAGGTAATTCTCGTGTGAGGATCGTGTTATTGTTGATGAGTATGTTACGGAGTCGTGCTGGAGAAGACTTACTCATTTGTGCGCTTTATGGCGCATTAATAGCATATTCATTCTCAATATATTGATATAGGGAAAATGAACTCACTCGACAAGTTTGATTGCGCTATTCTTGCGGCATTGCAGGCAGATGCCACCCTTTCCATTTCCGGCCTCAGCGAGAAGGTCGGCTTATCCAGTACGCCGTGCTGGAAACGCGTCAAGCGCCTCGAGGAAGAGGGCTATATCGAAAGCCGGGTCAGCATCGTCAACCGCGAGAAGGTCGGCTTGCCGGTGACCGTGTTCGTCAGCGTGCGCACCACCGAGCATGACGAAAAGTGGCTGGCGCGCTTCGCCGCGGCCGTGGTGGCGCTGCCGGAAGTGCTCGAATTCCACCGCATGAGCGGCGACGTCGACTACCTGCTCAAGGTGGTCACCACCGACATCGCCGGCTACGACCGCTTCTACAAGAAGCTGATCAAGGCGGCGCGTCTCACCGGCGTGTCGTCGGCGTTCTCGATGGAGCAGATCAAATGCACCACCGCGCTGCCGCTGGAGCTGATCTCGCACGGGGTCCCCGCCTGACTCATTATGGAGCGCCTGAAAAGCCCCCAGGGCGTAGCCATGGGGGTTCTTCAGGCGCTCCATTCGTGCGATGATGGCGTCCGTTCTGAACATAACGGAGACTCAGGGTATGCCATCCAAACTGCACCTGGCGCCGCTCGCGCTGGCCGCGCTGCTCGCGCTTGACACCACCCATGCCAATGCCGCCGAACAGGTCGTGACAATCGGCGTCAGCGGTCCGCTGTCGGGTTCGAATGCCTTTGCCGGCAAGGACAACGAGAACGGCGTGCGCCTCGCCATCGAAGAACTCAACGCCCAGAAAATCCAGGTGGGCGGCAAGCAGCTGCGCTTCGAGCTGCAGTCCGAAGACGACCAGGGCGACCCGAAACAGGGCGTGAACGTGGCCCAGAAGTTCGCCGACGCCAAGGTGAAGTATGTGCTCGGCCCGTACAACTCGGGCGTGGCGATTCCCGCTTCGCGCGTCTACAACGACAACGGCATCCTGATGTCGACCGTCGGCACCAACCCCAAGATCACCCAGTCCGGCTACCCGACCGTGTTCCGGATCGTCGCCAGCGACACCCAGGTGGGCGGCTCGATGGCGGCCTACGCCGCCAAGGAACTGAAGGTCAGGAACGTCGGCGTGATCGACGACCGCACCGCTTTCGGCCAGGGCATCGCGATGGAATTCAAACGCCAGGCGCGCGCCAACGGCTTCAAGGTCGCCGGCCACGAATACACCACCGACAAGGCCACCGACTTCGCCGCCATCCTCACCGCGCTCAAGGCCAAGCGCGTGGATGCGGTGTTCTTCGGCGGCTATGCGCCGCAGGCCGCCCCGATGGCGCGCCAGATGAAGGCGCTCGGCCTGAACGTGCCCCTGCTGGGCGGCGACACCTTGTGCAGCCCCGAGATGGCCAAGCTCGGCGGCCCGGCCGTCGGCGAGAACGTGCGCTGTGCCCAGGCCGGCGCCATCGTCGCCAAGCAGCCGGGCGGCCCGGCCTTCATCGACGCCTACAAGGCCAGGTTCAAGCGCGACCCCGACGTGTACGCGCCTTCGTTCTACGACCAGACCAAGTTCATCGCGCAGGCCATGAAGACGGCCAATTCGGTCGACCCCGCCAAGGTGGGCGCGGCCATGCACAAGATCAGCTACCAGGGCGTGGTGGGCAACTACGGCTATGACCCGAAGGGAAACCTGAAGAAGACCACGGTCACCGTCTACACGTTCAAGAACGGCGTCCTGACGCCGCTCGCCAGCTATTGATTCGCAAGGAAACACCATGAAAGCACGCTTCAAGCTTGCGCGACCGGCGAGCGCGGTCCTGGCCGCGGCCGCGCTGCTGGCCTGCGGGCCGGCAGCCGCCGCCCAGCCGGACGCCCCCAAGCCGGCCGCGGCGGCCGCCACCCGGGAAAGCCGCCAGCTCAACCAGCTGGCCGACGAATACTACGAATCGCTGGCCCGTTTCGAACCGGTCTGGGCCACCGAGAACGGCGACAGCCGCTTCAACGACAAGCTCGGCCTGTCGATCTCGCCGAAAGTGCGCGAGCAGCAGTTCGCGCTGTACCGCAGCTACCTCAAGCGCTTGTCGAACATCCCGCGCGAGCGCCTCGGAGGGCGCGACCAGACCAGCTACGACATCCTGAAATTCGAGCTGGACAGCGCGCTGCGCCTCGCGGCCTTCCCGGAACACCTGCTCCCGATCGACCAGATGGTCAGCATGCCGGTGATCCTGGCGAACTACGCGAGCGGCCAGGGCGCGCAGCCCCTGGCCACGCCACGCGACTACCGCGCCTACCTGAGCCGCCTGGCCCAGCTGGTGCCCCACATCGACCAGTCGATCGCCAACATGCGCGAGGGGATCAAGCGCGGCGTGGTGCAGCCGCGCGAGCCGATGCTCTCAAGCCTGCCCCAGTTCCAGCAGCTGGTGGCGGACAAGGCGCAGGACAGCATCTTCTACACGCCGATCAGGAACATGCCGGAGAAATTCTCCGCCGCCGAGAAGCGCAGCCTGCAGCAGGCCTACCGCAAGACGATCGACAACAAACTCAATCCGGCGCTCAAGCGCCTGGCGCGCTTCCTGGAAAAGGAATACCTGCCCAAGACCCGCGGCAGCGCCGGCTGGAACGCCCTGCCGAACGGCGCCGCCTGGTACGACGCCCGGGTGGCGGCGATGACCACCACAAGCTTGAGCCCGCAGCAGATCCACGAGATCGGTCTGAAGGAAGTGGCGCGCATCCAGGACGAGTATGCCGTCATCGGTCCGAAGATGGGCTACACCGGCCCGGCCGCCGGCCTGCCGCGCTGGGTGTCGGAACAGCCGAAGTTCAAGCCGTTTACCTCCGACCAGCAGGTGATCGAGGTCTACCGCGACCTGGACGCCAAGGTGCGCGCCAAGCTGCCGGCCCTGTTCACGTTGAAGCCGAAGGCGCCGCTCGACCTGCGCCTGGAGCCGGAACTGACGCGCGCCTCCGCCTCGGACCACTACACCCCGCCGGCCGCCGACGGCTCGCGTCCGGGCGTGTTCTGGTCGGTGGTGAACGACCCGAAGCAATACGGCAGCACCGGCATGGTCACGCTGTTCCTGCATGAAGGCCAGCCGGGCCACCACTTCCACATCGCGCTGGTGCAGGAACTGGGCCTGCCGAACTTCCGCAAGTTCGGCGGCAACAACGCCTTCACCGAGGGCTGGGCGCTGTACGCCGAGACCCTGGGCAAGGAGATGGGCCTGTTCGAGAAGCCGGAAGATTATTTCGGCCACCTGAACGACGAAATGCTGCGCGCGGCGCGCCTGGTGGTCGACACCGGCCTGCATGCCAAGGGCTGGAGCCGCGAGAAGGCCATCGCCTATTTCCAGGACACGCTGGGCTACTCGGAAGCCGAGGCGCGCGCGCAGATCGAACGCTACATGGTGTGGCCGGCCCAGGCGCTGGGCTACAAGATCGGCTCGCTCAAGATCCTGGAACTGCGCAAGCGCGCCCAGGATGCGCTGGGCGACAAGTTCAGCCTGCCGGCATTCCACCAGATCGTGCTGGGCGAAGGCACGCTGCCGCTGGCGGTGCTGGAGGCCAAGGTGGATCGCTGGATCGCCGCGACGAAGTAAGCCGTTGTACGCAAACGCAAGGCCGGTATGGCGGGGGCCGCGCCGCGCGCGCCCTGCTCCGTCCCTGTGTTTGCGCCCCCTTCATTCGATACCGACTTAAAAGGAAAACCATGCTGCCATCCCGCCCTCTCGTCAAGACCCTGCTGGCCGCCGCGCTGGCCACTGCACTCGCGCTGCCGGTCGCCGCCGCCGAACCGGCCTGGGTCGCCGAAAGCAACGACAACGCCAAGGTGCTGCTCAAGGTGATGGCGAAATATTCGCCCGAGAGTGCCAGCACCCTGGGCGTGGATGGCTACGACGAGCAGATCACGGATATGTCGCGCGACCAGTTCGAGGCCAGCAACCGCGACCTGCGCGCGGCCGTCGCCGAGCTGGAAAAGCGCCTGCGCGTGGAAACCGATTCGAAGGTGAAGCAGGACCTGCAGATCCTGATCGACAAGGCCAACGACAGCATCAGGACCAGCGCCCTGCAGCGCAAATACTTCATGCCCTTCGACGACCTGACCGGCATGATCTTCGGCGTCGTGCGCGCCACGCTCGATCCGCGCATTCCGAAGGAGCGCCAGCAGACCTTGCTGGTGCGGCTCGACAAGTACGCGGGCCTGGCCAAGGGGTATCGTCCGGTGACGGAACTGGCCCACGAGCGCCTGCAGGAACGCCTGAAGGCGAACAAGAACCTGCTCGGGCCCTACAAGGGTGAAGTCGAGCAGGCGCTGAACGATGGTCCGACGCTGCTCAAGGGCATGCGCGAGCTGCTGGCCAAGAGCGAATTGAAAGGCTGGGAGAGCCGTTTCGACACGCTGGAAAAGCAGCTCACCGCCTACAACGCGCGCCTGAAGACCGAGATGCTGCCGCGCGCCCGCACCGACCACCGCCTGCCGCCCGAGGTCTACGCCGACAACCTCAAGAACTTCGGTGTCGACATCGCGCCGCAGGAGATGATCTCGAAGGCCCTGACCTCGTTCGCGGAAATCCGCAACCAGATGCAGATCACCGCGAACCTGATCGCGAAAGAGCGCGGCTTCAAGGACGCCGACTACCGCGCCGTGATGAACGAACTCAAAAAGCAGCAGATCCCGCTCGAACAGGTGATGCCGCTGTACGCCCAGCGCCTGGCGGCGATCGAATCGGCGGTGCGCGAGCAGGACATCGTGACGCTCCCCGAGCGCAAGGCAGTGATCCGCCTGGCCACGATGGCCGAGAACGCGGCCCAGCCGGCGCCGCACATGAGCCCTCCGCGCCTGATCGGCAATACGGGCGAATACGGCGAGTTCGTGCTCACCACCGGCATGCCGCCCGACGCCAGCGGCAAGCGCCTGGTCTTCGACGACTTCACCCACCAGGCGGGCACCTGGACGATCACGGCGCACGAAGCGCGTCCCGGCCACGAGCTGCAGTTCGCGAAGATGATCGAAACGGGCGTGTCGACCGCACGCGCCGTGTTCGCCTTCAACAGCGTCAACGTCGAAGGCTGGGCCCTGTACGCGGAAGCGGAAATGCAGCCCTACGAGCCGCTCGACGGCCAGCTGTTCGCGCTGCAGGCGCGCGCGATGCGCGCCGCGCGGGCCTTCCTCGATCCGATGGTGAGCCTGGGCGAGATCACGCCGGAAGGCGTGAAAACCTTCCTGATGCGCGACGTCGGCCTGTCCGAAGGCATGGCGACGCAGGAGATGCAGCGCTATACCTTCCGCGCGCCGGGCCAGGCGACTTCCTATTTCTACGGCTACCAGCGCCTGATGGAGACGCGCCAGGCGGCCGAGGTGGCGCTGCGCGGCAAATTCGACCGCCAGAAGTTCAATGACTTCGTGCTGGCCCAGGGCCTGGTGCCGCCGAAGCTGCTGCGCAAGGCGGTGATGGAAGAGTTCGTGCCGGCGCAGGGGAAATAAGCACGTCGCCGGCGGGCTCTCCGCATCCGCGCCGGCGTCACCGGTAAGCCAGCCTGCGCCGGATCGCCACCATCGTCCCCCGTCCGCGCCGTCCGTAGATATGGATGCCGGCGCGGATGCTGGCGGCGCGCTCGCGCATGCCCTTCAGGCCCAGCGACGCCGCATCGTGCAGGCGTTCGCGCGGGATGCCGCCGCCGTTGTCGCAGATCCTGACCAGCAGGGTGGCGTTGCGCATCGCGACCTGGATCAGGACGTGCGTGGCGCCCGCGTGGCGCAAGACGTTGGTCAGGGCCTCCTGGCACATGCGCAGCAGCTCCCCGGCGACAAACGGCGGCTGCTCGACATAATTGGTGGCCTCATGCAGGACGGTACAGGCGATGCCGGTGCGGCGCTGCAGCTCGGCGGCCTGCCAGCGCAGCGCCGCCACCAGGCCGCCTTCCTCGAGTTCGGGCGGGCGCAGCAGGGCCGAGATGTCCTGCACCGATGCAATCGCCAGGTCCACGCTCGACAACACCGCGTCCAGCTCGCCCATGATGTCCGTGGCGGACGGCGGCCGCTCCGCTTGCGCCACCCGGTCCTGCAACAGGCGCAGGTCGATCTTGGCCGCCGTCAGTATCTGCCCGAGCTGGTCGTGCACCTCGCGCGCCAGCCTGCGCCGCTCGTCGTCGCGCACCCGCTGGACCGTGTCGAGCAGGTTGCGCAGCTCCTGTTGCGACTGCCGCAGGCGCAGCAGCTCGCCCTGGCGCCAGACCGCATCGCGCCGCAGCCGCACCAGGCGCACATTGGCTTCGATGCGCGCCACCAGGTCCTTGGCGCTGAACGGCTTGACCACGAAATCGTCGGCCCCCTCCCCCAGCGCCGCGACCCGCGCCGCCTCGTCGGCCTGGCCGGACAGCATGATGACCGGGACGGTGCTGAGCAGCTCGTTCCCGCGCATCATGCGCAGCAGCGTGATGCCGTCCAGGTCCGGCATGACCTTGTCGATCAGGATCACATCGGGCTGGATCGACGTGGCCAGCTCGAAGCCGGCGCGCGCGCTTTGCGCCGCATGGAGGGCGAAGCCGGCCCGTTCCAGGATGCGCTTGACGTGGGCGACCAGCAGCGCCTCGTCGTCGATCAGCAGTACCCGGGTCTTGCCGGCGTCGGCCTCGCCCTGGCCGGCGGCCGGCGCGCTGTCCCGCGTCAAGGCCTGGGCCAGCTTGTGCACGGCCAGTTCCAGCAGCGCCGCCAGCGAGGGCGGATGCTCGGCCTGCCGTAGCGTGAGCAGCGCCAGGCCGCGCGGGGCCTGCGCACCCTGGCCGCCAAACGCCACCGCCGCCAGCGCGGAGGCGCGCGCGCCGATCCAGGCCGGGCGCGCCGGGCCGATGGCGACGATGCGCGCTTCGCCGTCATGGCCGGCATGCTGGCCAGGCTCGACGCCGCAGATCTGCCGCAGATCGGCCGCGCGCTCGGGCGGCGGCTGCCGGCATCCGGCGTGCAGCAGCAGGCCCAGGCTCCGGTCTTCGCGGAGCAGGTAGATGGCAAGCGCCTCGACCTCGTCGCGCAGCGAGGCCAGCAATTCGCTGCCCAGGGCGGACAGGTCGTTCGGGACGGCCAGGTGCTCGACCACGCTGGCAAAGGCCAGCATCCGGCGCGCTACCAGCGCCTGTTCGCGTTTGCCCTCGGCCTCGGAGCTCATGGTGCCTTCCCCAATCCGGCAAGCGCTTCGGACAGCACCTGGGCCAGGACGGTCTTGCCATACGGTTTGTTCAGGAAGCGGGTTTCCGGCCCCAACTCATCCTGGTGTTGCATGGCTTCGAAGGTATAGCCGGAGCTCAGCAAGATACGCAGCCCGGGCCGCATGGCGCGTGCGCGCCGGGCAAGTTCGATGCCGGAAACACCGGGCATCACGACATCCGTGAACAGCAGGTCGAAGGCTGCGCCCTGCGCCAGCAGCGCCAGCGCCTGCTCGGCCCTGGAAGCCTCGGTGACCTCGCATCCCAACTCGCGCAACAGGCCGAAGATATGCGCGCGCACGATCGGATCGTCCTCGACCAGGAGAATGGCGCAGCCGGCCGGCGGCACTGCGCCGGCGCCGGGCGCGGGCACGGGCAGCGCCTCGGGTTCGGCGTGGGCGCGCGGCAGGTACAGCTTGACCTGGGTGCCGATCCCCGGCTCCGAGTAGATCGTCACGTCGCCATTCGACTGCTTGACGAAGCCATACACCATGCTCAGGCCGAGCCCGCTGCCGGAAGCTTCGTCCTTGGTCGTGAAGAAGGGTTCGAACACATGGTCCATCACGTCCTGGGCAATGCCGAGGCCATTGTCCGCGACCGCGATCACGACATACTCGCCGGGCGGCAGCGGCTTGTTCAGCTCGGTCTTCTGTTCTTCCATCTCGACCAGCATCAGCTGGATGGTCAGGTTTCCGCCGTCGGGCATGGCATCGCGCGCATTGATGCACAGGTTCACGATGGCGGCCTCGAGTTGCGCACGGTCGGCATACACGCGCCAGCCGCGCGCCACTTCCAGCAGTTGCAGGTCGATATTCTCGGGCAGGCTGCGCGCGATCAGGGGCCGGATCGACGCGAGCGCTTCGCCGACGTCCAGGATCTGTGGCGTCAGCGGCTGCCTGCGTCCGAATGCCAGCAGTCGGCGGGTCAGCTCGGCCCCGCGCTCGCCGGCCATCTGGATCATGTGGGCGATCTCGCGCAGCTCGGGCTGCGTTGCCAGCGCCTCCATCAGTTCTTCGGCACTGCCCAGGATGACGGTCAGCCAGTTGTTGAAGTCGTGCGCCAGGCCGCCGGTGAGCCGGCCGAGCGATTCGAGCTTCTGGATCTGCAGCAGGCGCTGTTCCAGCGCGATGCGCTCGCTCAGGTCGGTCACCACCGACAGGATGGCGCGCGGCGTGCCGTTCTCGCGGCGCACCAGGATCCAGTGCACGTGGACCACGAACTTGCGGCCATCGGCCGCCGAATGCACCATCCGGCCCGAATAGTCGCCCTGCCGCATCAGCACCTGCAAGGCGTGCTGGAAATCGGACGGCGCGCACTGGGCGTACAGGGTCTCGTCCACCGGGCGGCCGATGACCTCCTCGCTGCTCCAGCCGTAGCGCGCCGCCGCCGCCTGGTTCCAGTACAGCACCCGGTTGTCGAGGTCGCGCACCAGGATGGCATCGGTGGCGTAGTCGAGCATTTCGGCCTGCATGCGCAGGCGCGCCTCCTGCTGTTTCTGCTCGGTGAGGTCGGCGATGCTGCCGACCATCCGCTGCGGCGCGCCCTGCTCGTCGATGACCATGAAGCAGCGATGCAGCACATGGCGCTCGACGCCCCCGGGCAGGCGCAGCCGGTATTCGGCCGCCCAGTTTTCGCGCCCGGCGGCCACGCTGGCGCGCAGGCTGGCGCCGACACGCTCGCGGTCGTCGGGATGGATGCAGGCTTCCCAGTCCGCCAGGCGGGCCATCCGCGCCAGCACGCTGCCGAGCGGCTCGACTGCGCTGCGGCTGCACCACAGGGCATCGTCGGCCATGCTCCAGTCCCAGACCACGTCGTTGGTGGCGCGCGTGACGTAGCGCAGCCGCTGCTCGCTCAGCGCCAGGGAATCGGCCATGGACTTGAGCTCGTACGAGCGCAGCACGATTTCCGCTTCCAGCCGGGTGGTCTTGCCGCGCGAGGGATCGGTGGCGGACGGCTTGTGCTCCAGCACGTAATCGGTCACGTCTTCGACCCGGTGGATGATGAACATGACGCGTCCATCCGAATCGAGGACGGGCGAGTTGATCGGGCTCCAGTAGCGCAGCTCGAATCCTCCGCCCGGCCGGCGGATCGGATAGCGCTGCACCGCCATCACGTCGGGCACCCGGGTCTGCCTGACCCGCTGCAGCGACGCGTTCAGTGCCGCGACCGCGCTGCCCTCCTCGCTCTCGGGATCGTCGGGGAACACGTCGAACATGGCGCGTCCGATGATCTGCTCGCGCGTGACCATGGTCGCCTCGAGATAGGCGTTGCTCGCCGCCACGATCTGGAAGGAGCCGGGCGCCAGCACCAGGTAGAGTCCCGGCGCCGACTCGAACAGCAGGCGGAATTGTTCCTGCGCCTGCCCGGCATCGTTGCGCGGGGCGCCGCCGCCGCCGCCGGCCGGCCCGAACCCGAACATCGCATCGCCGCCGCCGCCGGCGGCCCGGCCGGACGCGGCGGCCACGAGCAGGTCGGCAATCAGGCCAAGTTCGCCGCTGGCGGCCGGGTCGCGCGCCTGCTTGCCGGCGACGGCCAGCACGCAGACAGCCTTGCCGGTCCCGTACGCGAAGCGGCGCCGCAGCGCCCGGTAGCTGCGCAGGCCGGCGCGCTCCGCCAGGTCGCGGCAGCCGGGCGGCAACACGCTGGTGCGCAGGTCGGGCAGGTCGCACTCGTCATCGTTGACCTGGGCTTCGAGCGCTTCGAGCACCGCGCCGACGGCCGCGCAGTCCGCCGTGCAAAAGCGTTGCGGCGCCGCGCCGTCGGGCAGGTGCAGGCTGACCATCGCCCAGTCATCCCCGGATGCGATCAAGGCCAGCCGCGCGGCTTTCTCCATGCTGGCTGCGTCGTTCGCCATGCTTGCCCGCCTTCCTAAAAGCTTTGCGTAATTGTCAACTAATTATCCCAAGATAGCACAAGGCCTCGCGTACGCACGTCCCGACACGATGCGCTCAGGCGCGCACCTTGGCCAGGATGTCGAGCAGCATGCCGGCGCTCACCGGTTTGGTGAGGTAATAGTCCATGCCTGCCTGGGCCGTGGAGGCGCTGAGATCGTCGGCGCAGGCCGTCAAGGCGGCAATGCAGGCCTGCTGTCCCCAGGGCCGTGCGCGCATGCGCAGCGCGGTCTGGCGGCCATCCATGCGCGGCATCATGACGTCGAGGATCACCAACTGCGGACTCAGCAGGTCGCCGAGGGCAAGCGCCTCGATGCCCGAATAGGCGACATGCACGCTGCAGTCGAACAGCGTCAGCAAGGACGCCAGGGTGTCGGCGGCGTCGACATTGTCATCGACCACCAGCACGCGGGGCGTCGGCTCTCGCAGGGTCATGTTATCCAAGATTGTGTGCTGTCAGAACACAGCATGAGGAAAAAAGACCGTGCAGCTTACCGGGGGTCCGGAGACAAGCGAAGTCGGATGGATTGTGACTTTCTTGTCGTAAAAGCAGGCTTCGCCGGCGTCACATGCGAGCGGCGACGGGCGGGACGCATGCGGCATTGTCCTACACGGTGTCACACAAGCTGCGGCACGCTGTCGCTACTTTGCCCATCGCGCACCGCAGTAAAACCCCCTATCATCGCGAGCAGCCGCAGCACCCGGCTCTTCCGTTTCACCGCTTAGTTCACTCAGGCAATTCTGCCGCCGGAACCATCCGCACATCCTTCGTTCAATACCGCCGTCGAACCGGGCGGCATGCACTTCGTTTCAAAATTATGATGAGCTTATGCTTGCTAATATTGTCCAACACGACACTTTTACAAGGCGTCCACCGTCAATGATCCGTGTTGTCATCGCCGACGATCACCAGCTGGTGCGTGAAGGCGTCAAGAAGGTCTTGTCTGTCGACCCGGACATCGTCCTGGTCGGAGAGGCTGCGGACCTGGCATCGACGCTCGCCGTGCTGGACACCCTCGAGGTCGATCTGCTGCTGCTCGATCTTACCCTCAGCCCCGTCCACGAACTGGACGCGCTGCGCACGGTCGTCGAGCGCTTTCCCGGCCTGCGGGTCCTGGTGCTGAGCTCACATAGCGAGGAGCGGTTCGGCATCCCCGTCCTGAAACTCGGCGCGGCAGGCTATATCCCGAAATCACTCACCGTCGACCTGGTATTGAAGGCCATCCATAAAGTACATGGAGGCGGGCGTTACCTGAGCGAGAGCCTGGCGGACATCCTGGCCCAGGAAGTGTCTTCACCCCATCCCCGCTACGCCTACGAGCGCCTGACCGAGCGCGAATTGCAGGTGACGCGCCTGCTGGCGCTGGGCCATCCGGTCAAGCAGGTGGCGGCCAGGCTCGATATCAGCATCAGCTCCGTCAATACCTACCGCAGCCGCATCTTCGACAAGCTGCAGCTCAGGAGCAATGCCGAGCTCATCCGCTATGCCATCCATCACCGCCTGGTGAGCTGAATGTGCCGGGTTCTCCTGCGCGTCCGCCGGCCCGGCAGCGGCAGGCCTTGTCGCACACGCTGCCACGTCCCGGTAGCGATTTGCACGATCAAATGTTCAAGGTGAAAGCGCTAGAATCAACGGTCTTCGCTTCTGCAATGAGCCTCACTTAACCTTCTCTCGGCTGTTGCAATGACCGCACGCACACTAGAACACCCCGCCATCCTCCTCATCGACGACGAGTCATTCTCCGAAGAAATTGTTTCTCACAGCTTAAGAGCCTGCGGGGCGCATACCTTTCGTTTCACGCACGAACCGGCAGTGGCCGTCGACCTGGCCAAGGAAATTGCGGCCACGGTGGTCCTGGTCGACATGCGCATGCCGTCGATGGACGGTTTCGAAGTGACCCGCCGGCTGCGCGCGGACAAGGAAACCGAACATGTCGCCGTGATCATCCTGTCCTCGGACGAGAATCCGGACAGAAAAGCCGAAGCCTTCGATGTCGGCGCCAGCGACTACCTCGTCAAGTGGCCGGACCCGCGCGAACTGATCGCACGGGTACGCTACCACAGCAATTCCTGCCTTGCGCGCCGCCAGCTCGATGCCGCCTTTGCCAGCCTGCGCCAAAGCCAGGAAGACCTGGCAGCCAGTCAGTCGGCCCTGCTCCAGTCGCAAAAAATGGAAGCGATCGGCCAATTGACTGGCGGGGTGGCGCATGACTTCAACAACGTGCTGCAGATCATCGGCGGCAATCTGCAGCTGTTGAAGCTGAGCGACGGACTCAAGGAGGTGGGCAAGATCCGCGTCGACACGGCGCTGACCGGCGTCAGGCGGGGCGCCAAGCTGGCCTCGCACCTGCTGGCGTTCGCGCGCCAGCAGCCGCTCCAGGCCATCGTCACCAATCCCGGGCACCTGCTGCGTGAAATGGATGACATGACGCGCCGGATGTTCGGACCAAGCCCAAGCGTTGTCACGGAGATTGCCCCCGGCCTGGGCAGCATCCTGGTCGACCCGAACCAGCTCCACAATGTCTTGCTGAACCTGGCCATCAACGCGCGCGATGCCATGGCAGGCAGAGGCACCCTGACGATCCGCGCCGCCAACCTGGGGCCGGACGATGATTTGCCGCCCGTCGTCGCCGCCGGAGACTGGGTGATGATCGACGTCGCCGACAATGGCAAGGGCATGGCGCCGGACGTGATGGCGCGCGTCTTCGAGCCGTTTTTCACGACCAAGCCGACCGGCCAGGGCACCGGCCTGGGCTTGTCGATGGCGTATGGCTTCGTCAAGCAGTCGGGTGGCGAAATCGTGTTGTCCAGCGTGCCGGGACAGGGAACCAGCGTCAAGATCTACCTGCCGCGCAGCGACGCCGAGCCGGTCGTGCAAGAGCCGCCGGTCGTCAGCCGGCTGGAGGGCGGGCCGGAAACCATCCTGGTGGTCGAAGACGAAGAGCACGTGCGCAATACCACCTGCGGCAGCCTGTCGATCCTTGGCTACCAGGTGTTGCAAGCGCCCAGCGCCTCGGCGGCGCTCGACATCATCAAGAGCGGCCAGGACATCGACCTGGTGTTCACCGACGTCATCATGCCGGGGCCGGTCAGCAGCCTGCAACTGGGCGAGGCGGTGCGCGCCTACCTGCCGCACGCGCAGATTCTCTACACCTCGGGCTACGCCGAAGGTGTGCTGACCCACGAGGGCAGGCTGCAGCCGAACGTCAGCCTGTTGCCGAAACCGTATGATTTCGGCACCCTCAGCGCGCGCATTCGCCAGCTGCTCCGGGCCCGGACCAGCTGAGCGGGCATCAAGCGATCATGAACACCGGATAGCGCCGCCACTCCGGTTCGCGGTAACGTTCGCAGTTGGCAAAGATAAAGTCCAGCACCGCTTCCTGATTCGACAGCAGTGCCGGATTCGCCTCCTTCCACGCCGCGAACTTCGCCGCCAGCGCCGGCTCGGTATTCAGCAATTCGGATGCATGGTCTTCGAACACGTAGTCCGAATAGGCTTCCTTCTTCTCCAGCACGCTGTTGAAGAAGCCCCAGCGGAAGAAGCTGTCGTGGCCCAGCGGCTCGAGCGTCTCGACGGCGTAGCGCGCATTGTCCTGGTCGAGCGGCACGATGAAGTCGCCCTTGCGCAGCGCTACCTGGCCGCGGCGCCTTTCCAGCACCACCTCGTCGTGGAACATGTGGCCCTCGTAGGCGCTCGGGCGCGAAGCGACCGACACGATGTGGTAGTAGTCCACCTCTTCCATGCGGTCGCTTTCCACCTGCTGCATGCGCACCCCGTTCCACTGCAGGCGCTCGATCGCCTCACGCCACTGCTGCGGCACCACGTAGGCGCGCGGCGCCGCCACGTGGATGTCGGCCGGGAAGCGGTTGTACCAGGCGATGTCGCGCTCCCACGGGCGCGTACGGTCGTAGCACAGGCGCGTGTAGCTCCCCAGCACGCTCGGTTTGTACACGGCTTCGTAGCCCTTGAAGCGGAAGGTGTCGGGATCCGCTTCGTCCATGGCCCAGTGGATCGGCCACTCGGCGCGCGTGCGGCCCGCTTGCCTGGCGGAGCGGCGCAGGGCCTGGATCTGGTCCGCATTGCGCACCGTGAAGTCGAGCGCGGTCTCGACCAGCGCGCGCATCGATGCGTAGCGGTCCTTGAACGGCTTGAGCATGTGGGTCTCGGGCATGAAGCCGATCGTGTGGTGCAGGGCCGCGTAGCCGGTCGAGAAGCGCGCGGTCTCGAGGAAGTCGGCGATGCCGTGGTCCGGGCTGTCCTTGACCGGATTCACATACGGGCAGGTCGGCCAGCCGCGCGCTTCCATGCCCGCGTACATCGCCGGCAGCATGATGTCGCGCAGGAAGGCGCCCAGGTCACCGCCCAGCTTGTCCGGCTGGGTGTGGATCAGGGTCATGGTGTAGCTGTAGTCGGCGCCGTTGGAGGTATGGGTGTCGACCATCACGTCCGGATCCCAGGCCGTGAACAGCTTGTTGAACACCTGCGCGGTGAGGCTGTCGCACTTGACGAAGTCGCGGTTCAGGTCGAGGTGGCGGCTCATGCCGCGGAAACCGAACTGCTCCGGCCCGTCCTGGTTCACCCGCGACGTGTCGGCGCGATTCAGGCTGCCGTCGACGTTGTACAGGGGGACGAACAGGAACACGGTCCGGCCCAGGGCCGCCAGGCGCTCGGGCTGGGTGCAGAAGTCGCGCACCAGCGCCATGCAGCTGTCCACGCCTTCCGGTTCGCCCGGATGGATGCCGTTGTTGTTGAAGAAGACCGGGCGCCCGGCGCGCTTGATCGCATCGATGTCGAACACGCCGTCGCTGCTCACCACGCCCGCGTGGATCGGCACGCCGGCATCGGACACGCCTACCTGTTCAAAGCGCAGCACCTGCGGATAGGCGCGCGCGAGCTGTTCGTACCAGGCGATGCACTGCGCGTGGGTGGTGGTCTGGTTCAGGTTGCCCTTCTCGTAGGGCGTCAGCAATTGGTCAGCCATGTGTACTCGTTTGTGCTCATGTGTGGGTTGTCATTCAAAATCAGGATACCGTGAGCGGCGCATGCAGCGGCAGCGTGATCGCCACCACGGTGCCGCCGCCCGGGCTGGAGCGCACGTCCATCACGCCGTGCACGGCGTAGACGCGCTCGCGCATGCCGATGATGCCGATGCCTTCCGAGGCGCTGGCCGGGTCGAAACCGTTGCCGTCGTCGGCCACCACGATGCGCAGGGTCTGCGCGGCTTCGTCCAGCACCAGGCGCACCTGGGCCGAGGTCGCGCTGGCGTGCTTCATGACGTTCGACAGCGCTTCCTGCACGATGCGGTAGGCGGAGATCGCCAGTTCGTTCGACAGGCGCGAGAAGTCGCCCTCGCTGTGGAACTCGAAGCTGCATCCGGCGCTGCCGTCGTAGTGGCGCACCATCTCTTCCACCGCGCCGTGCAGTCCCAGCATGTCGAGCACCTCCGGGCGCAGGCGCCGCACCAGGCGCCGGCCGTTGGCGTACAGGTCGAGCGCGAGCTTGGTGATGGCCTGTGACTTGCGCCCGATTTCCTCCACTTCCGGGGTCGGCGGCGCCTTGGCGGCCAGCGCGCCGATGGCCTGCGCTTCCAGGCGCGCGGCGATCAGGGACGCGTTCAGTTCGTCGTGGATCTCGACCGCGATGCTCTTGCGCTCGTCTTCGATGATCGAGTTCACCTTCTGGATCAGCTTGCGCTTGTCGGCGTCGGCGCGCAGCGCTTCGTTGCGCGAGGCCAGCAGATCGCGGGTGCGCTCGGCCACCTTGTTCTCGAGGTCGCGCTTGGATTCGTCGAGCGCCAGCGACATCTGGCCGATGGAGGCCTGCAGCTCACCCACCTCGCCGCCCGAATTGACCGGCAGCTGGACGCGGTAGTCGCCGTTGCGGATCCGGCTCAGCGCGCCGATCGCCTCGCGCAGCGGCACCGTGAGCGAGCGCGCCAGCACCCAGGCCAGCACGCCGCTGACCGCCAGCGCCAGCGCCGCCATGCCCAGCTCGAAGCGAAAGCGCCGGGTCTGCTTGGCCATCATGTTCGAGGGCGACATCGTCACCCGCACCCAGCCGACGATCTCGGTGGTGAGCGTGGGCGGACGCAGGTCGCTCGAGGCCGAGACGTGCGGCGTGCCGTTGTCGGTGAACAGGTTGATCCACACCACCTGCTTCTTGATCGGCGCCTCGTAATGGTGCGGCTGGGCGTCGATCGCCGACTCGGAATCGACGCGCACCGCCTGGGTGCCGTCCATGCCGACCACCTCGATGCGGTAGATGCTGCTGTCGGACTGCACCAGGCCGTTGATGGTCAGGCGCAGGTCGGACAGGTTGCCCGAGATGACGTTGTATTCGCTGGTCTCGGCCAGCGCGCGCGCCAGGATGCGCCCGCGTTCGGACAGTTCCTCGGCCACCTGGGCCCGGTGCGAGTAGTACGAGTACCACACGAAGGAGGTGAACAGGAAGGTCACCGGCAGCATGGTGATGAGGGTCATGCGCCGGCCGATGCTCCAGCCGCGCCAGAATCGCAGCTTCATGGCGTGGGTGGCACGGGCGTCGGTGGCGGCGCGGCGGGGCGTGCGGGCTGGGGTGCCGGCGCGCGCGCCGGCTGGCGCGCCGGCAGGTGCGCGAAGTTGCGGGCCTCGCCCGTCACCCGCAGATCGAGCGAACGGGCCACCCCTTCGTTCACCACGGTGCGGAAGTAACGCGGAAACTGCGGCGGCGCCAGCTCGCCGGTGACCACGAAGTTGGCCGCGATCTCGGCCACTTGCGTGTTGATGTCCTCGATCTCGGAATAGGTCGTGGCCAGCGCGCCGACCTTGACCATGTCGGCCGAGAAGCCGATCACGCCCTGCTTGCGGCGATAGGTCGAGAGCAGGATGTTGCGCACGTTCTCCGGGTTGTAGACGTCGCCGTCGGGCAGCGCCAGCAGCACCTCGGCACGCGTCATCTGGTTGAGCGTGTGGTTGATGTCGTCGCCGGGGGCGAAGAACTGCACGTCGACGTCGGCATCCAGGGCCGGCCGCAGGAAAGCCGTCTCGCGGCCCAGGATGGCGCCGACGCGCGGCGGGCGCCCGTACAGCAGCGCGGCCAGGCGCAACTGGTCGGCCGGCGCCGGCTCGGCATACACGGCGGTGTGGCGCAGCGCGCGCCCCGGCGGCAACTTGCTGGTCAGCGCGCGCCACACCTGGCTCGAGGTGAAGGCCGAGATGACCACGCAGTCGCAGCGGCGCGAGATGGCGTCGCGCAGCGCGGCCGGGCCGATCGCGACGTACAGCATGCGGTGGCGCTGGGCCAGTTCGGTGCGGAAGGCCGCGAAGGTCGGCAGCAGGCGCTTGTACAGGTCTTCGGCGATGCGCCGGGTGACTTCGCTGTCGTCGCCGGTGATGATCTGCGAGCGGAAGCCGGTCACCTCCTCGTCCCTGCCTGCCTGGGCCTGGGCCGCGGCGCAGAGGGAAAAGCCGAGCGCGAGCGCGGCCACGGCCGCGCGCAGGGTCCGCGGGTAGCTCATCGAAGGATCAAGGCTCGATCAGGCCGTGCTTCACGGCCAGCAGGGTGATGTTGGCCTGGCGGTGCACGCCCAGTTTTTCCTTGATCGACTGGCTGATGTTGCTGATGGTCTTGGTCGACAGATCGAGTTTCTCGGCGATCTCGGCGTTGGTCAGGCCTTCGGCCATCAGCTTGAAGATCTCGAGCCCGCGCTCGTCGAGCTGCGACTGCGGCGTCACGTCGCCGCGCACCGCCATGCTGGCCAGGCGCGAGGCGATCTGCGGCAGGAAATACAGCTTGCCGTCGTGCGCGTGGCGCACCGCCGTCACCAGGTCGGACGGATCGCAATCCTTGGTGACGAAGGCATGCGCGCCCATGCGGTAGGTTTCCTTGATCAGGCTATCCTGGTCAAACTGGCTCAGGAAGATGATCTTGGCGCGCGGGTCGTCCTTCAGGATGCTCTGCGCGGCGTCCAGGCCGGTCAGCTCGGTCCCGAAGCGCATGTCGAGGATCACGACATCGGGCTGCTGCGCCGCATACAGCGCCACCGCCTCGCTCGGGGTCTTGGCCTGCCCCACCACCTGCATGCCGGCCGCTTCCAGCGACATGGCGAACCCGGTCATGACGATCGGGTGGTCGTCCGCAAGCATCACGCGGATCGGTTTTTTCTGTTCGGACACCAATTTCACTCCTGTAGATCACCCGCCCATGAGAGGCTTCCTCGCCCTTGCGGCGTTCGCTTGCCAATCTCTGGCAGCACGCTATGCCAAGCGACAGAACGCATGCGGGTTGCAAGAGGATTATTTCATACAAAGCGCCATGACGCGAGTACCCATCCATTCCCTGCTTTTCACGCATGGCGACCAGCACGTGGAAGCAGAATTACCAAGAAAGCGCTTTACACATTGCTAGGCTCTAGCATATATTGATTCCATCAGCTGATAGATGCACATCTTTCCTTAAGCACCAAGTTTTGCGACCCCGTCGCCGGACGTCATAAGAAGAGGAGATCGCCATGCACTTCACGCAACTCAACGATGGGACCGGCGGCAAGGCCGGAAAGTTCGCAATCGTGGCCGGCCTGCACGTGCTGGTGGCCATCGGCCTCATCAACGTGATGAACACCAGGAGCATCACCCTGCCGAAGCTGATCGACGACGCCACGGTCTGGATCGAGCCGGAGGCGCCGCCGCCCCCGCCGCCGCCGCAGCCCCCGCAACCCCGTCAGCAGGTGGCCCCGCCCCGGATCGTGGTGCCGCCACTGGAGGTCGAGCTGCCGCCGCCCCCGGTCGAAGCTCCGGTGCAGGCCACCATCGAGCCGGCGCCGGTGCCGGAACAGGCCCTTCCCCTCGCCCCCGAGGCGCCTCCCACGGCGCCGGTCTCCAACAGCAGGCCGGGGCAGATGCACAGCGCGGTCCTGGCCAACGCCGACGGCTGCGCCAAGCCGGACTACCCGATGCACGCGGCGCGCAACGGCGACAGCGGCACCGTGACGCTGGCGCTGCTGGTCGGCGCCGACGGCCGGGTGCGGGATGCGCGGGTCCAGAAGTCGAGCGGCCACCGCGAACTGGACCGCGCCGCGCTCAATGCCCTGAGCCTGTGCCAGTTCAAGCCGGCCATGAACAACGGCGTCGCCGCAGCCGGATGGGGGCAGATCGCCTACGTCTGGACGCTTGAATAAATCATCTCCGTTCCCTTTTTGCCCGCCTTTCATCGCGGGCTTTTTTTCGCCCAACACAAACCACAACAACAACAGGAAACGAGGAGACAAGGAATGCTGATCGCTGGAATACCGACGCCGCCGCGGCGCGTCCGAGGTCCGGCCGCGCTGGCGGCCGGCCTGCTTGCCATGCTTGTGCTGGCGCTGCTGGCCTGGCGCGCCACCGGCGGCGCGCCATCCGCGCCGTCGGTGCCGCCTGCCCCGCCGGCGCTGGACCGGATGCTGCGCCACGCCGCCGTGCTGGCCGCGGCGCCGCGTCCGATCGCCACCGCCGCCAACGCCCGGGCGCGCGACTACATCCTGGCGCAGTTGCGCGGCATCGGCCTGGCGCCGACGGTCCAGACCAGCACCGTCCAGAAGTCCACCATCCGTTACTGGGGCGGCACCGACGTGACGCTCGGCGTGGTGCACAACATCGTGCTGCGCCTGCCCGGCAGCGCGCCCGACCGCCGCAAGCGCCCCGCCCTCCTGCTGGCCACCCATTACGACAGCGGCAAGTTCACGCTGGGCGCGGCGCGCGGCGCGGCGCAGGTGGCGGCCATGATCGAAACCGCCAGGGCGCTGCAGTCCGGTCCGGCCCACGCGAACGACATCGTCATGCTGTTCCTCGACGGCGAGGACGTCGGCGCGCTCGGCGCCAAGGGCTTCGTCGAGCAGCATCCGCTGGCGCAGACCATCGGGCTGACGCTGAAGTTCGATGCGAGCGGCAGCGCCGGACCGCTGGTGCTCCACGACGCCGCCAACGCCGGCAGCAGCACGCTGCGCGGCCGCACGCAGGCGCTGCCCGGCATGGACGGGTCGTCGCTGATGGCGCGGCTGGCCAGGCTGACGCCGGACACGCCGCGCATCGGCCCCCTGTCCGGCATCGAGGCGCCGGTCCTGCTGTTCGTGAACAGCGGCAGGCGCTTCGATGGCGCAGGGACGCTGGACAGTATCGAACGCCTCGATCCGGCCATGCTGGCCCAGCTGGGCGCGAGCATGCTGCGCCTGGCGCGCCACTATGGCGACGCGCCGCTGGCGCGCGGCGCCCGCCAGGCCCATGCCTGGTTCCAGCTGCCCCTGTTGGGCGCGGTCCAGCATCCGGCCATCCTGTGCTGGGGCCTGGCGGCGCTGAGCTGCCTGATGCTGGCGCGCGGCTACCATCAGGCACTGGACGACGCCGGCCCGAGCGTGGCGCCGCTGCTGCAGGGCTTCTTCGGCGTCGCGCTGCTCCTGCTGGGCGCCCGGATGCTGCTGTGGGAACGGCGCGATGAACTGGCCGCGCTGACGCGGATGCAGGACAACGCGGCCGCGATCGTGTTCCTGGTCGCGGGAGGCTGCCTGTTCATCGCCACGCTGTACCTGCTGCGCCGCCTGATCGGCGCCACGCCGGTATTCCTGGGCACGATGGCCTGGCTGAGCCTGGCGCTGGTCGTGGCGCTGCTGGCGGCGCCGGACGCCGCCTGGCTGCTGGCCTGGCCGCTGGCGGCGGCGCTGGCCGCCTTCCACGCCTTGCAGAGGCCGCGCAGTCCGCCGACACGCTTCTTGATCCTCGCGGCCGGCATCACGCCGGCGCTGCTGCTGTTCGTGCCCGCCTTGCGCGCCAGCTGGGCCGCGCTGGCGCCGTACGCCATGTACGTGCCGACGCTGGCGATCGCCCTCATGATGCTGTGCTTCGCCAGCCTGCTCCTGCTGCTGCCGCTCGGGCGCGTGGTCGGCGCGGCCCTGGTACTGGCGCTGGCCGCCTGCGCGGCACTGCCGGGGCAGGCATCCGGGCCGCAGGAACCGGAGCGGCCGCGGGTGGAGCCGAACCGCCTGGTCTATTTCAAGGACATGAACAGCTGGCGCGCCTACTGGCTGCTGCCGCCGCAACCCCTGGACGCGTGGTCGAAGCAGCTGTTCCCGCACCTGGAAAAGCCGGCCATCCATGTCGACGTCTTCGGCTGGCACAGTCCGCGCCAGTGGTATGCGATCGCGCCGCGCGAGGACCGCATCGCCTTTCCCGATGCCCTCATGCTGCGCAATCCCCGCCTGGCCAAGCCCTCGCCGCAGCCCGGGTTGCGGCGGGTGGAATTCACGCTGCGCTCGAAGAACCGCGCGCCGCACATCCGGATGTGGGTGGCCGGCACCAAGCCGCAGCACTCCACCCTCGACGGCCGGGTGCTGACGTCGAAGGAAAGCCCGTGGTCGCTGTCGCTGTACGGGATGGAAGACCAGCTGCTGCGCTTCGCCATCGACGCGCCGGACGACGACCCGCTGGCGGTGATCGTCGAAGAGCGCATGCCCGGCCTGCCGGAGCACCTGCTGCCGCCGGGCGCTCCGCCGCGCATGCCGGGCACGGGCATGACGGTGTCCGCGGATGTGTTGCGGTTCAACTGAACAGTTGGCATACAATGTTTGGCGCGCACCATGCGCCATCCATTCCAACTACCGCAGCAGGAAACCATGCACAAGATCGTCTCCTCCCTGGTCATCACCGCCCTCGCGGGCAGCCTGGCGCTGGCCTACCCGGCCCACGCCGCTGGCGTCCCCACTGCCGGCAAACAGGCCGCCACCGTCAAGGAAGCGCCGCTGCGCGCCCACCTCGCCTTTCTGTCTTCCGACGCCGTCGAAGGACGCGGCACCGGCCAGCGCGGCGGCGAGCTGACCGTCACCTATCTGGAAACCCAGGCCGCCGCGATCGGCCTGCAGCCTGCCAACAAGGGCAGCTTCCGCCAGCCGGTCAAGATCGCCGGCGTGCGCTCGCTGCCGCAGAAGAGCAGCATCGGCCTGTTCGCCGGCGGCCAGCAGCTGCCTGCGCAGTTCGGCGCCGACTGGGTCTGGGGTCCGGGAGATGCCAAGGCCGAGCACACGCTCGACGCCGAACTGGTCTTCGTGGGCTATGGCATCAATGCGCCGGACGAAGGCTGGGACGACTTCAAGGGCCAGGACGTCAAGGGCAAGGTGCTGGTCATGATGGTCAACGATCCGAAACCGACCGCCAGCGAACCGGCACGCTTCAACGGCGACGGCCTGACCTACTACGGCCGCTGGACGTACAAGCTGGAAGAAGCGGCGCGCCAGGGCGCGGCCGGCGTCCTGCTGATCCACACCGACGCCTCGGCCTCCTACGGCTGGAGCGTGGTGCAGAACAGCTGGGCCAATGCCGAACGCTTCCAGCTGGCAGAAGGCGAGCTGGGCACCGGCCTGCAGGGCTGGCTGACCGACGCCACCGCGCGCAAGCTGTTCGCAGCGGGCGGCCAGGACCTCGACCAGCTGCGCGCCGCCGCCGAGGACAAGCACTTCAAGCCGGTGACGCTGAACGCCCGCGTCAAGGGCGAGGCGCGCGCCGACGTGCGTACCCTGAACGAGTTCAACGTGGCCGGCGTGGTGCCGGGCACCGACCCCAAGCTGAAGGATGAAGTCGTCATCTACAGCGCGCACTGGGACCACATGGGCAAGCAGGGTAGCGAGGGCGACACCATCTTCAACGGCGCCGTCGACAATGCGTCCGGCACCGCCGCCCTGCTGGCGATGGCGCAGGAGGCCGTGCGCAACCCGGCCAAGCGCAGCCAGATGTTCCTGTGGGTCGCGGCCGAAGAGCAAGGCCTGCTGGGCAGCGCGGCCTATGCGAGCAAGCCGCTGTGGCCGATCGAGAAGACCGTCGCCAACCTGAACCTGGACAGCCTGAATTTCGTCGGCCTGGTCACGGACGTGAACACCCCGGGCAGCGAACGCACCGACCTGGGCGCGATGGCTGCCGCCACCGCCAAGCGCATGGGCCTGGGCATCGCCCCGCGCAAGCCCGACCTCGGCGGCGGCTACTTCCGCAGCGACCACTTCAGCTTCGCCAAGGCCGGCGTGCCGGCGTTCTCGGTGGGCGCCGGCCACGGCTGGGTGAAGGACGTGGAAGCCAACAATGCCAAGCAGAAGGCCTACCGCGCGCGTTACCACCAGGTGACCGACGAATACGATCCCAACTGGGACCTGTCGGGCATGGTGCAGCAGGCGCAGTTCACGCTGAACCTGGGCCGCGTGGTGGCGGATGCGCCGCAGGCGCCGCAGTGGAAGGCGGGCGACCCGTTCGGCAAGGCGCGTACCGCCGCCAAGTAAGCAGGCCTGCCTGTCGCATGGCGGACGGCGTTTTCGCCGTCCGCTTTTCGCCGCATCTACATCAGGCAGTAATCGACCGGCGCCAGCGCCGGCGGGATGTCCTCGTCGCCCAGCGCGCTGCGCAGGTCGATCTCGATCGTGCGGCAGATGGCGTCGAGCGGCAGGTCGTTGGCTTCCATGCCGAACGGCTCTTCGAGCTCGTCGCCGAGCGCATCGAGGCCGAAGAAGGTATAGGCCACGATCGCCACCACCACCGGCGTCATGAAGCCGATCGTGTCGACCAGGCCGAAAGGCAGCAAAAAGCAGTACAGGTAGGCGGTGCGGTGCAGCAGCACCGAATACGAGAACGGGATCGGCGTGTTCTTGATGCGCTCGCACGCGGCGGCGGCGGCCGTCATCGCGGTGAGGTTGGCGTCGATGTTGGCGGCCAGGCAGGGATCGATGCGGCCCTCCCGCACGCATTGGCCAAGGTCCTGGCCCATCTTCCGCATCAGGTAATCCGGCTGGTTGTGCTGCCGTGCCATCTGTTCGCGCTCGTCGGACACCAGGTAGCGGGCCAGGGCCGGATCGGCTGGGCGCTGGCGCAGCATGTCGCGCAGGGCGTAGCAGAAGGCGATCGCGCGCAGGGTCATGCGGACCCGCACATCCTCCAGGCCATTGCCGGCCAGGGCCGGCCCGTCGCCATGAATCAGGCCCGTGCACTGGCGCGCCAGGCTGCGGCTGCGCAGCACCAGTTCGCCCCACAGCTTGCGCCCTTCCCAGAAGCGGTCGTAGGCCGAATTGTTGCGGAAACCGAGGAAGACCGCGAGCGGCAGGCCGATCAGGGAGAAGGGGATGGCGGTCACCGTGATCTTCAGGCCGCCCAGGACCCCGTGGGTCCAGGTGACCAGGATGGCGATCGCCACGTTGACGGCGAGCGTGGGCAGGATGCGCGGCAGGACCGAGCCGCGCAGCAGCAGGAACAGCTTGAGGCCGGACGGCCTGTCTCGGATGATCACGATCTTGGCGGCTGGATGAACGATGCCGGCACGCGCCGGCACTCGCCTGGTAGTTAGCTAGTATTTAGCTGGTACTTGGTATGCCCCGAGTTAATCATCAGTATGTTGCCCAGTCAAGTCCGCCTGGCTGCGTCAGTCCAGCCAGGACAGTGCTGGCCAGGGAAACACGCCGTAGCGCGGCAGCGGCGTCCCCTTCGGCTTGCCCTGCCGCCGCGTCCAGCCCATCAGCGCCAGGCCGGCGCCCAGCAGGCCGAAGGTGGCCGGCTCGCTGATCGCGGTGGCCGGCGGCGTCAGCGCCTGCACTTCCTGCTGGCTCAGCGCCGTGTCGTAGATGCGCAGGTAGTCGACGGCGCCGGGATTGGCCTCGCCCGAGTGGGCGCCGTTATTGTCGCGGAAGAAGTAGGCGACGTTGCGACCGAAGTCGGCGATGCCGCCGGCGTCGGCCACGCTCAGCACCAGTTCGCCGTTCTGGTACACCTTGAACATCTGGTTGGCATCGCGGGTGAGGGTGACGCGGCTGTCGATGTTCTCGGTCAGGTAGCCGCCGCTGCCGCTGGCGCCGCTGGCGCCGAACAGGCGAAACGCGTGGCCCTGCACATACAGGCCGTTATCGCCGCTCAGGTTCGTGAAATTGACGATCCGGCCGTAGTTGCCGAAGCGGTCGAAGTGGAAGGCCATGTCGATCGTGTACACGCCGCCCAGTTGCGCATCGAGCTTCAGGCCCTGGTTGGCGCCGAACACGTACCGGTTCTGCACCACGCTGCCGCCGAGGGCGGTCAGCGCGGTGCCGGTTACGGAATCGTTCAGTGAACCGTCCAGCTTGAACTCGTGGATCAGCGCCGCATGGCTGCTGGAGGCCGCGCACAGCAGCGCTGCCGCGATCAGGGAGTGAAATTTCATTTCGTTTTAACCTTCTTTTTGAAATTTTATTTCATCCCTGACCACACAGGGATGGCTTTACTGGATCACGCCGCAGGCGATCCGCGCGCCTCCGCCGCCCAAGGGCGCCGGGTGGTCGGCGTGGTTGTCGCCGCCGGCATGGACCATCAGGGCCTTGCCCTTGACGTCCGCCAGCTTCAGGCGCGGCGCCAGCACCGGATTGGTGGCGGCGCCCTTCTCGTTCACCGTCAGCGCCGGCAGGTCGCCGAGGTGGCCTTCGCCCCAGGGCAGCCCGTGCTTGCCGGTCTTGGCCGGGTCGAGGTGGCCGCCGGCGGCGCCCGCAGGGACGGTCTTGCCGTCTTTCTGGTTCGGTCCGCAGCTGCCGTTCTCGTGCACGTGGAAGCCGTGCAGGCCGGCCGGCAGGCCGTTCAGGGCCGGGGTGAACACGAGGCCGTAGCGGGTTTCGCTGATGGTGACGGTGCCGGCATCGGCGCCCTCCCCCTTCTCGGTCGCCATTTTCATGGTGACCTTCATGTCGGCAGCATTGGCAAGGGCGCAGGTGGCGCCCAGCAGGACAGCGCCCATCCATCGAATGTTCATGGCAAAACCTCCTTCGCGATCCGGTTGAGATAATAGAAAACCAGGCAAGTGTATTCCATCCCCCCGGATGGGGGGTGTTCCGTAAGCGCGGCGGGGATGCGGCCGCTGCCGGCGCTACATGCGCGAGATGACGGGACGCAGGATGCCCAGGAGCCCCGCTTCCGAGGTGCAGCCGAACTTCTCGTAGACGGCCTTCACGCAGTCGCGCAGCACGGCGTCGCTGACGTCCATGCGGCTCCTGGCCGCTTCGCGTCCGCCGCCCAGTCCCATCCAGAACGCCACTTCCATCTGCTGCGGCGACAGCTCGACGCTGCCCAGGGCGCGCCAGATCCGCAGCGGCATCGGGACCACGAACTTCAGGAAGATGCCGACCGTGCGGCTGTGGATCGCGTCGCAGGAACCGGCGCTCATCCACTGGGCGCGCGCTTCCAGCACGCCGCCGGCCAGTTCCAGCGTGCCCGCCGGCAGGCGCCAGGGGTAGCGTTCGCCGTACACCACCGATTCCACCAGGCGCAGGCAGAACGGCGGCAGCGTGCGGCGGTCGAACACCTGCTGCTCCTGCGACGCCAGCTGGTCGAGCAGCGCGCCGGCCGAATCGCTCAGGAACAGGATGTCGCCGTTGGTGGTGGCCAGCAGCATGGCCTCGTCCTCGATCACCCCTTGCAGTCCATTGCCGGCGCTGGCCGCGTTGCGCAGCGCATGGTCGAAGTAGTTGGCGACGCGTCCCAGGTCTTCCTGGTCGTCGGTATCGAAGGGAGGGCCGTCGTCGCGCAGCAGGGTCAGCGTGCCGACCGGGCTCGCGGCCGGACCGAGGCAGGTCTCGAGCACGTGGCGGGCGCGTGCCCGCGCCTCGCCCGGGGCCACGCCAAAGTCCTTCGCGTCACCATAGAAGTATCCGTTCGGCGGCGGCAGCACGCCCAGCACGTTCGCCTCGTGCATGTCTTGCGGCGCGCGTTCGGCGTGCAGGAACAGTTGGGACGCGCTGTTGGGGATCAGCTCGCGCACCAGTTCCAGCGCATCGGGGATGAGGGTCATCAGGTGCAGGCCGCCGGAACACAGGATTCGCAGGCGCGCCCACTGGCGGCTGTTTTTTTTACGGGACACGGGGGGACGGATGATGTCGGGAGTTTAACAATATTGCTGATTAGTAGCAATAAAGTCAAGACAACAAAGCCCGCTCCCGATCAGCTGACATCGGCGACAGTCGCGCTATCCGGTTCCTGCGCCACCGCGGGCGGCGTCGCGGCCTCGGCCGGCCGGCACTGCGGCAGCCGGGCCAGGATGTCGGCCAGCGCCCGGAACTCCACCGGCTTTACCAGGTGGTGGTCGAAGCCGGCCTGCTTCGACAAATCGCGGTCGCGCGCCTGGCCGTAGCCGGTGAGCGCGATGAAACTGGCCTGCGGATGGTCGCGGCGCAGGCGGCGCGCGAGTTCGTAGCCGGTCATGTCGGGCAGGCCGATGTCGAGGATGAAGGCATGGGTGCCGGCGATCTCGCCGGCGGCGAGCGTGCGCATGGCGCCGTCGAACACGTGCACGGTATGCCCCTGCTCGCGCAGCAGCACCGCCAGCGACTGGGCCGCATCGACGTTGTCGTCGACGATGGTGAGCGCGCACGGCGCCACCGGCTGCGCGCGTTCCGGCAAGCGCCCCGGCGCGGCCATGCCGCCCTGGCCGGCGATCTCGCCGGCCAGGGGAAGCAGCACCGATACCGACGAGCCGAGGTTGGGCCCGTCGCTGTGCGCCTCGACCTGGCCACCGTGCATCTGGACGATGGTCTTGACCAGCGCCAGGCCGATCCCGAGGCCGCCCTGCGAACGGTCGGGGGTGCGCTCGGCCTGGGTGAACAGGTCGAACACGTGCGGCAGCAGCCTGGCGTCGATGCCGGTGCCGTTGTCGATGACGGTCATGCGCGCCTGCTCAGGGCCGGCCTCCAGGCGCAGCACGATCCGGCCGCCCGGCGGCGTATACTTGGCCGCGTTGTTCAGCAGGTTGACCAGCACCTGCACCAGGCGCGTGCGGTCGCCCGCCACCAGGACCGGCCGCCCCGGCGCTTCCACCGCCAGCGCATGGTTCCTGGCCTCGATGTGCGGGCGCGCCTGCTCGACGGCGGAGCGCAGCACGGCGTTCAGCTCGAGCGTGTCGGTCTCGAGCTTGACCAGGCCGCGCGTGACGCGCGAGACGTCCAGCAGGTCGTCCACCAGTTCGGTCATGTGGCGCACCTGGCGCGCGATGATGTTGCCGGCCTTGAGACGCAGGCTCTCGTCCACGGTGGGCATGCGCAGCAATTGCGCCGCATTGGTGATCGGCGCCAGCGGGTTGCGCAGCTCGTGCGCCAGCATGGCCAGGAACTCGTCCTTCATCTTGCTGTGGCGCTCGGCCTCGGCGCGCGCGGCGCGCTCGCTGGCCAGGATGCCTTCGCGCTCGCTGGCCGCGCGCTGCGCCAGCTCGTACAGGCGCGCGTTGTCGATCGCCACCGCGGCCTGCGCCACGAAGCCGCTGATCAGCTGCTCGGTGCGTTCGTCGAACATCTTCGCCTGCGAGTGGCCGAAGAACAGCCCGCCCAGCACCTCGCCGGAGCGCGAGCTGACCGAGACCGCCAGGTAGCTGCGCACCGGCAGGTGGCCCTTGGGCATGCCGTGGTGCGGCCCCATCCTGCCGTAGCGCGGATCCTTGGTGATGTCGTCGCTGCGCACCGGCGGGCCGCCCTCGAAGGTGGGGCTGAAGATGGCGGTGGGACGCGGATGGCCGAAGTTCTCGAAGGCTTCCCGCGGCGCGCCGCTGAGGGTGTACAGCAGGTAGGCGTCGCCGTTGGCGTCCTTGCCGTTGTAGAAGAAGGCGCCGAACTCGGCCCCGGTCAGTTCGGTGGCGGCGTCGGTGACCGACTGCAGCAGCGTGTCGATGTCGAGGGTGGAAGCGAGCACGCTGCCGGCGCGGTTGAGCAGTTCGAGGATGCGCGTTTCCTCGCGCAGCGCCTCTTCGGCGCGGATGCGGCGCAGCGCTTCCCAGGTGCGGCGCGCCAGGTCTTCGGCCAGGGTGCGCTCGTCGTCGGTCCAGCGGTAGGGATGGTCCTTGTACAGGAAGCCGGCGCCGTGCAGGCGGTCGCCATCCTTCAGGGGGATGACCACCACCGAATGGATGCCGAGCATCACGCAGGGCTTGGCGACGGCCGCGCATTCGGGGTCGCTCGATACGTCGTTGATGCAGATGGTGGCGCCGGCGCGCAGCTGGTCGAGCTGCGCGGGCGACAGCATGTCGATCGGCAGCGTACCCTGCGCGCCGCCGGTCTCGACGCCGTCCTTCCACTCTTCCTTCACCGTGAAGGTGCGCTTCTGCTCGTCGAGCTCGACGTAGGCGACGTTCGAGTTGGCGAAATATTCGCTGGCGAGGCCGATGGTGGCCTTGAGCATCGGCCCGAAGGCGGTTTCGCGGCGCAGGGTGTCGGCCAGCTTGACCTGGTAGGCCCGCCGGCGTTCGCCCAGCACCGCCTTGGTGATTTCGGCGAAGGTCACCAGCACGCCCTCGACCCGGCCGGACTCGCCGTAGATCGGGCTGTGCGAGTCGCTGAAATAGCAGGTCTCGTAGTAGCCGTAGCGGTTGATGGTCAGCGGCAGCGCGTCGGAACCGAGCGAACGGCCCCGGCGTACCTGCTCCCACATCGGGCCGATGCTGGACCAGACCTCGGCCCAGGTGACGCGCGAATCGTTGCCGAGCGCATTCACCCGCTTGTCGCCGAGGATCGGAACATAGGCGTCGTTGTAGAACTGGACGTGGGCATCGCCCCATGCCAGGTAGGCCGGCAGACGCAGGTCGAGCACGGTGCGCACCGCGCTTTTCAGGCTCTGCGGCCAGCCGGCGACCGGACCGACGGCGGTGGCCTCCCAGGGAAAGGCGCGCATTTGTCGCTCCATCTCCGTCATGGGGGCGGAGGCGCTGGAGGCGTCCGGCGTCGCGTCAAATGGCCAAGGCATATTGCTCAGTGGGCAGAAATGTGAAAAGTCCAATAACTCAGCAGTGGATCATAGCAGTCATCGCGGGCGACGGGCGTACGGATGAGTTAACTGAGCAACATAGCGGCGTGGACGAAAAAAAACCGGCCCCTTGCGGGGCCGGTTTCAGGTGCTGCGTTGCGCTGAAGCTCGCCCGATTAGAACGAGTAGCGTGCGCCGACGTACAGGCGGCGCGGGTCGAGGAAGGTGTTCGACTGGCCGAACTTGTACTTGCCGGTCGAGTTGACCAGGGCCTGGGCCGCGGTACCCGACTGCTTGTCCAGCACGTTGAACAGGTCGAGGAAGAGTTCGACCTTCTGGCTGCCGGCCAGCTTGTAGGTGTACTTCAGGCGCATGTCCAAGGTGTAGTACGACGGGCCGGTCTGGCTGCCGATCGAACCCGCCTTGATCCAGGTATCGGTCACGCCGCCAAACACGTACTCGTCGTCCATCTCCGGCAGGTAGCGTCCGGACACCAGCTGCGAACGGGTGTACAGCAGACCGCTGTTCCAGTTGAACACGCCGCTCAGCTCGAGGCCGTTGTCGAAGTAGTAGGTGCCGTAGCCCTTGAACTGGTGTTTGATGTTGCCAGGCTGCGGGCCATAGGCATTCGGCGCACGCGGATCCAGCGCGACCCAGTCGCCCTGGAAGTCGGCATTACTATCCGAGTTGGTGTTGCCCTTGGCTTCGTTCCAGGTGTACGACACCGAACCCATCCAGTTGTTGCGCTTGGCCTTGGTCAGGCTGACCTCGACGCCCTGGTAGTCGCGCTTGCCGCCAGCCAGCGTGCCCAGCACGTAGTTCGAGTTCGGCTTCGACGAGTAACCGAAGTACGAATACGGCAGGTAGAACGGGGAGCCCGGACCGGCATGGCTTGCCACGGTGTTGTCCGGATCCGAGTACAGCGCCAGGTCGTAGTCTTCCAGGATGTCGCGGGTACGGCGCTTGGTGTAGGCGATCGACGCAGTCCAGTCGCGGCCGATGTTGGTCGCGTAGCCGAGCATGAACTCGTCGGTGTACGGCGTCTTGGTGGTCGGCGCGAACACGGCATCCGGCTGCTTCTCGCCGCCGCGGGTGCGGAAGGTCAGCCAGCGGTCGCCCACGTAAACCTGCTCTTCCAGCACCGGACCGGTCAGGTTGCCGGCGAAGTCGGACATGTTGGTGCGGATCGGGTCATAGTAACGGCCCAGGAAGCCCCAGATCTTGCTGCGGCCGTCGCCGGTCGGGTCATACACGACGTTCAGGCGCGGCGCGAGTTTCCACTCGAACTTGGCCGACTCGTTGCCCTTCGAATCCTTGTGGGTCCACTCTTCCGCACGCACGCCGACGCCGATGGTCAGGTCGCCCTTGGTCCAGGTATCCTGCAGGTAGGCAGCCTTGCCGGTCGCTTCCACAGTGTATGGCGAGGCTTGCGCTTCGCGGATGCGGTACAGGTTGACCTGGCCGCCCGGGTTGCCGGTGGTGCTGCCGAACTGCAGCGCGCGGATTTCCGCATCGGTGAGCGCGCCGTCGCGGTTGCTGTCGAGCAGGTTGTAGAAATAGGCGCGGTCGCCGGCCGCGGCGCCGTTGATTGCGCTGATGATACGCGGGACGTCGCCGGCGACGACCGGACGGCTGGTCCAGCCAGAGGCGACGGCGTCGGTGAACGAGACCTTGCCCTGGGCGACGTTCATCGAGGTGTACAGCGCCTTTTCCGCACCCGCATAGCGCGAGTCTTCGAAGTACTCGTTCTTCGAGGTCAGGAAGCCGCCCTTGATGGTGTGGGTGCCCGAGTTGGCGGTCTCCCAGAAGTATTCGGCGTTCAGGCCGATTTCATCGCGGTTGCGCTCCGAGATGAAGTCGGTGCCGTTGCCGCCCAGCTGCACCTGGGACAGCGACGGCGATGGCGGCGGACGGAAGGTGATGGTGTTGCGGATCGCGTCGCTGGCTGCGAAATCCGACAATTCGCCTTCGTGGCGGAACGCGTACGCGGTCACGCGCAGGTTCTCCATGTCGCGCGAGTACTGGAGGTTGTAGTTGTTGCCGCCCTGCTTGCGACGGGTGTCGCGGTTGTTCAGGGTGGTCGCGGTGGTGGTGCCGGTGGTCTCGGTCGGGTCATTGAAGAACGAAGCCACCAGGCGGTCGTTCTCGGTCGCCTGCCAGGTCATCTTGAAGAAGCCCAGGCGGTCGTCGCGGTTGACGGTACGCATGAATTCGCCGGTGTCGGAGTTGACCACATCGGTTTCACGGGCCTTCTTCTGGTACGAACCGAAGAACCACAGCTTGTCCTTGATGATCGGACCGCCCAGGGTCACTGCCGCGTCGTAGGTCGAGAAGCCCGACGAGGTGGTGTTCTTGTAGTCGGCGACCAGGTTGTCGTTCTGGAAGTAGTAGTTGACCGAGCCGTGGTACTCGTTGCTACCCGACTTGGTGATCACTTTCGAGACCAGGCCCGAACCACCTGCGTATTCGGCCGGGATGCCGCCGGTCAGGATCTGCTGTTCCTGGATGATTTCCGAGTTGATGTTCGAACCAAAGGTACCGGTGCTCGGGTCGGTCACGTCGACGCCGTCCAGGATGTAGACGTTGTCCGACGAGGAGCCGGTGGCGCCGCCGATGTCCGAATAGTTCACGCCCGATTTCGACGCCGGGTTGCCGCCCGACGAAGGCTTGACGCCCGGAACCAGCTGCAGGTAGCTCTGGTAGTTACGGCCGGTCGGCAGCGATTCCACCACGCCCAGGTTCAGCACGGTGCCGACAGTAGCCGAGGTGGTGTCGACGCGCACCAGGCGCGAACCGGTCACGACCACTTGCTGGGCGCCCGGCGCGGCAGCATCGCCGCCGATCGAGTAGGTCAGGCTCGGGTTCTGGTTGGATACAACCGCGACGTCGGTGGCGGTATAGGCCGTGTAGCCCGGGGCCAGCACTTCGATCTTGTAGTCGGTTGCCGGATCCAGACCGGCGACGCGGACGGTACCGTCTGCCTCGGTGACAGCCGTCTTGGTGACCAAGCTGCTTGGCGAGCTGATGCGCACGGTGGCGCCGGCGACAGGCTTGCCGCCGTTACCGGTGATGGCAATACGCAGGCCACCGGTTTCTGCCGCCAGGGCAGCGCCCATGAAGCACATGCCGATTGCCACGGAAATGGCGGAACGGCGCAGCATGGTCGCTTTGGACTGTGGTTTTACTGTATGCAACATAAATCTCCCGATTAAATCTAATAATGAATTTTTATAAATCAGAGCAGTGCAACATCAAGACAGCGGTACGTCGGCTGGATTAGCTAACGGACAAGTATTCCAGACAGATGAAAGTTCACCTCTTCTCACATTTGAATCAGTCAAAGTTCAGTAATTCTGACCGTTTTGTCAGGAAAACTTGGCTAACATAAGAACATTCCGAACAGCATTGTGTCAATCGCAAGATTTCCCTGGAGTAGCATGCATACAACACACAGGAACGGGGTTTGCAGTTAGGGAAATGCACTGCTGCTCATGCGTGGCAGGTAGCGATGGCCGGGTGCGCGTCCATCGAAGCAAGCCCCGGGGAGGAAGACGACATCGATCGGCTAACATCCGTGCCTTCCACCATGGTTTCAGCGAACGTAATTTTCCCAAACCCGTGTGTGACGGGCCGAATCTGCAGGATGCAATGATCGTATGGACGGAAGAGTAGGATGGTCCTTTTGAGGTGCACGCAAGGTGGCAAGCTGGCCTGCCGCGCGAAAAAAACAGCACCCCGCAGGGTGCCGCTCTCACCTTTAGCGTAGTGGCGTGGACGATTACTCGTCGTTGTCATGATGTCGTTTGACCGAAGCCGCAGCATTGTGCTGATCTTCCATCGCCTCCGGTTCAGGAAAAAAAAACGGCACCCCTTCGGGTGCCGTTCTCATTTGCAGCTAGCAGCTACAACGATTACTCGTCGTCACCATGATGCTGTTCGACCGAGGCCGCAGCATTCTGCTGGTCTTCCATCGCCTGCAGTTCGGCAGCCATGTTGGCCTTCTCCTGCTGCAGCAGTGCCTGGCGCTCTTCCGCCTCCCACACTTCCTTCTCCTTGCGGGCGCGGTGGAATGCCAGGCCGGTACCGCCAGGGATCAGGCGGCCGACGATGACGTTTTCCTTCAGGCCGCGCAGACCGTCGCGCTTGCCCATGATCGCCGCTTCGGTCAGGACGCGGGTGGTTTCCTGGAACGATGCGGCCGAGATGAACGAGTCGGTCGACAGCGATGCTTTGGTAATACCCAGCAGCACGTTTTCGTAGGTTGCCGGCAGTTTGCCAGCAGCCGTGACCTTGTCGTTCTCTTCCAGCAGCTCCGAACGCTCCACCTGCTCGCCGACGATGTAGTCGGTGTCGCCGGCTTCGACGATCTGCACACGACGCAGCATCTGGCGAACGATCACCTCGATGTGCTTGTCGTTGATCTTCACGCCCTGCAGACGGTACACGTCCTGCACTTCGTCCACGATGTAGCGGGCCAGCGCTTCGATACCCAGCAGGCGCAGGATGTCCTGCGGGTCGGCCGGACCGTCGACGATCATCTCGCCCTTGTTCACGACTTGACCATCGTGGACCAGCACCTGCTTGTCCTTGGTGATCAGGAACTCGTGCTTGTTGCCGTCCATGTCGGTGATTTCCAGGCGCTGCTTGCCCTTGGTCTCTTTACCGAACGCCACGGTACCGGTGACTTCCGCCAGCATGCCGGCGTCTTTCGGCGAACGTGCTTCGAACAGTTCGGCAACGCGCGGCAGACCACCGGTAATGTCGCGGGTCTTCTGCGATTCGGTCGGGATACGTGCCAGCACTTCACCCACGGTTGCCTGCTGGCCGTCCTTGACCATGATCAGCGCGCCGACCTGGAAACCGATCGCCACGGCGTGCTCGGTGCCGGCGATCTTGACTTCCTGGCCTTCTTCGTTCAGCAGCTTGACCTGCGGACGCAGGACCTTGCCCGAACCGCGGCGCTTCGGATCGATCGCGACCAGGGTCGACAGGCCGGTCACTTCGTCGACCTGGCGAGCGACGGTGACGCCCTCTTCCACGTTTTCGAACTTGATGGTACCTGCGTACTCGGTAATGATCGGACGGGTCAGCGGATCCCAGGTCGCCAGGGCGGTGCCGGCTTTCACCAGCTGGCCATCCTTGACGATCAGGGTCGCGCCGTACGGCACCTTGTGGCGCTCGCGCTCACGGCCGTGGTCGTCGGTGATCAGGACTTCGCCCGAACGCGAGATGACGATCTGCGCGCCCTTGCCGTTGGTCACGTAACGCATGGTCGCGGTGAAGCGAACCGTGCCGTTCGACTTGGCTTCGACCGACGATGCCACTGCCGCACGCGACGCCGCACCACCGATGTGGAAGGTACGCATGGTCAGCTGGGTACCCGGCTCACCGATCGACTGTGCCGCCACGACGCCGACTGCTTCGCCGCTGTTGACCAGCATGCCGCGACCCAGGTCACGGCCGTAGCACATTGCGCACAGGCCGAAGCGGGTGTCGCAGTTCAGCGGGGTGCGGACCTTCACTTCGTCGATGCCGAGACGTTCGATCTCTTCGACCATGTCTTCGTCCAGCAGGGTGCCGGCTTCGAACACGGTTTCCTGGGTTTCCGGATTGACGACATCGTTGCCGGTCACGCGGCCGAGGATACGGTCGCGCAGCGGCTCGATGACTTCACCACCTTCGACCATCGCCTTCATGTGCGTGCCGTTGTTGGTGCCGCAATCGTCCTCGGTCACGACCAGATCCTGGGTCACGTCGACCAGGCGGCGGGTCAGGTAACCCGAGTTCGCGGTCTTCAGTGCCGTATCCGCCAGACCCTTACGGGCGCCGTGGGTCGAGATGAAGTACTGCAGAACGTTCAGGCCTTCGCGGAAGTTCGCGGTAATCGGCGTTTCGATAATCGAACCGTCCGGCTTGGCCATCAGGCCTCGCATACCGGCCAGCTGGCGGATCTGGGCTGCCGAACCACGGGCGCCCGAGTCGGCCATCATGTAAATCGCGTTGAACGATTCCTGGGTGCCTTCGGTGCCGTCACGCTTGGTGACCGGCTCCACTTTCAGCTGGTCCATCATCGCCTTGCCGACTTCGTCCGAGGTCTTGCCCCAGATGTCGACCACCTTGTTGTAACGCTCGCCGGCGGTGACCAGACCCGAGGCGTACTGCTGCTCGATCTGCTTCACTTCGGCTTCGGCGGTGGCGATCATGCCCTTCTTGACGTCCGGGATCAGCATGTCGTCGACCGCGATCGAGATGCCGGCGCGGGTCGCCAGGCGGAAGCCCGACTGCATCAGCTTGTCCGCGAAGACGACGGTCGCACGCAGGCCGCACTTGCGGAACGACGTGTTGATCAGCTTCGAGATTTCCTTCTTCTTCAGCGCGCGGTTCAGCACCGAGAACGGCAGGCCTTTCGGCAGGATCTCGGACAGGATCGCACGGCCGACGGTGGTCTCGTAGCGGGTGACGGTGCGCTCGAACTCGTCGCCGCCGGCCACGCGTGGGTATTCCACGATACGCACGGTGATGCGGGTCGCCAGTTCGACTTCCTTGTTGTCGTACGCGCGGATGACTTCCGACACGTCCGGGAACAGCATGCCTTCGCCCTTGGCGTTGATCGCTTCGCGGGTCGCGTAGTACAGACCCAGCACGATATCCTGCGACGGCACGATCGACGGCTCGCCGTTCGACGGGAACAGGATGTTGTTCGATGCCAGCATCAGGGTGCGCGCTTCCATCTGCGCTTCGATCGACAGCGGCACGTGGACTGCCATCTGGTCACCGTCGAAGTCGGCGTTGAACGCCGCGCAGACCAGCGGGTGCAGCTGGATGGCCTTGCCTTCGATCAGGACCGGCTCGAACGCCTGGATACCGAGACGGTGCAGGGTCGGCGCACGGTTCAGCATGACCGGGTGCTCTTTGATGACCTCTTCCAGGATGTCCCAGACCACCGGTTCCTGGATTTCGACCAGCTTCTTGGCTGCCTTGATGGTGGTCGCGAGACCCATCAGTTCGAGCTTGTTGAAGATGAACGGCTTGAACAGTTCCAGGGCCATCAGCTTCGGCAGGCCGCACTGGTGCAGTTTGAGCTGCGGACCGACCACGATGACCGAACGGCCCGAGTAGTCGACGCGCTTGCCCAGCAGGTTCTGACGGAAACGGCCGCCCTTACCCTTGATCATTTCAGCCAGCGACTTCAGCGGACGCTTGTTGGCGCCGGTCATCGCTTTGCCGCGACGGCCGTTGTCCAGCAGCGAGTCCACTGCTTCCTGCAGCATGCGCTTTTCGTTACGCGTAATGATTTCCGGCGCGCGCAGTTCCATCAGGCGCTTCAGGCGGTTATTACGGTTGATGACGCGGCGGTACAGGTCGTTCAGGTCGGAGGTGGCGAAACGGCCGCCATCCAGCGGGACGAGCGGACGCAGCTCCGGCGGCAGGACCGGGAGCACTTCCATGATCATCCACTCGGGCTTGATGCCCGAGCGCTGGAACGCCTCGAGCACCTTCAGGCGCTTGGCGTATTTCTTGATCTTGGCTTCGGACTTCGATTCCTTCAGCTCCACGCGCAGGGCTTCGGCATCGCGGTGGATGTCGATCGAGCGCAGCAGCTCACGGATGCCTTCGGCGCCCATGAATGCGGTGAAGTCGTCGCCGTACTCTTCGTACTTGGCGGCGTAGTCGTCTTCCGACATGATCTGGCACTTCTTCAGCGGGGTCATGCCCGGATCGGTCACGACGTATGCTTCGAAGTACAGCACGCGTTCGATGTCGCGCAGGGTCATGTCCAGGACCATGCCCAGACGCGACGGCAGCGACTTCAGGAACCAGATGTGGGCGGTCGGCGAGGCCAGCTCGATGTGGCCCATGCGCTCACGGCGCACCTTGGCCAGCGTGACTTCGACGCCGCACTTCTCGCAGATGACGCCGCGGTGCTTCAGGCGCTTGTACTTGCCGCACAGGCATTCGTAGTCCTTGATCGGGCCAAAGATCTTGGCGCAGAACAGACCGTCGCGCTCAGGCTTGAAGGTGCGGTAGTTGATGGTTTCCGGCTTCTTGACTTCGCCGAACGACCAGGAACGGATTTTTTCAGGCGAGGCGAGGCCGATCTTGATGGCGTCGAAACTCTCGTTCGTCTGAACTTGCTTGAATAGATCGAGCAGTGCTTTCATGTATCACTCCAGGTGATTGAATTCTTTACTGAGTACTACTGCCGCCGCTTCTCACCGATTTTCGCCGGTGCTTGCTGAACCGTATCCCTTGAAAGCGTCATCCCGGCGCAGGCCGGGATCCAGTTTCTACGGCTGTTTCACCGTAGTGGGCCCCGGCCTGCGCCGGGGCGACGACTTCGCAGTCGCGGACCAGCCCGAAGGCTGGCGGCCATGCTGGCCCTGCTTAGTTGCGCTCGAGATCGATGTCGATACCCAGCGAACGGATTTCCTTCACCAGCACGTTGAACGATTCCGGCATGCCGGCATCGATCACGTGGTCGCCCTTGACCAGGTTCTCGTAGACCTTGGTACGGCCGTTCACGTCGTCCGACTTCACGGTCAGCATTTCCTGCAGCACGTAGGACGCACCGTAGGCTTCCAGTGCCCACACCTCCATCTCACCGAAGCGCTGGCCACCGAACTGGGCTTTACCACCCAGCGGCTGCTGCGTCACCAGCGAGTACGGGCCGGTCGAACGGGCGTGCATCTTGTCGTCGACCAGGTGGTGCAGCTTGAGCATGTGCATGAAGCCGACGGTGACCTTGCGCTCGAACGCTTCGCCGGTACGGCCGTCGAACATGGCGACCTGGTTCTTCGACGGCGTCATGCCCAGGTGGGCAGCGATGTCGTCCGGGAACGCCAGGTCCAGCATGCGGCGGATGTCGTCTTCGTGGGCGCCGTCGAACACCGGGGTCGCGAACGGAACGCCGTTCTTGAGGTTGTGCGCCAGGCTCAGGATTTCTTCATCGCTGAAGCTGTCCAGGTCTTCCTTGCGACCGGTTTCGTTGTAGATCTTGCCCAGGAACACGCGCAGGTCTTGTGCCTTCGCTTGCGCCGCCAGCATCTCGCCGATGCGCCAGCCCAGACCCTTGGCCGCCCAACCGAGGTGGGTTTCCAGGATCTGACCGACGTTCATACGCGACGGAACGCCCAGCGGGTTCAGCACGACGTCGGCCGGACGGCCATCCGCCATGAACGGCATGTCTTCCACCGGCACGATACGCGAGACCACACCCTTGTTACCGTGGCGGCCCGCCATCTTGTCGCCCGACTGCAGGCGGCGCTTGACGGCCAGGTAGACCTTGACCATCTTCTGCACGCCAGGCTGCAGCTCGTCGCCTTGCGTCAGCTTCTTGCGCTTCTCTTCGAAGGCCAGGTCGAACTGGTGGCGCTTCTCGTTGATCGATTCCTTGATCGCTTCGAGTGCGTTGGCGGTGTCGTCGTCGGCCGGGCGGATGTCGAACCAGTGGAACTTGTCCAGGTCCGCCAGGTACTCGGCGGTGATCGCGGCACCCTTGGCCAGCTTCTTCGGACCGCCGTTGACGATCTTACCGATCAGCATGCGCTCCAGACGCTGGAAGGCGTCGCCTTCCACGATACGCATCTGGTCGTTCAGGTCCAGGCGGTAGCGCTTGAGCTCGTCGTCGATGATCTGCTGGGCGCGCTTGTCGCGCTGGATGCCTTCGCGGGTGAACACCTGCACGTCGATGACGGTGCCGACCATGCCCGAAGGCACGCGCAGCGAGGTGTCTTTCACGTCGGACGCTTTTTCGCCGAAGATCGCGCGCAGCAGCTTTTCTTCCGGGGTCAGCTGGGTCTCGCCTTTCGGGGTGACCTTACCGACCAGCACGTCGCCGGCTTGCACTTCGGCGCCGATGTACACGATGCCCGATTCGTCCAGGCGCGCCAGCTGGTTTTCGGCCAGGTTCGAGATGTCGCGGGTGATTTCTTCCGCGCCCAGCTTGGTGTCACGGGCGACCACCGACAGTTCCTCGATGTGGATCGAGGTGTAGCGGTCGTCCTTGACCACGTTTTCCGAGATCAGGATCGAGTCTTCGAAGTTCAGGCCGTTCCACGGCATGAAGGCCACCAGCATGTTCTGGCCCAGAGCCAGTTCGCCCAGGTCGGTCGAGGCGCCGTCGGCGATGACGTCGCCGCGTGCCACGCGATCGCCCACTTGCACGATCGGACGCTGGTTGATGTTGGTGTTCTGGTTCGAACGGGTGTACTTGATCAGGTTGTAGATGTCCACGCCGACTTCGCCGGCTTGCGCCTCGTCGTCGTTCACGCGAATCACCACACGGCCGGCGTCGATGTAGTCGACCACGCCGCCGCGCAGGGCCTGCACGGTGGTGCCCGAGTCGACCGCGACGGTGCGCTCGATGCCGGTGCCGACGACGGCTTTTTCCGGACGCAGGCAAGGCACGGCCTGGCGCTGCATGTTGGCGCCCATCAGTGCACGGTTCGCGTCATCGTGCTCGAGGAACGGAATCAGCGACGCTGCGACCGACACGATCTGGCCCGGGGCCACGTCCATGTACTGGATGCGTTCCGGCGAGACCAGGATCGTTTCGCCTGCTTCACGCGCCGACACCAGTTCGTCGACCAGCTGGCCCTGCTCATTGATCGCGGCGTTCGCCTGCGCAATGATGTAGCGGCCTTCTTCGATCGCCGACAGGTATTCGATCTTGTCGGTAACCTTGCTGTCGTCGACCTTGCGGTACGGGGTTTCCAGGAAGCCGTATTCGTTCAGGCGGGCATACAGTGCCAGCGAGTTGATCAGGCCGATGTTCGGGCCTTCAGGCGTTTCGATCGGGCACACGCGGCCGTAGTGGGTCGGGTGCACGTCGCGCACCTCGAAGCCGGCGCGTTCGCGGGTCAGGCCGCCCGGTCCCAGTGCCGAGACGCGGCGCTTGTGGGTGACTTCCGACAGCGGGTTGGTCTGGTCCATGAACTGCGACAGCTGCGACGAACCGAAGAATTCGCGGATCGCGGCCGAGATCGGCTTGCTGTTGATCAGGTCGTGCGGCATCAGGTTGTCCGCTTCGGCCTGGCCGAGGCGTTCCTTGACGGCGCGTTCCACGCGCACCAGGCCGGCACGGAACTGGTTTTCGGCCAGTTCGCCGACGCAACGCACACGGCGGTTACCCAGGTGATCGATGTCGTCGACTTCGCCGCGGCCATTGCGCAGCTCGACCAGGATCTTGATCACGGCCAGGATGTCTTCGTTCGACAGGGTCATGTCGCCCACGAGTTCGTCACGGCCGATGCGGCGGTTGAACTTCATGCGGCCGACAGCCGACAGGTCGTAGCGTTCCGGCATGTAGAACAGGCCGTTGAACAGGGCTTCCACCGACTCTTCGGTCGGCGGTTCGCCAGGACGCATCATGCGGTAGATCGCCACGCGTGCGGCGGTCTGGTCGGCGGTGTCGTCGGTGCGCAGGGTCTGCGAGATGTAGGCGCCCTGGTCCAGGTCGTTGGTGTACAGCGTCTGGATGTCGGTCACGCTGGCGTCGCGCAGCTTGCCCAGCAGTTCTTCGGTCAGCTCGTCGTTGGCGACGGCGATGACTTCGCCGGTGTCCTGGTCGACGATGTTCTTGGCCAGCACGCGGCCCAGCAGGTAGTCTTCCGGCACCGAGATGCTCTTGATGCCGGCGGCTTCGATGTCACGGACGTGCTTGGCGTTGATACGCTTGTCCTTGGTGACGATGGTCTTGCCCGACTTCGGATCGACGATGTCGAAGCGCGCGACTTCGCCGCGCAGGCGTTCGGACACGAACTCCAGCTCGCCGCCTTCCTGGCGCAGGGTGAAATTGTCGAACACGAAGAAGTTCGCCAGGATCTGCTCCGGCGTCATGCCGATGGCCTTCAGCAGGATCGTGACCGGCATCTTGCGGCGGCGGTCGACGCGGAAGAACAGGATGTCCTTCGGATCGAATTCGAAGTCCAGCCACGAGCCGCGGTAAGGAATGATACGGGCCGAGAACAGCAGCTTGCCCGACGAGTGCGTCTTGCCGCGGTCGTGTTCGAAGAACACGCCCGGCGAGCGGTGCAGCTGGGAGACGATGACGCGTTCGGTACCGTTGATGACGAACGAACCGTTCGTGGTCATCAGCGGCAGTTCGCCCATGTACACTTCCTGCTCTTTCATTTCCTTCACGACCGGCTTGGTCGGCGATTCCTTGTCCAGGATCACCAGACGCACCTTGGCGCGCAGCGGCGACGCGAAGGTCAGGCCGCGCTGCTGGCACTCTTTCACGTCAAACGCAGGGTCGCCCAGCACATAGGAGAGGAACTCGAGGCGCGCAAAACCGTTGTGCGACACGATGGGGAAGATGGAGCTGAAGGCGGACTGCAGGCCTTCGTTCTTGCGCACGGAGGAAACGGCGTCCGCTTGCAGGAAATTCTCGTAGGATTCGAGCTGGGTAGCCAGAAGATAAGGAACGTTGTGAACGTTGGCGCGCTTCGCGAACGACTTGCGAATGCGCTTCTTCTCAGTAAATGAGTAGTGCATGGACACTCCGTGAGTGACAGAAAGGATGAGAATTCAGGAATTGCCAGTGGTGGTCGCACCACACGCAAGGCCTGAAGCCTCTGCTTTCCCGCCAAGTGATTAAGACAGCCGTACTGCTGTGTTACGATATTTCCGACGCTGGTGATGCGGGTACTGCTTTGTTGCCTGCCAGCCCTGGGAAGAAACGTTTGCCGCAGGGACGACAAAAGAGCCAAAGCCGCATCCCCTCCCTTTCGGCAGGTTCCGCAAGCTTTGACTCCCGCGCTGGGCGCTTCTTCAGCGCCCAATGCATATGTATTACTTCAGCTCGGCCTTGGCGCCAGCTTCTTCCAGCTTCTTCTTGGCGGCTTCAGCGTCAGCTTTCGGCAGGGCTTCTTTCACGGTCTTCGGTGCGCCGTCGACGACGTCTTTGGCTTCCTTCAGGCCCAGGCCGGTGATTTCGCGGACTGCCTTGATGACGCCGACCTTGTTGGCGCCGACTTCGGTCAGGACCACGTTGAACTCGGTCTGCTCTTCAGCAGCAGCTGCGCCGCCAGCGGCGCCGCCAGCTGCCGGTGCTGCCATTGCAGCTGCCGACACGCCGAACTTCTCTTCGAAAGCCTTGACCAGGTCGTTCAGTTCCATGACCGACATTGCGCCAACTGCGTCCAGGAACTCTTCTTTGCTAATTGCCATTTGAAACTCCAAATATTGTGTGTGTGTAGTACAGGTTTGGTTCTACTTGAACAGAAAGACGCGAAGCGATTACGCTTCGGCGGCTTCCGCTGCCGGAGCAGCGGCGCCTTCGCCTTTTTGTGCTGCGACTGCAGCCAGAACTCGTGCGAAGCCCGACACCGGTGCCTGCATGACGCCCAGCAGCTGGGCGATGAGGACTTCACGGCTCGGGATGCTTGCCAGCGCGGTCACGCCGGCGACATCCAGTGCCTTACCAGCGTAGTTACCAGCTTTCACGACCAGCTTGTCGTTGGTTTTAGCGAAGTCGTTGATGACTTTCGCTGCTGCAACGGCGTCGTCCGAGATCGAGTAGATCAGCGGACCGGTCATGGAATCAGCCAGCGCGGCAAACTGCGTACCCTCAACCGAGCGACGAGCCAGCGTGTTCTTCAGAACACGCAGGTAGACGCCCTGGGCACGTGCGGTTGCACGGAGTTTGGTCAAGTGAGCAACCTGGATGCCACGGTACTCAGCCACGACGATGGTCTGCGCGCTTGCAACTTTCGCGCTTACCTCTTCGACGACGGCCTTTTTGTCATTCAGATTAAGACCCACGGTCAATCTCCTTAAATGATGCGGACAACATGTCTGCATCGGTTCGAACACGGCGTCCGAAGTTAAGAAGTCAATCTAACGCGGATGAACTCACGCAGCGTGGACTACAAAACTTGTTCGGGTACACCATCTGCGTTGGGTGGCTTATTAACCTCCGGCTCAACCTCTGCCTTCGGCCCAACGGTCTTTGATTGCCTGCCGGAGCGGTGCTTTGCTCCGACAGCCCAAAGATGCGCCTCGCGATGTTCAGCGAGGACTCAATTCAATACTTACTGAGCAGCGGCGATCGAAGCGTGATCGACACGGACGCCAGCGCCCATGGTCGACGACAGGGCGACCTTACGCAGGTACACGCCCTTCGAGGTTGCCGGCTTGGCCTTGTTCAGGGCGTCGATCAGCGCGACCAGGTTGGTCTTGAGCTGTTCGTCCGAGAACGACTTGCGGCCGATGGTAGCGTGGACGATACCCGACTTGTCGGTACGGTACTGGACCTGACCAGCCTTGGCGTTCTTGACGGCGGTAGCGACGTCCGGGGTCACGGTGCCGACCTTCGGGTTCGGCATCAGGCCGCGCGGGCCCAGGATCTGGCCCAGGGTACCGACGATACGCATGGTGTCCGGCGAAGCGATCACGATGTCGAACGGCATGTCGCCGGCCTTGACGCGCTCGGCCAGGTCTTCCATACCGACGATGTCGGCGCCTGCTGCTTTAGCGGCTTCGGCCTTGTCGCCCGAGGCGAACACGGCGACGCGCACGGTCTTGCCGGTGCCTGCTGGCAGCACGACCGAACCGCGGACGACCTGGTCCGACTTCTTCGGGTCCACGCCCAGTTGAACGGCGACGTCGATCGACTCGTTGAACTTGGCGGTGGCGAATTCCTTGATGATCGACACAGCGTTGTCGAACGCGTAGACCTTGTTACGGTCCACTTTTTCTTTCATTGCTTTAACGCGCTTGGACAGCTTAGCCATTACAGACCCTCCACCGTGATGCCCATCGAACGTGCCGAACCGGCGATGATACGCACTGCGGCGTCCATGTCGGCTGCGGTCAGGTCCGGCTGCTTGGTTTTTGCGATTTCTTCAGCCTGGGCACGGGTCAGCGAGCCAACCTTGTCGGTATGTGGCTTCGGCGAACCCTTGGTGATGCCAGCGGCTTTCTTGATCAGGTAGGTTGCCGGCGGGGTCTTCATCACGAAGGTGAAGGACTTGTCGGCGAACGCGGTGATCACGACCGGAATCGGCATGCCCGGCTCGAAACCCTGGGTCTGGGCGTTGAACGCCTTGCAGAATTCCATGATGTTCAGGCCGCGCTGACCCAGTGCTGGGCCGATCGGTGGGGATGGGTTTGCCTTACCGGCTGCGACTTGCAGCTTGATAAAGCCAATAATCTTCTTTGCCATGTCTGGCTCCTAAGTTGGCATTGAGTAGTAGCGCCCCACCGCACCTACTCTCGGCGGGGCTCCTCTTTCCGGATTCCGCCTTGCTGCTGCGACGCTCCGATTCGGCGTTTTAGACTTTCTCTACCTGCCCGAACTCCAGCTCCACCGGAGTCGCGCGGCCGAAGATGGTGACAGAAACACGCACCTTCGATTTTTCGTAGTTGACTTCCTCGACGTTGCCGTTGAAGTCGGTGAACGGGCCTTCCTTGATGCGGACCTGCTCGCCCACTTCGTACAGGACCTTGGGACGCGGCTTCTCGACGCCTTCCTGGACCTGCTGCATGATCTTGTCGATCTCGCGCGCCGGGATCGGCGTCGGCTTGTTCGACTTGCCACCGATGAAACCGGTGACCTTGCTGGTGTTCTTGACCAGGTGCCAGGTCTCGTCGGTCATTTCCATTTCGACCAGGACATAGCCCGGGAAGAAACGGCGCTCGGAGACGGCCTTGGTGCCGTTGCGCATTTCGACGACTTCCTCGGTCGGCACCAGGATCTGGCCGAACTGTTCCTGCATGCCGGCGCGCTCGATGCGCTCGGTCAGAGCGCGCATGACGCTCTTTTCCATGCCGGAGTACACATGGACGACGTACCAGCGCTTGTTGTTAACCGGGACACTCACGGGAGCCGCACCAGCGTCTTGCGCCGGAGCGCCGGCCGCCGGGTCTTGGCCCGGCGCTTCTTGATTGACGTTCTCGCTCATCAGTTTTTCCATCCCAGGACCAGGTCGTACAACAGGAATTCGAGAACCTTATCCGTGCCCCACAGGAAGATTGCCGTCACGACCACGAAGGCAAACACGATGCCGGTGATCTGGGTGGCTTCCCGACGGGTCGGCCAAACAACCTTCTTGGTTTCACGCACCGATTCCTTGGCAAAGCTCAGGAAATCGCGACCGGTTGCGGAAGTCCACAAAAGCAGGACGGCAAAAACTAAACCAGCCACGAGGGCGCCGGCGGCGACCAAGGCTGGTTTGTTCTGGCCTTTCAGGTAAAAGAACCCGACAACGCCTGCAATCGTGGCAACTACCGCCAGTGCGACCTTGAACTTGTCATTCGAGGTGCTGACAGTTTGCACGGATTGATTAGACATCTTCTTTACTTTCGGTGCCTACGCACCAGAATTCGGTGGCAGGGGCGGAGGGAATCGAACCCGCGACCTTCGGTTTTGGAGACCGACGCTCTGCCAATTGAGCTACACCCCTACGAAAACTTCTCGCTGAATCCAGCATTATACGGCATGTAGGCACATGCTGACAATGCTGTTTGAGGGAAACGGAGACTTCCGTCTCCCTCTTGCATCACTGATTAGGCGATGATCTTGGCAACCACGCCGGCGCCGACGGTACGGCCACCTTCGCGGATTGCGAAGCGCAGACCTTCTTCCATCGCGATCGGAGCGATCAGCTTGACGGTGATCGACACGTTGTCGCCTGGCATGACCATTTCTTTGTCGGCCGGCAGCACGATCGAACCGGTCACGTCAGTCGTACGGAAGTAGAACTGCGGACGGTAGTTGTTGAAGAACGGGGTGTGACGGCCGCCTTCGTCTTTCGACAGGACGTACACTTCGCCGGTGAAATCGGTGTGCGGCTTGATCGAGCCCGGCTTGGCCAGGACCTGGCCACGCTGGACGTCTTCACGCTTGGTGCCGCGCAGCAGCAGACCGACGTTGTCGCCAGCTTGACCCTGGTCCAGCAGCTTGCGGAACATTTCCACGCCGGTGCAGGTGGTCTTGACGGTGTCGACGATACCGACGATTTCGATCTCTTCGCCGACCTTGATGATGCCGCGCTCGACACGACCGGTCACCACGGTACCGCGGCCCGAGATCGAGAACACGTCTTCCACCGGCATCAGGAAGGCGCCGTCAACGGCACGTTCCGGGGTCGGGATGTAGGTGTCCAGGGCTTCAGCCAGCTTGATGATGCACTCTTCGCCCATTTCGCCAGCTGCGCCTTCCAGCGCCATACGTGCCGAACCCTTGATGATTGGCAGGTCGTCGCCTGGGAACTCGTACTTCGAGAGGAGCTCGCGGACTTCCATTTCGACCAGTTCCAGCAGTTCTGCGTCGTCGACCAGGTCGCACTTGTTCAGGAACACGATGATGTACGGAACGCCAACCTGACGCGCCAGCAGGATGTGCTCGCGGGTCTGTGGCATCGGGCCGTCAGCGGCCGAGCACACCAGGATCGCGCCGTCCATCTGCGCGGCACCGGTAATCATGTTCTTGATGTAGTCGGCGTGGCCTGGGCAGTCAACGTGTGCGTAGTGACGGTTTTCGGTTTCGTACTCGACGTGCGCGGTGTTGATGGTGATGCCGCGTGCCTTCTCTTCCGGAGCCGCGTCGATCTGGTCGTAGGCCTTGGCTTCGCCGCCGAACTTCTTCGACAGGACGGTTGCGATTGCAGCCGTCAGGGTGGTTTTACCGTGGTCAACGTGACCGATGGTGCCGACGTTGACGTGCGGCTTGGTCCGTTCGAATTTACCTTTTGCCATTTGAGACTCCTAAGATCTAACGATTTTTTTGAGAATTACCAGGCACGACTGACGGACAAGCGCTGCGGACTGCCGTACAAAATTCTGGTGCCCTTGACGTGGATTGAACACGTGGCCTCTCCCTTACCAAGGGAGTGCTCTACCACTGAGCTACAAGGGCTTATTTTTGCGGCTAGAAAAGACACCGCACTTAACTGGAGCGGGTGAAGGGAATCGAACCCTCGTCGTAAGCTTGGAAGGCTTCTGCTCTACCATTGAGCTACACCCGCGAGGTACAACTTCTTTCAATTCGCTTCACGACTCTTCTTTTTGGTGGTGGGGGCTGGATTCGAACCAGCGTACTCAGAGAGGGCAGATTTACAGTCTGCTGCCTTTAACCACTCGGCCACCCCACCGCGAAGAACCGCAGAGTATGAAGCAAGCTCAACGTGTTGTCAACTAAGTTTCTGCAGACTTTGTCTGCTTCGCATAGCAGCGTTGCTTCGGGGCGTGATTGTAACGGGAGGAATGCAAAACCACAAGGGTGATTTTGCGCGAATTGCAGGGAATGGGGAAATCGCGGGTGTTCACGGCGCCAGCGCCGCCAATACTTGCCCCTTGAGCGCCTTGATCAGGGCGGTTTCATCGGGCGGCACGCCTTCCGGCGCCGTCATGCTGCGGTCCGCATAGAACAGCCCCAGCTGCACCTTGCCCACCACCAGCGGCAGCACGATGAAACTGCGCGCGTCCGGCAGCAACTGGCGGTGCCAGTCGGGCAGCAGGTCGCGGATCTTGGGGCTCGACGCGTCCGAGATCATCAGGTCGGCGTCGTTCTCCATGGCCAGGTGGAACAGGTCGCGATTCGATGCCAGCGGAAAAGCGAAGCCGGCCTGGAGTTCGGCGCCGTCCTCGCCCAGCGCCAGGCGCGCACGGTATTGCCCGCTCTTCGCGTCTTTCAGGCAAATGGTGGCGAAGCGGCAGCCCAGCGCGCCGTACAAGGTCTCGAGCACCGCCAGCACCACCTCGTTGACCTTGCTGCCCGAGGCGCGCAGTTGGGTCACGTCCTGCACCCCTGCCAGCAGCAGCTCGCGCGCATTCTTCGGCTTGCCGCTCGGATGGGCCCCCTCCTGCTCCTCCTCGCCGGCATCCAGGGTGGCCAGCAACAAGACGTTCGGCAAGCCCTGGCCTTCGCGCGGCGCGCTCTTGGGCGTGGCCTGCATGTTCATGCTCTCGAGCAGGCCACGCATGCCTTCCTGTACCGATGCCATCAGCTCGTCCATGCGTGCGCGGTCCAGGTCGAGCGCTTCGCCGTAGCGCCCGAGCAGCGCCTGCGCCGCGGGCGTGCCGTCCGGCTCGTGGGTCTCGGCAAGCAGGCGCGCCATATCCAGGCCGAAAGCCGCCACCTGGCGCATCCACTCGCCGCGATTGGCCGCCACCCGCAGGCTGGCGGGCCCCAGCGTAGCCTGGGCGCGCACGATCACGTCCGGGATCTTCCATTCGGTCAGTACCGCCTGCGACAATGCGTCGTAGCTGCAGCCCAGGATCATCTGCGAGGCCTGCCCTACCGTATGCTTGCCGCCCGCAACGAGTGCGCCGATCTCGCGGTAGCGCTCGTGTTCGTGGCTGGCCACGAGCAGCGGGGCCAGGTTCTTGAACAGCGCGCAGATCGCGGCTTCCTCGGCGCCCTGGTAAAAGCTGTGGCGGGCCATCTCGCGTCCCACCAGGCTGGCGCACAGGGCGGCTTCGAGCTCCATGCGCACGCTGCCCGCGTGTTCCGAACTGTCGAGCGCGTCGACCAGCAGCATCGCCAGCGCGGTGGTCTTCACGTTGTCGAAGCCGAGCAGCGAGATCGCGCGCGAGATGGTGGTGACGGGCGTTCCCCCGGCGGTGCGGTAGCGGATGGTGTTGGACAGGCGCAGGATGCGCTGGGTGAGCGCCGGATCCGACACCACGTAGTAGGCCAGGTCGTGGGTGCCCTGGTCCTCGCTCGAGGCCATCTCGACCACGCGCGCGATCGAGGCCCCCAGGGCAAACATCTCGTCGTCGCCGCACACCTTGTGCATCAGGGCCGCGCGCACGCGGCGGGTCGCGCCTTCCGGCGGAATCGAATCAAACATTGCTGCCTTTGCGGATCATCTTGATGGGGCCCTGGCCGGCTTGACCGGACGCCCCTGCGCATTGCGCTCGTATCTTTTCAGTACCTGGTGGTGCAGCGCCGACAGGGCGCCCAGCTTCGGGTTGCCCGGATCGAGCTTGCGCACGTTGTCGATCAGGCCGACCGCCTGCTGGCCGAGCTTGTCGTCCCAGCCCTCGTGCTCGAGGCAGCGCAGGGTCGCCAGCGCCGCGTTGAAGGCCACCGCCGGATTGTTCGGCAGCTTGGCCGCCGCCTCCAGCATCATGCCGACCGCCCCCTTGTAGTCGCCGCTGCGGGCGCGCGCCGCGCCGTCGGCCACCAGGTCGACCACATGCTGGCGGCTTTCCTGCGCCAGCGTGCGCGCCAGGTCGGGAAAACCCGCGCCTTCCAGCACGTTCATGGCGCGCAGCACCCCGGCGTCGTTCTGGGCATTGCGCATCACCTCGCGCACCAGTTCGGCGCCGCCCTCTTCCATGTTGTTTTCCAGGCAGGTGCGCGCCAGCTCCAGCTTGAGGTCGCTGGAGAGCGCCGGCGCATCGGCGGAAGCCGCCAGCGCGGTGCCCAGCGATTCGCTCAGGCGGGCGTCGTTGCCGGTGTATTCGTGCAGCAGGGCCGACGAGATCGCGCTGCACAGCACGGTATTCGGCCGCCCGCCCATCGAGCGGTCGAGGTCGCGGATGACCGAGGCCGCGGCCACCGGGTCGCCCTTTTTCACCAGCGTGCGTACCAGCTTGACATGGTCTTCGGGGTCGCGGAACTCGGAATACTTGGCCTTCGCGACCACCTGCTTGAGCGCTTTTTCGGCGGCCTCGGTGTCGCCGGCCTCGAAAGCGGTCTCGCCCAGCGTGCGCAGGCGCCGCACGGCATGCGGCGACACCGCCACCGCATCGGCCAGCACCGCCTGCGACTTGCCCAGGTCGCCCACCGCCGCATGGGTGCGCGCCAGCCAGTCGTAGGCGTCGACGAAGTTGCGGTTGCTATCGACCAGCTCTTCCAGCATTCCCTTGGCTTCGTCGAACTGCTTGCGCAGGAACAGGGTCTTGGCCAGGCCCAGGCGCGCCCAGGCGATCGCCTTGAGCTCGATGAGCTTGCGGTAGATCGGTTCGGCCTGGTCCGGCTCCCCAAGGAAGACGTGCAGCTCGGCGCGCAGGCGCATGAAGTCGACCGCGTAGCGCGGGTGCAGGCGCTCGCCCTCGGTACAGGCCGCGATCGCCTCGCGCTGGTCGCCCGCTTCCATCAGGGTATAGACCGGCATGAAGGCATGGCGCCGGTCGAGGGCGCGCGCGATCCGGTCCAGCAGGCGGTCGGCGGTGAAGGGCTTGAGGATGTAGTCGGTCGGCGCCAGCTCGGCGGCGCTGACGACCTTGCTGTGGTTGCCTTCGGCGGTGACCATGAAGAACATGGTCGACAGCGGCATGAGCTTGTGGTGGCGCAGGTCCTCGAGCAGCTGCTGGCCGTCCTGGCCGCCCTCGAGGTCGTACTCGCACAACACCATGTCGAAGCTGCGCAGCCCGAGGTGCTTGACCGCCAGGTTCGACGAACCGGCGTGCTCGATACGCGTCAGGCCACACATGTTGAGCATGCTGTGGATGTTGGCACGCATGCCCGAGTGGGGCTCGATGATCAGGGCCGTGAGGCCTTCCAGTTCGTTCATGGGATTCTTGTCTGGCCTGCGTTGGGCGTGGCGCAGCCGCTGCATTGGCGCGCTGCATTGGTCCAGTATATTACGGCTGGGGAACGAAATAGTTAAATTGGGTAGAGAGGCAGCGCAAAAGCGTCAGCCACCGGAGGTTGCTGACGAGAAAAAACCACAACTCAGGAGGCGAAGGCGGCCTGGCGCAGCGGTACGCGGCGGCCGTTGAGGCATTCGGTCTTGCTGTCGCCGACCACGATGTTCTGGTAGCGCACTTCGTACTTGCCCGCGCTGAGCTTGTCGATCAGGAAAGTGGCGCCCGGCTGCACGTAAGCATGACGCACGTTCGAGCGGCGGTCCAGGTCGTAGAGCTTGACGAAAACCGGCGAGGCGTTGGCGCTGTTGTCGATCATGACCTGCATTTCCTCGCCGCTGTTGCCGACCGGATAGCCAGGCAGGTAGCCGGATTCAAGCGGCCAAGGGTCGCCGCTGGGAGCAGTCAGGGTTTGCAGGTCGGTGCCGCAATCGGGCGCGCGTGCCGGCACCACCAGCTGGGTCACGGCCAGCGCCTTGATCTCGGGCGGCGGTGCCTTGCCTTCGCCGCCGAAGCGGCGCGCCCAGCCTTCGGTGCTGGCATCGGTGCCGAGCTCGTCGGGCCGGACGGCCGGCGGCGCATGGTTCGGGATCGGATCGGGCTTGCCGGCCCAGGCCAGGGCCGCCGGCAGCTTGGCGCGCGGCGGTTCCACCAGGTACACGGCGGCGGCCGCGCCGGCCACGAAGCAGGCTGCCAGGCCCAGCCACCAGCGCGGATCGCGCATCAGGCGCGAACGCGGACGCGCATGGGTATCCTGGGCGCGCGGCTCCCAGGCGTCGGGACGGCCCGTGCGGCCAGCATGTCCACTGCTTTCTTCGGCGCCGGTGCTTTCCAGCCATTCCACCTCCCACTCCTCCGACGCGATCCATTCGTCGTGCTCCTTGCGGCGCAGCGGGTCGGACAGGGTGTTGTAGGCGGTATTGACGATCGCCATGATGCGGGCGGCCTTTTCGTCGCCCGGATTCTTGTCGGGATGGTACTTCTGGCTGAGGGCCTTGTACGCCGCACGAATGACTTCCGCCGGCGCGCCGCGCGCGACCTTCAGGTTGTCATAGTGGGTATGGATCTTGGCCATGTTTTCAAGGGTGCGCGCTTGCCAATCGTTAACCCTGCGTCGTCGATCCTGGACACTCCGGGCTGTACAGCTTAGCCGGATTTGTATCCAGAACGCAAGATGTCAAAAATTCTACAGGCGGTGGGTCCGGTCGGCCCGCACGATAGCAATCGGCAAGTCCACGTCCTGTCCCACCACCAGCACCTTGAACAACTCGCCCATCTCGGCGGGCGACAGCAGTTTTTGAACAGCGCGCGACTGGGGCAGGAAGCGCAGCGCATCTTCCGGGCTGGTCTCGAGCAGCAGCTCGCCGATGCCGCAGCCCAGCAGGAAGGACGCCTGGTTCATGTAAGCCAGCACCGGCAGCCCGGCTTCCTGCGCGGCCAGCGCCATCGCCGTGAAATCCACGTGCGCGGTGATGTCCTGCAGGCCCGGCAGGTAGAACGGGTCCGGGTGGGCATGGTGACGATAGTGGCACATCAGGGTGCCGCCCATGCGCTGGTCGAGGTAGTACTCGTGCGCCGGGAAGCCGTAGTCGAACAGGAAGGCGGCCCCGCGCCCGCCCTGCATCATGCCGGCCAGCGAGGCCATGAAGCCTGCGGCCACCGGGTGGATTTCGGTAACGTAACCGTCCGGCAGCGCCTCGGCGTCCGGCACCTGGCGCGCCAGGTGCCGCGCCAGCGCGGGCGGCAGCTCGTGCTGCACGAAGGCGAAGGCGCCGTTTTCCACGGTGACCATCTGGCGCAGCCAGCGGCCGTCGCGGCGGATCACGAGTTCGACCGGCATCGCGTCAAGCACCTCGTTGGCCAGCACCACGCCGCTGAAGGTCTCGGGCATGGCGTCCAGCCAGCGGACCTGCGGCAGGTCGCGCAGGGCTTCCTGCTGGCGCGCGCGCAGCTCGCCCGACAGTTCGATGATGGTGTACGAGCGCAGCTGCACCCCCATCCCCGCCAGCGCGCCGATGACGTCGCGCGCCAGCTTGCCGGTGCCGGCGCCGAATTCGATGATGTCGGGCGCGCTTTGGGCGATAATAGCGGCTGCCGCGCGCGCTACTGCCGCCCCGAACAGGGGCGAGATTTCGGGCGCGGTGGTGAAGTCGCCGCTCGCACCGAGCTTGGACGCGCCGCCGCTGTAGTACCCGAGCCGCGGGGCATACAGCGCCAGTTCCATGAACCGTGAAAACGCCATCGCCCCGCCGAGTGCTTCGATCTCGGCGGCGATCAGGTGTTGCAGGGATTGGGACGCAGCAAGGGCGTCGGGGGTGGGTGCGGGCAGGGACATGCCGGCATTGTAGCGAAACGCTGCACCACCGGTGGGACAGGCGGCACAATCGCGGCACAATCGCAGCACAATCGCAGCACACTCACCGGCACTCGACCAGCACAGCTCCTGAGCATACAACCTAGCCATGACGGATTTTGCCCCTACTTCCCCGAAAGTCGCGCTCGTGACCGGCGCCGGCCGCCGCCTGGGACGCGCGATCGCGCTCGGCCTGGCCGCTGCCGGCTGGGACGTCGCCGTGCACTACCGCCATTCCGAACGCGAGGCGGAAGACACCGCGGCAGCCATTCGCGCCCTCGGCCGGCGCGCCGCGCTGTTCCCTTGCGACCTGCTCGATGAAGCGGCGGTGCGCGCCCTGCCCGGCCGGGTAGCGGCCGAACTGGGCCTGATCAACTGCGTGGTGAATAATGCATCGTTGTTCGAATACGACAGCGCCACCACGTTTTCGCCGGCCTTGCTGGGCAGCCATATGGGGGCGAACCTCACGGCGCCGCTGCTGCTGGCGCAGGCCCTGCATGCCGTCACGCCGGCCGGAAGCCAGTCGGTGGTGATCAACTTGTTGGACCAGAAACTGTACAATCTCAACCCGGATTTTCTGTCGTACACGCTGTCGAAGGCGGCGCTGCACGCGGCCACCACGATGCTGGCACAGGCGCTGGCGCCCACCGTGCGCGTGGTCGGCGTGGCGCCCGGCATCACGATGGTGTCGGGCGAGCAGAGCGAGGAAGGCTTTGCCAAGGCGCACCGGATGACGCCGCTGGGCCGCTCCTCGACCCCGCAGGACATTGCCGACGCGGTGGTGTATGCCGCCGGCGCGCGCGCGCTGACCGGCACCACCCTGCTGGTCGACGGCGGCCAGCACCTGGCGCCCTCGCAGCGCGACGTGATGTTCCTGACCGAACTACCCTAAACCATTCATAAGGCTCTACCCATGTTATCCGCCCTGATCCACCCTAGCTTGCGCGATTGCCGCCGGCTGTTCCTGCGCAACTACGAAGTGATGATCAACATCGGCGTGCATGACTTCGAGAAGCGGGCGGAACAGCGTGTCATGATCAACGTCGACCTCTACATCCCGCTCGAACAGTCCACCCCGAAGGCCGACCAGCTGTCGGAAGTGGTCGACTACGACTTCATGCGCGACACCATCGCCAAGCGCATTTCCAAGGGTCACATCCATCTGCAGGAAACCCTGTGCGACGACGTGGTCAAGGCGATGCTGACCCACCCGCGCGTGCGCGCCGCACGCGTGTCGACCATGAAGCCGGACGTCTATGCGGATTGCGAGGGCGTGGGCGTGGAAGTGTTCCAGGTGAAGGAAGAAGCATGAGCGAAGCGGATCTCGACCAGCTGAACGCGGATGCCGCCAGGAAGGCGGACAAGATCGCGTACGAGAACAACAAGCTGCACAAGCGCCTGTGCCGCCTGGTGGGCCAGGCGATCGGCGACTTCAACATGATCGAGGATGGCGACAAGCTGATGGTCTGCCTGTCGGGCGGCAAGGACAGCTATGCCCTGCTGGACATCCTGATGACCCTGCGCGAGCGCGCGCCGATCCATTTCGACATCGTCGCGGTCAACCTCGACCAGAAACAGCCGAACTTCCCGGCCGACATCCTGCCGGCCTACCTGGAAAAACTCGGCGTGCCGTACCACATCGAGAACCAGGACACCTACAGCATCGTCAAGCGCCTGATCCCGGAAGGCAAGACCACCTGCTCGCTGTGCTCGCGCCTGCGGCGCGGCATCCTGTACCGCGTGGCGGACGAGCTCGGCTGCAACAAGATCGCCCTCGGCCACCACCGCGACGACATCCTCGAAACCTTCTTCCTGAACATGTTCTTCGGCGGGAAGCTGAAGGGCATGCCGGCAAAATTGGTCTCGGACGACGGCAAGCACATGGTGATCCGCCCGCTGGCCTACGTGAAGGAAGCCGACACCGAGCGCTATGCGGAAGTAAAAGGCTTCCCGATCATCCCGTGCGACCTGTGCGGCTCGCAGGAAAACCTGCAGCGCAAGCAGATCAAGGCGATGCTGCGCGACTGGGAAAAGAAGCACCCGGGCCGCGTGGAAAACGTGTTCTCGTCGCTGAGCACCGTGGTGCCCTCGCACCTGCAGGACCGCAACCTGTTCGGTTTCGTCGACCTGAGGACCGACGGCCTGCCGAACCCGCTGGGCGACATCGCTTTCGACGAGGAGCCATGCTCGACCCCCGCAAGCAACACGATCTCGCTGACGCAGCTCTGATCCGGCTTTCCCGAAGCGGCGCAGGCATTGCCCGTACAATGCCCGCATGATCAGCGCTCACGCATCGTTTCGCAGCATGGACCCGGCCGCGCTGGACGCCGCCTTGCAGGATACTCGGCGCCGCACGCTCATCCTGTTCGATGCCTTTGCCGCCGCCGGCTACGCCGAGGCGGCGCGCGTTCCCCGTCTTCCCATCCTGAACCCGCCGCTGTGGGAGCTCGGCCATACCGCCTGGTTCGCCGAGTGGTACGTGCTGCGCGAGGCCTGGGGCAGCGCAGCGGGCGAGGCCCGCGGTGCTTCCCTGTTGGCGCAGGGCGACGCCTGGTTCGATTCGAACACGGTGTCGCACGCCGCGCGCTGGACCCTGGCCCTGCCCGCCCCGGGCGCGCTCAAGGCGTATTGCCGCGCCGTGCTGGACCGCATTCGCGAACGCCTGGCGCGGACCGGCGCCGACGATGGCGCGCTCTACCCCTATCGCTTGGCGCTGGCGCACGAGGACATGCATGGCGAAGCCCTGCTGTACACCCTGCAGACCCTGGGCCTGGCCGCGCCCGCGCCGGCGCCGCCGGTCGAGGCCATGCCTTCCGGCGAACTCGCTTTCGAGGGCGGCAGCTTCCTGCTCGGGGAGAGACAGTCCGGTTTCGCGTTCGACAACGAAGGGCCGCCCTTGCCCTGCCGCGTGGCGCCGTTCGCCATCGATGCGGGCCTGGTGACGAATGCCGCCTACCTGGCCTTCGTGCGCGACGGCGGCTACGTCCAGCCCGCATTCTGGAGCGATGAAGGCCTGGCCTGGCTGCGCTCGACAGGGCGCGCCGCGCCGCGCTACTGGCAGCAGGACGACCAGGACTGGGGCGCCAGTCGCTTCGGCAGCCGGATCGCCCTGGACCCGGGTGAACCGGTGCGCCACGTGAGCCTGCACGAGGCGCAGGCCTATTGCCGCTGGGCCGGCAGGCGCCTGCCGCTGGAGCAGGAATGGGAATGGGCGGCGCGCGCCGGCCAGTCGGGCTTTGCCTGGGGCGGCTTGTGGGAATGGACGGCCTCGCCCTTCCTGCCCCGTCCGGGATTTCGCGCCGATCGCTACCGCGAATACTCGGCGCCCTGGTTCGGCGGCCGCCAGACCCTGCGCGGCGCCTCCTTCGCCACGCCGCCGCGCATGCGCTCGCCGGTCTTCCGCAATTTCTTCCCGCCCGCGCGCGACGACATCTTCGCCGGCTTTCGCACCTGCGCGGCCTGACGCGGCGCCGGCCCAGCCGACCGATGCCCCGACGGCGCGTGCTATTCTGCGCGCATTCGTCAACCACCCACTGCACCGAGAGGATTCCATGAGACTGTCCACCCGCCTGTTCCACTGCCTGTCGCTCAGCATCGCCATGCTCGCCAGCGGCGCCGCGCTGGCCGAACCGAGCGCGGTCTACCTCGTGCGCCACGGCGAAAAGGCAAGCGTGGGCCAGGACCCGGAGCTGACCGCCCAGGGCCAGGCGCGGGCACAGGCGATCGCCACCATCCTGTCGAAGACCGGGATCTCGGCGGTCTTCAGCAGCCCGACCCAACGCACCCGCCAGACCGCCCAGCCGCTGGCCCGGCACATCGGACTCGAGGTGCAGTTGTACGACCCGCGCGCACCGAAGGCGCTGGTGGAGAAGGTGAAGGCCTTGTCCGGACCGGTGCTGGTGGTGGGCCATTCGAACACCCTGCCGGAGCTGGTCCGCCTGTTCGGCGGCGCACCCGGCGCCGACATCGGCGACGACGAATACGACCGCCTGTACCAGCTCAGCCCGGGCGCCGGCGGCGCGGTCCGCACCGTCCTGCTGAGCACCCCAACCGCCCCCTGAGCGGCGCCTCAGCCGCCGTCATGCGTCCGACCATCTTCATCAGCATCGCGTCCTACCAGGACCCGATGCTGTTCTTCACCCTGAACGACGCGCTGGCCAAGGCCGCCCGCCCGGAGCTGCTGGCGCTGGGCGTGGTCGACCAGCATCTCCAGGACCAGCGCACGGAAATCGCGGCCCTGCCCTTCGCGCGCCAGGTACGCTACCTGCACCTGCACCCGCAGGACACGCTGGGCGTGAGCTGGGCACGCAGCATCGCTTGCTCGCTGTATGACGGCGAAGCCTTCCTGCTGCAGGTCGATTCGCACACCCTGTTCGAACCGGGCTGGGACGAGCAGCTGCGCAAGCTGCATGCGAAGCTGGGCGCACGCTCGGCCAAGCCGATCGTCAGCACCTATCCCTACCGCTTCGACATGGTCGACGGCAGGCCCCAGTACAGCCCGGGCGACGGCCGCACGGCGCTGGTGCTGCGTCCGCATCCGGAAAAGGGGCTGGCGCCGGACGACGCGGTGCTGCGCTTCATGGCGCGCCACCTGTTCACCAGCGAACCGGTGCCGGGCTGCCACCTGTCGGCCGGCTTCCTGTTCGCGGCAGGCAGCTTTGTGGAAGAAGTGCCCTACGACCCCTGGCTGTATTTCCATGGCGAGGAGCAGAGCCTGGCGGTGCGCGCGTTTACCCGCGGCTGGGACATCTTCCATCCGCTGACCACGCCGGTCTACCACCTGTACAAGAACGAGGGCACTACCTACGCCACCCACCACTGGCATGGCGAGCACGACGCGCGGCGTGCCTTTGAATCAGGCTACCTGATCGAGCGGGCCAAGCAGCGCCTGAACCGGCTGCTGATGGGCGACGGCCTGCCCGGCGCCTATGGCCTGGGCAGCGTCCGTACGCTGGCGCAGTACCGCGAACTGAGCGGCATCGACTACGCCAACCAGACCATCAGCGACCCGTTCGACGGGCAGCTCCGCTAGGCGAGCCGCCACGGCCAGCGAGCCCTTAGGGAGCGACGTTGGCGCGCAGCACCGGATACAGCCTGAAGCGCTCGTCCCACGACGCGTGGCGCTGGTAGAAGAAATCCAGGCGCGCCTGCGGGTTGGCGGCGAAGGCGGGATCGGTCTCGACGCGGCGCTTGAACGCCGCGGCGAGTGCCGGGTCGGCCGCCATCTGCTCGCGCGCCACGTCCTCGGCCACGTACTCTTCCATGTACTCCTTGCGCTCGAAGGCATTGTTGAAGAAGCCCCAGGCCAGCAGCGAGTCCGGCGCCTGCGGCTCCAGCATCGCCACCACCAGGCGCGCCTTCGGCTGGTTGACCGGCACGAACAGCGATCCCGGCAGCACGGCGCGCGGCTCGGCCTTCCAGGCGCCGTCGACGCTCAAGCGCTGGTGCGATTCGAAGGAGCTGGCGCCGAAGTTCGCCTTGTCGGCGCGGAAGGTTTCCACCGGCGCCTGCGCAATCGCCTTGCCCAGCCTGCGGAAGGCGATGCCGTGCAGCGCCAGCTTGGGCGCCACGATGCCGGCCCAGGCGGCCGGCACGATGTAGCCGGCGCGCGGGGCCGTCACCACCAGGTCCGGCACCACTTCCTCGCGCAGCGGCACGCGCCACACCTGCGGCTTGCTTTCGTCGTAGCGGGTCATCAGGATGCCCGACACGTCGGACGGCGTGCGGGTGTACGCATAGCCCTGGAAGTCGACCATCTCGGTCTTGTCGGTGGTGCGGTAGGTCAGCGCGACCGGGGCGCCCGCCAGTTGCGAGGCGCGCATGTCCGCCGCCTGGGCGGCCTGCTGCCATTGCTTGCCGTTTCGCGCGACCTGTTCCAGGATCGAGATCACGGTGTTGTGGGTCACGCGCACGCGGGTCGGATAGTCCTTCCACGAATGGGTCTCGACCAGCAGCGCCATGCGGTTACGCAGCGGGAAGTAGCCGGTCGAGAAGCGCGGGTCCGAGACGCCGTCGATGAAGCCCGACTGCGGATCGTCGGTCTTGGCGAAGGACATATAGTAGGACTGCGGCATCGACCCCTGCCTGGCGATGTCGGCGATCACCTTGCTGCGCAGGGCCAGGCCGGCCTTGCGGAATTCCGGGTCGCCCGAGTACACCGGCTCGACCTGGATCGAGACGTCGTGCTGGAACTTGGCGCCGTCGGTGACGTGCAGGTCGACATAGGTCAGCGGGTCCCAGGCATCGACCAGCTTGAGCATGGCCTGCATCTCGGGCGCGTCGGCCTTCAGGTAGTCGCGGTTGAGGTTGAAGTTCTGGGCAGTGACACGCCAGCCCATCTCGACCGGGCCGCGCTGGTTCGGGCGGTTCCACTTGCCGAAGCGCTCGTGGCCGTCGACGTTGAACACCGGGACGAACACCAGCACCTGCTTGCCGAGTGCGCCTTTGGCGAGCTTGCCTTGCAAGGTTTCGCGCAGGGCCAGGAAACCGGCGTCCTTGCCGTCGATCTCGCCGGCGTGGATGCCGCCCTGGATCAGGGTCACCGGCAGGCCCTGCTTCCTGGCGAGCTGCGGCGTGACGGCGCCGGTATCCGAGACCACCAGCGCCATCATCGGACGGTTTTCCGGCGTGAGGCCGAACTGGATGCACTTTACCTGCTTCGGATAGGCCTTGGCAAAGTCGCCGCACAGCTGGATGACTTCATCGTAGCGGCCGGTGGCCTGGAAGCCCGAGCGTTCGGACACGGTGGTGAGTTCAGGGGCAGCGTGGGCCAGGGGAACGGCGGCCAGCAGGGCCAGCAGCAAGGCGGAACGGATCATCAGGAAAACTCCGGCAATCGATCGGGTGGCAAAGCCGACGATTATAGTCCCGTTTCCGTAATGAAAAGAGCACGGCGGTAGGCACGGCGGTAGGCACGGCGGTAGGCACGGCGGTAGGGGCGGCCGTGCCCTTCCGATCGCAGGCGCAGCTTAAGGTCGCGGCCTGGTGTAGATCGACACTTCCTGCGCCGGATGACGCACGATCTCCATCGGTACCTGGCGCGCGCGGGTGGCCGGCGGGCAGGCGCCGGTCTCGCGGTAGGTCAGGGCCGCGGCCAGCAGGCCTTCGCTGCGGTCGCCGATCGGACGCGACAGGTCGTCGGCCACCTGGCAGGTCGGCGCCAGGCCGTCCGAGAAGTCGCCGAAGCCCTTGTCGTTCACGCCCTTGAACTCGATCGAGAAATAAGTGGTGCCGCAGTTCGGCACCGGCGTGAAGCCATAGGGCTTGCCGCAGGTCGTGCTGCCGATCACGTCGACCTGGATGTCGGCGCCGCGCAGGCCGTTGATCACCGCTTCGCTGGCCGAGCAGCTGCCCTGGGTGGTGAGCACGGTGACGCGCTTCAGGCCCAGGTAAGGCAGCGCCGTGCCGGCGCGCACCGGGTTCGGCGAGCTGAAGCCGTAAGCCGTGCTGCGGAAAGGAATGGCCGGCTGCTGCGGCGTCTTGTCGTTGAACTGCGGCCGCTCGAAGATCTTGCCGGCGGTCTGCGCCGGGCCGGCGATCATGTAGGACAGCTCGCTGGCGATGTAGAGCAGGCCGCCGCCGTTGTAGCGCATGTCGAGCACCAGGTCGCTGACCGCGGCCTGCTTGAAGGTACTGAAGGCATCCACCAGCTCTTTTTCCGATACCGCATTGTGGGTCTCGAAGCTCAGGTAGCCGACCTTGCCGGTCGGGGTATCGAGCACCTGCACATTCTTGACCGGGTCGATGCTCACGTCCGCCCCCGTCATCGTCACGTCGAAGGTGGTGCCGCCGCGCTGCAGGGTGAACTGGTGCGGCGTGCCCGCGGTGTCCGGGAACAGGCCGTCATTGATTCGCTCGACCTGGCTGGCGCTGCCGCCGTTGACGAAGTCGACACCGTCCACCTTGAGCAGCATGTCGCCACGGCGCAGGCCGGCGGCGTCGGCCGGCGAGCCCGGCTCCACCAGCGTGACCAGCCAGGTACGCGGCACGGTCGCGCTGTTGCGCTTCCAGGTCACGCCATAGCCCAGGTCGATGCCCGAGTTCTGCAGCTTTTCCCACTCCTCGGTGGCGTAGGTGAAGTGGTATTTGTCCTTCGGCTGGCCGGACGCGGTCAGGGCCGGCGTCTTGAGCACGTCGAAGTAGTCGATGGGATTGGTGAAATCCGCCATCCTGTAGGTGTTGGGGATCTCGTTGTACCAGAGGTAGTACTCGTTCGACCACGCGCGCAGGAATTTCAGCTCGTCGAGCAGCGTGCCCTGCCGGTCCGGGAACGGCTGCCCATTGAGATCGAGTCCGGTGCGCGGCTTGGCGCACAGGTTCCAGTAGGTGCCGAAGGCGTCGCCCAGCAGGTTCGGATTGAGGTCTTCCGGCGTCGCCGTGCCGCCCGGCGTGGTGGGCGTGGTGGGCTGCTGCGCGATCTGGCCGGGCCTGGTGCCGGCGCCCGGCGAACCGCCGCCGCCGCCGCAACCGGCGAGGACGAAGGCCGCAGCCAGCAGCGATGCGATCAGGCGGGGGGCGGTCGTTGCACGACCCTGTGCATATGGCGGTTTCATGCGTCCGATTATAGACGCGGCTACCAGGCCCAAGTGCAACCAACTGTAACAGTTGGGTCTGAGGAACAACAAGAAATGCTAGCGAGGTATTATCAAGCTGATACGGCCGAACTGGTGGCCGTATCAGCCTGTCATCAAGCGACGCGTGCGCTGTCGCCGGCGGGATGGTGGAAGGCCGCGAGCAGGGTCGCTTCCTTCTGCCTGGCCGCCTTCAGGTGGCGCTCCTTCACGTGGCCATAGCCGCGGATGTTTTCCGGGATGCTGGCGATCGCCACCGCTTGGGCCAGGTTCTCGGGCGTCAGCTTCGGCAGCAGCGTCTCGACGGTCTGGCGGTATTCCTGGATCAGCCCACGTTCGGTGCGCCGCTCGGCGGTGTAGCCGAACGGGTCGAACGGGGTGCCGCGCAGGCCTTTCAGCTTGGCCAGCACGCCGAACGCGCCCATCATCCACGCGCCGTATTCCTTCTTCAGCGCGCGGCCTTCCTTGTCGTGCTTGGCCAGCAGCGGCGGCGCCAGGTGGAACTTGAGCTTGATGTCGCCCTCAAACATGTTCGCGATCTTGGCTTTGAACGTCGGGTCGGTATGCAGTCGCGCGACTTCATACTCGTCCTTGTAGGCCATCAGCTTGTAGAAGTAGCGCGCCACGGCTTCGGTCAGGCGGGTGCCACGCTTGCCACCGTCGAGTTTCGCCTCGTGGGCGCGCACCTGGTCCACGAAGGCCTTGTACTGCGCGGCATAGGCGGCGTTCTGGTAAGCGGTCAGCAGTTCGACACGGCGGGCGATGACTTCGTCCAGGGTCTGGCTGCGCTTGAACTCGATCACCTGGGCCGGCGTCGTCAACTTCTTCACCGCGGCCAGGTCGTGGGCGGCGCTACGGCCCCAGTGGAAGGCGGCCTTGTTGAACGGCACCGAGACGCCATTCAGTTCGATCGCCTTGAGCAGCGAGGCCTCGGCCAGCGGCACGCGCCCCTTCTGGAAGGCATAGCCCAGCATGAACATATTGGTCGCGATCGCGTCGCCCATCAGGGCGGTGGCGATCTTGCCGGCGTCGACGAAGTCGACATTGTCGGCGCCGCAGGCCTGCAGGATGGCGCCCTTCGACCCCTCGGCCGGGAACTGCCAGTCCGGATTCTTGACGAAAGCCGCGGTCGTGGCGCCGGTCGAATTGACGGCGGCCCAGGTGCGGCCCTCGCCCATGCGGCTCAGGGCATCGCGGGAGGCAGCGACGATCTGGTCGCAACCGATCACCAGGTCGGCGCTACCGGTGCCGACGCGGGTCGAGTGCAGGTCGGCCTGGTGCTCGGCCAGGCGCACGTGCGACATCACCGGACCGCCCTTCTGGGCCAGGCCCGACTGGTCGAGCACGACGGCGCCCTTGCCTTCGACGTGGGCCGCCACCGCCAGGATCTGGCCGACGGTGACGACACCTGTGCCGCCGACGCCGGCGATCAGGATGCCGAAGGGCTCGGCCACCGACGGGATGCTCGGCATCGGCAGGCTGGGAGGCGTGGCGTCGGCGCTCGCGGCTTTCTTGGGCTTCTTCAGGCCGCCGCCTTCGACGGTGACGAAACTCGGGCAGAAGCCGGAGACGCAAGAAAAGTCCTTGTTGCACGAAGACTGGTTGATCTGGCGTTTGCGGCCCAGTTCGGTTTCCAGCGGCTCGACCGACAGGCAGTTCGACTGCACCGAGCAGTCGCCGCAGCCTTCGCACACGGCTTCGTTGATGACGGCGCGCTTGGCCGGGTCGGGGAACTCGCCTTTCTTGCGGCGGCGGCGCTTTTCGGAGGCGCAGGTCTGGTCGTAGATCACGGCCGACACGCCCGGCATCTCGCGCAGTTCCTTCTGCACGTCCATCAGCTCGGAACGGTGGCGCACGGTGACGCCCTCGGCCCAGGCGTAGTCGTCCGGGTATTTTTCGGGCTCGTCGGTGACGACGATGATCGGACGCACGCCTTCGGCGGCGATCTGGCGCGTGATCATGCCCGGATCGAGCGGACCGTCGACGTTCTGGCCGCCGGTCATCGCGACCGCGTCGTTGTACAGGATTTTGTACGTGATGTTGACCTTCGCGGCCACGGCCGCGCGGATCGCCAGGATGCCCGAGTGGAAATAGGTGCCGTCGCCCAGGTTCACGAACACGTGCTTCTCGTCGGTGAACGGCGACTGGCCGATCCAGGTCGTGCCCTCGGCGCCCATGTGGGTGAAGGTGGAGGTTTCGCGGTCCATCCACAGCACCATGTAGTGGCAGCCGATGCCGGCCATGGCGCGCGAGCCCTCCGGCACCTTGGTCGAGCTGTTGTGCGGGCAGCCCGAGCAGAAATAGGGAATGCGGTCGGTTTCCGGATTCGCCTTGGCCGGGATGCTCTTCAGCACCAGCTCCTTGTTCTCCAGGTAGGCGATGCGCTCTTTCACGCGCTGCTCGACCGGGTGGCCGGCGCAGTAGTGCGAGATGCGCGAAGCGATGGCGCGCGCAATCTGCGCCGGGTTCAGCTCGTAGGTGGCCGGCAGCAGCCAGTCGCCGTGGCCCATGCGGTCCTTGTTGCTCCATTCGCCGGTGTCGTCGAACTTGCCGACCACGCGCGGGCGCTCGCCGTCCGGCAGGTTGTACAGGGCTTCCTTGAGCGCGTATTCCATCACCTGGCGCTTTTCTTCGACCACCAGGATCTCGTCCAGGCCACGCGCGAACTCGTGCACGCCTTCGGATTCGAGCGGCCAGGTCATGCCGACCTTGTACAGGCGCAGGCCGATGTCGGCTGCGGCTTGCTCGTCGATGCCGAGGTCGGCCAGGGCCTGGCGGGTATCGACATAGCTCTTGCCCGCAGTGATGATGCCGATCTTCGGCTTCCGGCTGTCCCAGATGATGCGGTTGAGCTTGTTGGCGCGCGCATAGGCCAGCGCGGCGTACCACTTGAAGTTGCTCATGCGGACTTCCTGCTCCAGCACGGCGTCCGGCCAGCGGATGTTCAGGCCGCCAGGGGGCAGCTCGAAGTCGGTCGGCAGCGTGATCTGGACGCGGTCCGGGTCGAGATCGACCACGGCGCCCGACTCGATGATGTCGGTGACGCACTTCATCGACACCCACAGGCCGGTGTAGCGGCTCATGGCCCAGGCGTGCAGGCCGAAATCCAGGTATTCCTGTACCGAGGACGGGTACAGGACCGGGATGCCGCAGTGGGTCAGGATGTGGTCGGACTGGTGCGCCGTCGACGAGGACTTGGCCGCATGGTCGTCGCCGGCCAGCACCAGCACCCCGCCGTGCTGCGAAGAGCCGGCATTGTTGCCGTGCTTGAAGACGTCGCCGCAGCGGTCCACGCCCGGACCCTTGCCGTACCACATGGCAAACACGCCGTCGTACTTGGCGTCCTTATAGAGATTCGTCTGCTGGGTACCCCAGACGGCGGTTGCCGCCAGGTCTTCGTTCATGCCCGGGTGAAACTTGACGTGGTGGGCGTCGAGGTGCTTCTTCGCCTTCATCGCGGTCTGGTCGACGGCGGTGACCGGCGAGCCGCGGTAGCCGGTGATGTAGCCGGCGGTGTTCAGGCCGGCCTTGAGGTCGCGCTCGCGTTGGAGCATCGGCAGGCGCACCAGGGCTTGGGTGCCGGTCATGAACGCGCGGCCGCGGTCCAGAGTCCACTTGTCGTCCAAAGTGATGTCGTGCTGGGGCAGCGCCAGGTTGGCGCGTTCGGTCGGTGCGTTCATGCGGTGTCTCCGTAATCTGTCGCCAGGGATGCACGGGCGCGGGCTCTTGATGGCCGTTGGGGCGCGCAGGGCCGGGTTGGGTCGGCCTGATCCAGTAAGGCGCACAGTATAGTCCCGCCTATCCGGCATTAAATTCCAAACAATTCCCCCCGCCGACGAATTTGCGCAATAAAATTGCCGGGTTCGCGAATCCACTGAGGAAAACATGTCAAAAATCGAGCTCGACAAGACTGACCGCAAGATCCTGGCCGTGCTGCAGACCGACGGCCGGCTGTCGAACCAGGACGTTGCCGAGCGTGTCAACCTGTCCCCTTCCCCTTGCCTGCGCCGCATCAAGCGGCTCGAAGAAGCGGGCGTGATCCGCCAGTACGTGGCCCTGGTCGATCCGGACAAGATCGGGCTGGGTCTGCTGGCCTATGTGAACGTGCGCCTGGAAAAGCACAGTGAAGTGGCAGGCGGGGCGCGTGGCGGCCCGGGGCTGCCGGCCACCTCGCCGCGCAATGACTTCGCGGTGTCGGTGGGCACCTGGCCGGAAGTGGTGGCCTGCTACGCGATGACCGGCGAGATGGATTTTTTGCTGCGCGTGCACGTGGAAGACATGGACCACTTCTCGCGCTTCATGATGGGGACCCTGCTCAAGCACCCGGCGGTGCTGGATGTGAAATCGAGTTTTGCACTGCAGAGGATCAAGGAGACGACGGCGTTGCCCGTTGCCGGATGAGCGTAGGGTGGACGGCTTCGCCGTCCGCGCGTTCAAACCGCACTGCCGTAGCCAGCGCCGTCGTATGCGATGTTTCGTTGAACGCGCGGTCGGCATAGCCGACCACCCTACTTCTTAGGCGTCAGCCACTTCACCGCGGCGCGCGCATTGGCCTTGACGTTGTAATCGATCATGGCCCACTGCTCTTGCAGCGCCTCCGCCATCACGCTCCCGGGACTCGGCGGCGGCAGCCGCAGGTAGGCGTCGGCCTCGCCGTATTCGCGCTTGATCTCCATGCCTGCCTTGCGCGCGATGTGCATCATGGTCTGGTTCGAGGTCAGGCATTGCATGTACAGGGTATCCACGTCCGCATTGCGGCAGTGGATGGCCGCCCGCTGGAACAGGCGCGAGCCGACGCCCATCCCGCGCGCCGACGCCGAGACCGAGACGCCGAACTCGGCCACCCGTTCCTTTTGCGTCGGCTTGCCCTTGTCGGCCTTGGCGAAGGCAAGGTGCCCCACGCCGACCAGCTGGAACACGCGGTTCAGCACGCCGAACACGATGTCGTGCCGGAAATCGATCTTGCCGACGTACGTGGCGATCGCGTCGTCCGGGATGACGCTGCCGAAACGCAGCAGGCGATCCTTGTCGTCCAGCGCCAGGAAATGGCGCAGGATGCGGCGGCGGTCGCGCTCGCCCAATTCCTTGACCAGCACGGTCGGACGGCCGGGCTTGCCATGATCCTTGCCGCCAAGGCCCTTCAGCCAGCGACGCAGCGGGTTGTCCAACATTCTCGCGATCCTTTTGTGCAGTGCAGCAATGGCGGAATTGTAGCGGATTCCGCTATTGCCCGCTGTGCTGCACCGGAACGATCCACTGGCTTGCCGGACTGACCACGAACACGCCCTTGCCCGACTGCTTGGCCTCGTACATCGCCTTGTCGGCCTCGGCCAGCAGTGCCGCCGAGCCGCGCGCCGCGCCCACTTGGCCGCGGGCGCTGGAAATGCCGATGCTGGCCGAGATCGAGACCGGATTGCCGTCCGCCTCGGTCACCGCCTTGATCTGGTCGAGCGCCAGCTGGGCCACCCGCAGCGCGCCTTCGCGCGAGGCGACGTCTTCGAGCATGATGACGAACTCGTCGCCGCCCAGGCGCGCCAGCGCATCCTCGGCGCGCAGCTTTTCCTGGACCCGGCGCGCCACCATCTGCAGCACCAGGTCGCCGGTCGCATGGCCGTAGGTGTCGTTGACGAGCTTGAAGCCGTCCAGGTCGATGAACATGATGACCACCACCGAATCGCGGCGGGTGGCGCGGGCCAGCGCGCGCTCCAGCAGGCGGGTCAGCTGGCGGTAGTTGATCAGGCCGGTCAGGCTGTCGTGCTGGGCCAGGCGCTCGAGCTGCCTGGATTGCGCCTCCAGCTCGGCGGTGCGCTCGGCGACGCGGTGCTCGAGGTTTTCGTTGGCCGCCTGCAGGCGATGGTTGACCTCGCCGATGATGCGGTAGGTACGGCGCAGCCGCATGCCGGCATAGGCCAGCAGCAGCAGCAAGAACACCGAGTAGGCGAGCAGGTAGCCGCGGAAGCGCTCGCGCACCGCCAGCGCGGCGTCGAAAGTACGGTCGAATTCGCGCCCCAGGCGGTCGAGGGCGGCGCCGGTGCCGGCGGCGGCGATCTGCGACTCGAGCCGGTTTTCCAGCGGGCGCTTCTCGAGGATCACACGGGCGGCCTTGATGATGGCATCCATCTTCTCGACCACGGCCGGCGAAAAGGCGATCTCCTGGGCCGCGATATCGCCCAGGATCTCCTCGATGCGCGCCGCCAGCGGCGGGCTGGGCACGACGTTGTAGCGCAGGATCTCGGTGAGCAGCGCATTGAGCGAGGCATCCAGGCGCACCACCAGGCGCGCCGGCGCCAGCGCCCCCTCAATGCCGCCGAGCTCGGTCTTGAGGTCGGCCACCGCCGGCGGCAGGTAGCTCAGCGCCTCGCGCAGCGGCGGGTTCTGGCGCCCGAACTGGATGGTGAGCAACTCCTTGCGCTGCATGGCGTCGCGCAGCTGGGTGAAGGCGGCCCGGACTGCCGGGCCGGAAGCCGGCACCGCCTCGCCGAGGCGGGCGGTGAGCTCGCGCATGCGCGGCAGTTGGGTGGTGAGCTGGGCCGCGGGAGGCGCGCGGCCGATGTGGGCGCGCAGGATATTGGCGTCCCACTCGGCGTCGAGCTTTTCCAGCTCGCGCAGGTTGAGCATCACGTCGTTGCGGACCTCGGGATCGGTTCCTTCCGAGCGAATATAGAAAAAAGCGAGCAGCAAGGCCAGTACCAGCACCACCAGGCCGGCAAGTTGCAGGCGGCGACGCGGTTTCAAGCTCGCTACACGCTGCGCCAGCACGGCAACCATCTTGTCCTCCGATGACATCGATTTCACATTGTTATCTGGCGAAGGATAGCAAATGCTGGCGGAACAGTCGTGCACCGTAGCGGATCCGGCCGGGCGGACCCGGTCACCCTAGGGCTCGCGCAGCGCCGCCTCGACCGCGGCCACCCGCGCCGCGTGCACGGCTTCGGGAATCTGCGCGCGCTGCCCGGCATGGCGCGCCGCGACCTCGCCGGCGTTGACGGCGCGTGCGACCTCCAGCGCGCGCAGCAGGTGGGGCCGCTGCGGATAGTCCTGGAAGCGCATCGGGTGCGTTTCGTGCCCGCGCCCGCGCGCATCGCACTCGCACGCCAGCAGCATCTGCGCGAAACGCTCCGGCTTGCGGAAGGCGTCGCAGCGCTCGAACAGGGTGACGATGGTGTCGGCCCGCAGCGCCAGGGCGCGGCTGACGTTGCCGTGTTCGCGCGCCGTCATCAGGGCCAGGTCGCGGCATTCGTTGGGCAGCTTGAGGCGCTTGCAGAGCTGCGTCACCAGCTGCGTGCCGAGGCATTCGTGGCCGTGCCGGGCCGGCCCGTGCGGGTCGGGCGTAGCGCCCTTGCCCAGGTCGTGCACCAGGGCGGCGAAGCGCACCTCGAGCGGCAGCGCTTGCGTCGCCGCGTAGTCGATCACCAGCATGACGTGCACGCCGGTATCGGTTTCCGGATCGTGCAGCGGCGCCTGCGGCACGCCCCACAGGGCGTCGAGTTCGGGCAGGATGCGCACCAATGCGCCGCAGTCGCGCAGCACGGCGAACATGCGCGAGGGCCGTTCTTCCATCAGCCCGCGCGACAACTCCTGCCAGACGCGCTCGGGCACCAGGGCGTCGACCTCTCCTGCGTCGACCATGCGGCGCATCAGCGCATTGGTCGTGTCGTGGACACGGAAGTCCGGAAAGCGCGCGGCGAAGCGCGCCAGGCGCAGGATGCGCACCGGGTCCTCGGCGAAGGCGCCGGACACGTGGCGGAAAATGCGCGCACGCAGGTCGGCCTGCCCATCGTAGGGGTCGACGATGCTGCCGTCGTCGGCGCGCGCCATCGCATTGATGGTGAGGTCGCGCCGCACCAGGTCGTCTTCCAGCGTCACGTCCGGCGAGGTATGGAAGACGAAGCCGTGGTAGCCCGGCGCGGTCTTGCGCTCGGTGCGGGCGAGCGCGTATTCCTCGTGCGTGTCGGGGTGCAGGAAGACCGGAAAATCCTTGCCGACCGGCCGAAAGCCCAGTGCCAGCATGTGCTCCGGGGTGGCGCCGACCACCACGTGGTCGCGGTCGGCAACGGGACGGCCGAGCAGCTCGTCGCGCACGGCGCCGCCCACCACGTAGCTGCGCATCGCGGGTGCCACGCTGTCCACCCTTACGCCTGCGGCAGGTCGAGGTCGTGCTGCGGGGTCGGATCGTCTTCGCGCATCGCTTCGTCGATCCAGTGCGCCACTGCCGGGTGGGCCAGCACGCGCTCGCAATAGGCTTGCAGGGCCGGGGCCAGGGCCACGCCATAGGTCTTGAAGCGGCACACCACCGGCGCGTAGAAGGCGTCGGCGATGGAGAAGTCGCCGAACAGGAAACCGTGGTGGCCGAAGCGCGACAGGCAGTCTTCCCAGATCTCGCAGACGCGGCCGATGTCGGCCTGGGCGCCCGGGGTGCGGCCGCGGCCCGGCAGCCTGGCCTGGATGTTCATCGACATCGCGCTGCGCAGTTCGCCGAAGCCCGCGTGCATCTCGGCCACGATCGAGCGCGCCAGCGCCCGCGCGGCAACGTCCTGCGGCCACATGTGCTTGTCGGGGAACTGCTCGGCCAGGTATTCGACGATGGCCAGGCTGTCCCAGATCGTCATCTCGCCTGCCAGCAACACCGGCACCCGGCCCGCGTGCGAATAGCGTGCGATGTTGGCGGCGGTCTCGGGCTTGTCGAGCAGGACGCGGATCTCGGTGAACGGGATTCCGAACGCCTTTGCCGCCACCCATGGCCGCATCGACCACGACGACACGTTCTTGTTGCCGATGACGAGGGTCAGGCCCGGCTGGCGGGCCTGCTCGAGGGTGGAAGACAGGGTCGGGTCGAGTTCGATGGTCTGCATGGTGTCCTGTGGTCGAAGGGGTTGGTCCTGACGCTGGGCGGAATCAGCGGCCGGCGTGCTCACGGTAGCGATCGAGGCTGTCGCCCCCTGCCAGATAGTGCGGTGCAACAGCCTCGAGCGACGTCAGCTTGATTCCCAGCGCGTCCGCTGTCAAGGCTTGTGTTTGCGCACTGACGACATTATCCGTCTTCATCGAATCGAGCTGGTCGCGACCGATGACCGGGTCGCCCGGCAACAGCTCGAACAGCCCCGCCTGCAAGCGCGCCGCCCAGTCCGGCAAGCCCAGGATGCGGCGCTCGTGGCCGGTGTAGCGCCCGCTCAGGCGTACCAGCTCGGCCAGGGTATATACCTGCGGACCGGCGAGCTCGATGGTGGCGCCGGCCAGGTGCGGGTCGCGCAGCGCCAGCGAAAAGGCGGCGGCCACGTCTTCGACATAGACCGGCTGGAAGCGCGCGTCCGGGCAGGCCAGCGGCACCACCGGCAGGTGGCGCTGCAGCCTGGCGAACATGGTCAGGAAATGGTCGCCCGGGCCGAACACCACCGAAGGACGGAAAATCGCCGCCTCCACCCGTGGCCGGCTGCGGGCGGCCAGCTCGCCGTCGGCCTTGGAGCGCTGGTACATCGAAGCGCCCAGGGCGCTGGCGCCGAGTGCGCTCATGTGCAGGTAACGCGGCACCCCGAGTTCGTCGCAGGCCTGGACGATCCGGCGCGGCAATTCCACGTGCAGGCGCCGGAAGCCGGGGCCGTAGGGCATGCCATGGCCGCCATGCAGCACGCCGACCAGGTTGATGACCGCATCGCAGCCGTCCAGGAGGCGCCGCAGCGCGGCGTCGTCGTGGATGTCGACCAGTTCCAGGTCGAGGTAGGGCAAGGTATTCAGGTGCTTGGCGGTCTCGTAATGGCGCGCCGCTACCCGCGTGCCGACCCCGTCCGCCGCCAGGCGCGCCAGCACATGGCCGCCGATGAAACCCGTGCCGCCGATGACCACCACGTTCCTGTCGCGCATGGCCGTTCTCCTTCAGGGAGCTCGCTGGGCTCCGTTGTGCTCAACCGGGTTCAGGGCAGGATGGAGGCGCGCTCGCGCGGCTGCACCGGACGCACCCGGGTGCGGATCGACTGCGGCTTGTTCTCGAACACGGCGGCGTAGTTGGTGGCATTGGCCAGCACGTTGCGCACGTAGTTGCGGGTCTCCGAGAACGGAATCGATTCGACGAACACCGCGCCCTCCATCGGCTGCTCGAGCCGCCCGCGCCAGGCGCGGGCGCGCGATGGCCCGGCATTGTAGGCTGCCGTGGCGAGGATTTCGTCGCCGTCGAAGTTCGCCAGCACCATGTTCATGTAGTTGGCGCCGAGCGTGATGTTGGTCCGCAGGTCGTTCAGCATGCTGTGCACGAAGTTGTCCATCCCGATCTTGGCCGCCACCCATTTACCGGTGGCAGGCATCACCTGCATCAGGCCGGAGGCGCCGACGCCGGAACGCGCATCGCTGATGAAGCGCGACTCCTGGCGGATCAGGCCGTAGACCCAGGCCTTGTCGAGGCCCAGGCCCTGCGCGGTCGGGTGCAGGACGTCCAGGTGCGGCGCCGGGAACCGCTGTGCGTAGTCGAGTTCGGTACGCGTGCGCAGCGAGGTCTCGACGGTACGGTCGAGCAGGTCGTTGCGCCGGGCGAGTTCGCCGGCGGCCAGCAACTGACGGTCAGACATGCCGCGCAGCCCCCAGTTCCATTCGCGGTTGCCTTCCGCGCGCAGGCGCAGGCTGTAGAACTTGAGCGCGCGCTGCAGGCTCGGGTTGGCGTTAACCGAAGCCAGCTCTTCCGTGCTGATCGGCGAGGCAGGCGGCGGCGCCACCACTTGCCGGCCGAGTTCGTCCAGCGCGAGCTGGCCGTAGAAGTGGCGCTGGGTGGCGACGCTCTCGAAACCGGCATTGGCTTGCGCCGTGCGGCCATCGTGCTTGTCGGCGCGCGCCAGCCAGTAGACCCAGGCGCTCTCGCCACGCAGGTGGGCCGGCATGGCCTCGATGGTGGCGCGCACGGTTTTCCAGTCACCGTGGCGCAGCGCGATGCGGGTCTTCCACTGCAGCTGATCGTTGGTGAGCGGCACGCCGTCGGCGCGCCGCCAATAGGTAGCGGCGTCCGGCGACAGGGCGATCGAGGCGGCATAGGCGATGCCGGCCCAGCCGGTCGCGCGTTCCTCGGCGCTCAGCCTGGGGCTGTTCTTGCCGAGCGCGACGGTGGCCAGCTTGAGGCTGGTGCGCGCCATGCGGCCGATCGCTACCAGGTAGATGGCGTGCTCGGCACGGGTCTTGCCGACCCCGCGTGCCATCGCGACGGCGGGCACGTCCACGGCCTGGGCCGCGCGGGTATCGGAAGCTCCCAGCAGTAACGCAATGCGGCGCGCCGGGCCGGTGGCGTCGGCTTCGCCGGCCAGGCGCAGCTGCCAGAGCAGGTCCTTTTCCTTGAACTGCCCGGTCTGCGCCAACTGCGTGATCAGGGCCGCGCAGGCTTCCCCGTAACCCTGCGGACTGACCAGCAAGGCCCGCGCCTCATCGCCGACCTGTTCGCCGCGGCTGGCACGCGCCAGCAGGGCATAGCAGCGCACCTGCAGATTGTCGCCGCGCGCCAGTTGGCCCACTTCGCGCTCGAAGCCGGCGAAGTCGCGGCGCCGGCCCAGGTCGAGCAGCCATTCGGTGCGCAACTGCTCGGCGATGGCCGTGTCGGGGTGACGGCGCAGCAGCGCGCCGACCTCTGCAGCCGTGGCGTCGCGCATCCGCGGTTTCAGACGATAATAGTCGACGTAGGACGCCAGCGGATAGTTCGGCGGCAGGCGCGATGCCAGCGCATTGGTACGCGCCGCATCGCTCTGGCGCGCGGCTTCGCGCAGCAGCAGGAAAGTATCGTCATCGGCCTGGGCCTCGGCGACCGGCACGGCGGCGGATGCGCCGGGCACGGTGGGGGCGCCGGCCGGCACCGGCGGCACGATCTGGGAGCTGGGCGCGGTCTGGCCGGAATCCGGGGTCGACCCCGCGGCCGTGGCAGGCGCAGATTTGGCGTGGACTGTCTCGGGTGCCAGCGTCCACAATGCAAACACAAGGGCAAGGGCGGCCGGCAGGGAGCCGGTTGTCAAACTCGATTGAAACATCTACAACTTTCAATGTACGCTGCATTCAAACCATGACCGGCGAATCAAGAATACCATGTGCCCCAGGGGCCCTGCCAGACACTGGCGCAAACGCCATGCTGGATAAACCACAGTTGCGCCGGACACTCAAGGAGCGGCGCCGCGCGATCGACCACGCCACCAAACGCGCCTGGGATGACCGCATCGGCACGCGCATGCTGGCGTGGTGGCGCGCCGATCCAGGGTCGGTATTGGGTGTGTACTGGCCACTCGCGGGCGAACCCGATTTACGTCCAGCCTACGCGGAATTGGCGGAAGCAGGCGTACGGCTGGCCTTGCCTGTCGTGATCGAGCGCGGTGCGGCGCTCGGATTTGCCGAATGGGTGCCGGGCGAAGCGACCGAGGCCGACAGCCTGGGCGTGGCGGTGCCGGTGGAACTGCGGATGCTGCAGCGGCCCGATGCCCTGCTGGTGCCCTGCCTGGGCTTCGATGCGCGTGGCTACCGGCTGGGGTATGGCGGCGGGTTTTACGACAGGACGCTGGCGCCGGAACCGCGTCCGCGCACGCTGGGCATTGCGTATGCGTGCCAGCAGGCGGTATTCGAGATCGGGGAATACGATATTCCGCTCGACGAGATCGTGACCGAAGGCTGACACCGCGTTCAATCGCATCATGGCCGAATCGTAGGGTGGGCGGCTCCGCCCGGCCTTGCGATCGGCCTGCGCGGCGGGCGCCGCCCACGCGTTCAAGCAGCGGGGGAGCAGCCGCACGGGCAACACCACGGTGGGTTGAACGCGTGGGCGGCCCACCCTACGGGCCGCGGCCATTCCAGGCCGCGGCCACAAGGCCAATTACTTCACCAGGCGCTGCCAGATCGCGGTGGTCGCCACCGCCTGGTTCATGCTGTAGAAATGCAGCCCCGGCGCGCCGCCCGCGAGCAGGCGCTCGCACAGGCTGGTGACCACGTCCAGGCCGAAGGCCTTGATCGAGGCGGAGTCGTCGCCGAAGCTTGCCAGCTTGTTGCGCACCCAACGCGGAATCTCGGCGCCGCACATGTCCGAGAAGCGCATCAGCTGGGTGTAGTTGGTGATCGGCATGATGCCCGGCACCACCGGCACGTCCACGCCCAGCTTGCGGGCGTTGTCGACGAAGTCGAAGTAGGCGTCCGCATTATAGAAATACTGGGTGATCGCGGCATTCGCGCCGGCTTGGACCTTGCGCGCGAAGGCTTGCAGGTCGTCCTGCGGCGAACGCGCCTGCGGGTGCATTTCCGGGTAGGCCGCCACTTCGATGTGAAACCAGTCGCCGGTTTCCTTGCGGATGAACTCGACCAGCTCGTTGGCGTAGCGGAACTCGCCGCCACCGCCGTAGCCGCTCGGCAGGTCGCCGCGCAGCGCCACCAGGCGGCGGATGCCCTTGTCCTGGAACTGCTGCAGGATGGCGCGCAGCGAGTCGCGGGTGCCGCCCACGCAGGACAGGTGCGGCGCCGCGTCGATGCCTTCGGACTGGATCTCGAGCACCGTCTGCAAGGTGCCCTGCTGGGTGGTGCCGCCCGCGCCGAAGGTCACCGAAAAATACTTCGGCCGCAGCTCGGCCAGCTTCTGGCGCACCACGCGCAGCTTTTCCGCGCCTTCATCGGTCTTCGGGGGAAAGAACTCGATACTGAAATTAGGAGTTTCCATCTTTGTCTTTGAGGAGCAAGGTAGAAAGCGCCCACGAAATAATGCTGTACAGGATCGCTGCCAGGAAGGCCGATCCGAATCCGGTGACCTCGAAGCCCGCGATCCAGTGCGACACCATCCAGAACAGGAGCGCATTGATGACGAGGATGAACAGGCCCAGCGAGACCACCGTCACCGGCAGGGTCAGGATCACCAGCACTGGACGGATCAGGGTATTGACCAGTCCCAGCACGAGCGCAGCGATCAGCGCGGTCGTGAAATTGGTGACGACGACGGAAGACATCAGGAACGGCAGGGCCATCAGGGCTACGGCATTGATCAGCCAGGTAATGAGCAGGCGCATGAGCATCGACTTTCGTGGTACACGGGCGCATCGGTTGCGCCGAACGCCCGGCTGTTGAAAAAACGGGCGCTGGTTTTGGTTAAACTCAGCGCCCGCAATGACTAGCTATCGATTAATAACGATAGTGGTCCGGTTTGTACGGACCTTCCGTTTTCACCGAGATGTAGGCGGCCTGCTCTTCGGTCAGCGTGGTCAGCTGGGCGTTGAGCTTTTTGAGCTGCAGGCGTGCGACCTTCTCGTCCAGGTGCTTCGGCAGCGTGTACACGCCGACCGGGTACTTGTCGGTGTTGGCGAACAGTTCGATCTGGGCGATGGTCTGGTTCGCGAACGACGAGCTCATCACGTACGACGGGTGGCCGGTACCGCAGCCCAGGTTCACCAGGCGGCCTTCGGCCAGCAGGATGATGCGCTTGCCGTCCGGGAAGATCACGTGATCGACCTGCGGCTTGATGTTTTCCCACTCGTACTTCTTGAGCGCGGCGACTTCGATCTCGTTGTCGAAGTGGCCGATGTTGCAGACGATCGCCTGGTCTTTCATCTTGAGCATGTGCTGCTCGGTGATCACATGGTAGTTGCCGGTGCAGGTAACAAAAATGTCGCCGTGTTCGGCAGCGTAGTCCATGGTCACGACGCGGTAGCCTTCCATCGCGGCCTGCAGGGCGCAAATCGGATCGATCTCGGTGACCCACACTTGCGCCGACAGTGCGCGCATGGCCTGGGCCGAGCCCTTGCCCACGTCGCCGTAGCCGGCGATGACCGCGATCTTGCCGGCGACCATGACGTCGGTCGCGCGCTTGATGCCGTCGACCAGCGATTCACGGCAGCCGTACAGGTTGTCGAACTTCGACTTGGTGACCGAATCGTTGACGTTGATTGCCGGGAAAGCCAGCTTGCCTTCCTGGTGCATCTGGTACAGGCGGTGCACGCCGGTGGTGGTTTCCTCGGTCACGCCCAGGATGCACGGCAGGCGCTTCGAGTACCACGACGGATCACGCGCCAGGCGGCCCTTGATCGCGTTGAACAGGCAGATTTCTTCTTCCGAACCCGGCTTGTCCAGCACCGAGATGTCCTTCTCGGCACGCACGCCCAGGTGCAGCAGCAGGGTGGCGTCGCCACCGTCGTCCAGGATCATGTTGGCCTGTTCGCCCGGCCATTCGAAGATGCGGTGGGTGTATTCCCAGTACTCGTCCAGGGTTTCGCCCTTGACGGCGAACACCGGGGTACCGACCGAGGCGATGGCGGCGGCGGCGTGGTCCTGGGTCGAGTAGATGTTGCACGATGCCCAGCGCACTTGCGCGCCGAGGGCTTCCAGGGTGCGGATCAGGACCGCGGTCTGGATGGTCATGTGCAGCGAACCGGCGATGCGCGCGCCCTTCAGGGGCTGGGCGCTGGCGTATTCCTCGCGGATCGCCATCAGGCCCGGCATTTCGGTTTCTGCAATGCGGATTTCCTTCTCGCCCCAGGATGCCAGGGAGATGTCTGCTACGTGGAAATCGTTGATGTCTTTGAGTACGGCGTTCATCACGCCCTCCTTTCAATGGTTGAAAAAAGTAACGTGAGCGCAGTTGCTGATATCCGAGCCTGGCAAAGAGGAATCTCTTCGTCGCAACGCTCCTCGGAACGGGTGAGTTTACCACGAGTGGCGGCCTGGTGGGCCGCCACCCTTGCTCCCTGCCCCGCCCGGCTTCCGGGCGGGTTGGAGAAAATCAGGACAGTCCGGCTTCGGCGCGCAGCAGCGCCGCCTTGTCGGTGCGCTCCCAGGTGAACTCCGGCTCTTCGCGGCCGAAGTGGCCGTAGGCCGCGGTCTTGGCGTAGATCGGGCGCAGCAGGTCGAGCATCTGCACGATGCCTTTCGGGCGCAGGTCGAAGTGCTCCATCACCAGCTGGGCGATCTTCTCGTCGGAGATGACGCCGGTACCTTCAGTGTACACGGTGATGTTGATCGGACGAGCCACGCCGATCGCGTAGCTGACCTGCACCTGGCACTGGCGCGCCAGGCCGGCGGCTACGACGTTCTTGGCGACGTAGCGCGCGGCGTAGGCTGCCGAACGGTCGACCTTGGAAGGATCCTTGCCCGAGAACGCGCCGCCGCCGTGCGGGGCCGCGCCGCCGTAGGTATCGACGATGATCTTGCGGCCGGTCAGGCCGCAGTCGCCCTGCGGGCCGCCGATGACGAAGCGGCCGGTCGGGTTGACCAGGAACTTGGTGCCCTCCAGCCACTCGCGCGGCAGGATCGGCTTGATGATCTCTTCGATGACCGCTTCTTCGATCTGCGAATGCGAGACTTCCGGCGCGTGCTGGGTCGACAGCACCACGGTGTTGACCGCCACCGGGCGGCCGTCGACGTAGCGCAGGGTGACCTGCGACTTGGCGTCCGGGCGCAGCCATGGCAGGCGGCCGTCCTTGCGCAGCTGCGACTGGCGCTCGACCAGGCGGTGCGCATAGTAGATAGCGGCCGGCATCAGTTCCGGGGTCTCGTCGCAGGCATAGCCGAACATCAGGCCCTGGTCGCCGGCGCCCTGGTCGAGATCCAGGCCCGCGCCTTCGTCCACGCCCTGGGCGATGTCCGGCGACTGCTTGTCGTAGGCGACCAGCACGGCGCAGCCTTTGTAGTCGATGCCGAAATCGGTGTTGTCGTAGCCGATGCGCTTGATGGTATTGCGCGCCACCTGGATGTAGTCGACGTTGGCGTGGGTGGTGATTTCACCCGCCAGCACCACCAGGCCGGTGTTGCACAGGGTTTCGGCTGCGACGCGCGCGTGCGGATCCTGCTCGAAGATGGCGTCGAGGATGCTGTCGGAAATTTGATCGGCGACTTTGTCGGGATGGCCTTCCGAAACCGATTCGGAAGTGAAGAGGTAGTCGTTGGACATGTGGGCTCCAGTTACTGCTGAGTGTTGCGCTGTTGTTGAACAAGATGCCGCAGCAACGGGTGCCTGCGACGCTTTAGCGACATTTATATTCCGCTTCGCAAGTTGTCTATTAACTCGGCGGATCCTGCATAAAGTGGTATTTTACGCTTCCTTCGAGAATTTTGCTCTACCACGACCCCTTCTTTCAACCCTGGTCAATCGCATGTTAGTTTCTTTATTCCGTGCACTATCGGTATTCCCATTGCCGTTTTTGCATGCTCTCGGCGCTGGCCTCGGCTGGCTCGTCTATTTGCTGTCGGGCTCCTATCGCCGCCGCCTGCGCGCCAACCTGGCCCAGGCCGGCTATGAACGGCACCTGAACGCCGCCGTCGCCGAAGCCGGCAAGGCCATCATCGAGCTGGCCTTCGTCTGGTGCGCCGATCCCAGGCGCGTGGCGCGCCACGCCAGCGTCGAGAACTGGGAACTGGTGCAGGCGCGGCTGGACGCCGGCCGCGGCATCGTGTTCCTGACCCCGCACCTGGGCTGCTTCGAGATGACGGCCCAGCAGATCGCGCTGCAGACGGCGCTGACCGTCATGTACCGCCCGCCGCGCAAGAGCGCACTGAAACCCCTGGTCGAGGGTGCTCGTGCGCGCCACAACCTGAAACTGGCGCCGGCCACCCTGTCTGGCGTGCGCATCCTGGCCAAGACGCTCAAAAGCGGCGAGCCGATCGGCCTGCTGCCCGACCAGGTGCCGCAGGAAGGCGAAGGCGTCTGGGCGCCGTGGTTCGGCCGCAGCGCCTACACCATGACCCTGCCCGCCAAGCTGGCGCAGCTGGGCAAGGCCGACATCCTGCTGGTCTACGCCGAGCGCCTGCCGCGCGGCCGCGGCTACGTGGTGCGCTTCGTGCCCTTCGAGGGCAGCCTGGAAGGCAGCGCCGCGGACCAGGCGGCGGCCATCAACCGCGCCATGGAGCAGTTGATCAAGCGCTGCCCGGCGCAGTACTTCTGGAGCTACAACCGCTACAAACAGCCGGAAGGCGTGAGCGGTCCGGAAAGCGAGGCCGCGGCATGAGGCTCCTGCTCGGTATCATGTGGCTGCTGCACTTCCTGCCGCTGCCCATCCTCGGCCGCCTCGGCGAAACGGTCGGCAGCCTGATGTTCCTAATCATGGGCAAACGGCGCCGCATCACCCTGACCAACCTGCGCCTGTGCATGCCCGAGAAGCTCGAGGCCGAGCGCCAGGCCATCGCCAAACAGCATTTCCGCGCCTATGCGCGCAGCATCTTCGAGCGCTCGATCCTGTGGTGGGCGCCGGAAGCGCGCGTGCGCAGCTATATCCAGGTGGAACCGGCGGTGCCGCAGGCCGAGATGGAAGCCGGCCCGACCATCCTGCTGTGCCCGCACTTCGTCTGCCTCGACGTGGCCGGCGTCGCGTCGCGCGTGATCCCAGTGTGCAGCATGTATGTGCCGCAAAAGAACGAAGCGTTCGACAAGCTGCTGCGCCACGGCCGCGAACGCTACGGCCCGGTGCGCCTGGTGACGCGCAAGGAAGGCATCAAGCCGATCCTGCGCGCGCTGCGCGACGGCCTGCCCTACTTCATGCTGCCGGACATGGATTTCGGCGAGAAGGATGCCGAATTCGTTCCCTTCTTCGGCATCCCGGCCGCCACCCTCACCGCCCTGGGCCGGATTGCCGCGACCACCGGCGCCAAGGTGATCCCGGTGGTGGCCACCTACCTGCCGAACTACCGGGGCTGGCGTGTGCGTTTCTATCCGGCGTGGGAGAATTACCCGGGCGACGACATGGTCGAAGCGACCCGCCGCATGAACGCTTTTATCGAAGATCGCGTGCGCGAAGCCCCGGCCGAATACTTCTGGACGCACAAGCGTTTCAAGACCCGGCCGCCGGGCGAACCGTCGTTCTACGATTAAACAATCAGTCAATCAGAGCGCCTGACGACATCCCTGGGGCAAGACGATGCAACGCGGCCATAGGGCGAATTGTCCGGCGCTCCAAGCCAGGCTGAACCAGCCGACACACCATGAAACTGAAATTCACCAAGATGCACGGCGCGGGCAACGACTTCATCGTCGTCGACGCCATCCACCAGGACGTCCACCTGAGCGCGGAACAATGGCGCAGGCTGGCCGACCGCCGCTTCGGCATCGGCGCCGACCAGATCCTGGTGGTGGAGCGCCCCACGAGCCCGGGTGTTGATTTCCGCTACCGCATCTTCAACAGCGACGGCGGCGAAGTCGAGCAATGCGGCAACGGCGCGCGCGCATTCGCGCGTTTTGTGAGCGACAAGGGGCTGTCGGGCGAACGCAGCATTCGCGTCGAGACCATGAAAGGCATCATCGCCCCGCGCCTCGAAGACGACGGCAGCGTCACGGTGGACATGGGCGCGCCACGCCTGGATCCGGCCGACCTACCGTTCGACAATGCGGGCCTGGACGGCCGGGCCGAGGGCGAGGACACCACCTGGCCGCTGCCGGTGGGCGGCCAGACCCAATGCGTGTCGGTGGTCTCGATGGGCAATCCGCACGCGGTGCAGGTGGTCGAGAACGTCGACACCGCAGCGGTGGAGTCGATGGGGCCGGCGATCGAGACCCACCCCCGCTTCCCGAACAAGGTCAACGCCGGCTTCATGCAGGTGGTGGACCGCCACCACATCCGTCTGCGCGTGTTCGAACGCGGCGCCGGTGAAACCCTGGCTTGCGGTACCGGAGCCTGTGCGGCGGTGGTGGCAGGCATTCGCCGCGGCCTGCTCGATTCGCCGGTGCGCGTGTCGGCGCGTGGCGGTGAGCTCAGCGTCGCCTGGGCGGGTGCGGACCAGCCGGTCTACCTCAGCGGGCCGGCAGTCACGGTGTTCGAAGGCGAAGTCGAGATTTAGGCGGAGCGACGGAGCCGGTAATCTTCAGCCGGTAATTTTCAGCAGGTAATCTTCAGCAGGATAGCTGCAGCAGAAAACGTGCGGCAGAAAACCTCAAGCATTGCTACGCATTGCGCGGCCAGGTCTACTGAGATGATCAGGCAGCCAGTCCGATCTCCGCACTTCCCTCGCCATCCTCGTCGCCCCTTGCAGGCGCACCCAGCAGCGTTCGCAAGCGGTACAAGCGCTGCCGGTAATTCCCTTCCGGCCCCGACGGCCCGCAATCGATTCCTTCGAACAAGCGCGTTATACGGTCGAGCGCCTCGCGCTCTTGCGCCGTATCGACCAGCACCAGGCGGCGCTTGCTGCGCCCGTAGCTGGCGCGAATGTCGATCACCAGGCAGTGCCCCTGGTCGGCGGCGGGCACGTCGAGCAGGAGCGCTTCCGCGCGCGACAGGCTGAACAGCGCCGCCAGTTCCAGGCGGCCATGCAGCAGCGGATGCGCGCGCAGCACTTCCTCGTGCCGGCCCAGCAGCTTGCCGGTCTCGACATAGGTTGGCGAAGCCTGGCGCGGGGCGATCTTGTGCAGCAGCGTCACCGCGTCGGCGCTGCCCTGGGCGGCTGCCTTCTGTAACCAGTAGACGGCGGCTACGTCCTTGTTTTCGTTTTCGCGGCGTGCGCGCCAGGCGTTGTGGCCGCATTCGAGCTGGGCGTCGCGGTAACCCATCTCGGCCGCACGCTCGAGGTAGCGCTGGGCATCGGCGACGTTGCGCTGCGAGAACTCGGGCTTGATGTAAATGCGTGACAGGGCATACCAGGCCTGGGCCAGCCCCTGCTCGCCCGCCAGCGTCAGCCAGCGGATCGCCTTCTTGAAGTTGGCGGCGCCGCCGCCGGTCGCGATACGGCGGCCGTCGACGCCCATGCGGGCGCAGCGCAGTCCCATTGCCAGTTGGGCATGGGGGTCGTGTTCGGCAGCCGCGAGCTCCCAGAAGCACAAGGGCTCGCCAGGTTCCGGCGCCGCTCCGTGGCGGGGCAGCCTGTCGCCCTTCCCGTGCCCGGCACCCATGCTCCCGGCTTCATCGAGCAGGCGCCCCACGCGCGACAGCAAGGTGATGTCGCCGGGGGCCAAGCGATACACGCCTTCGTGGCTGGCCGCGGTGCGCACCACCTCGCGCGCCAGCGGCAGTGCGCGTGCCAGGTAGTCGTCCCAACGTCCGGCCTCCCAGGCTTGTCCGAGTACGGCGGACTGGGCCTCGGCCACGCCGCCGTCGGCGGCGCGACGCAGCCATCCCTGGGCCGCGACTGCGGAGCAAGCCTGTACCGCGGCGGCCCCGGCCGGCCGCAAGGATGCCGCATCGCGGCGCCGCGCCAGCAGCCACTGCGCATCGGGAAACCCGGCCCGGGCCGCATCTTCGAGGGCGCGCAAGGCCTTGGCGAACATGGGGTCCCCGGATGTGGCGCCGGCGCTGCCATCGCCCAGCACCAGTTGGGCAAACACGAGCCCGGCATGCACGCTGCCATCGTCGTAGGCACGCTCGTACCACGGCGCGAGCGTGCCGGCGCTGGCTTGCGCAAGCGGAAGGGGGATGTGGTTGCCGATCAGTTGCCAGGCCTGCCGGCACTCCTGGCGCGCGGCGCGCTCGAGCCAGTGCAGCGCCGTCGGCAGGCTCTGCGGCAGGCCGACGCTGCCAAACAGGTAGAGCTTGCCCAACTCGAGCTGGGCAGCGGCCTGCCCGGCGCGCGCATTGCGGATGATCGCCAGTTCTTCGCGGTTAGCCATTGTTGCTTGTGTTCGGGTGGATCGGCCGGTGCGGTCGCGACGGATGGGGGAAACGATGGCAGCAGGCGAGGCCGGCATGGCCCAGGCCGCGATTGCCATATATAAGTATTCCCGAAGTGCCGTCGGCGCGCACCTCTGTGTGACGCAGAGTCTACGGCGTCACCGGCACCGCTCAATTCCAATTCCGGCCTTCCTTGAGGCGGCGCAAATCCCTCTAGCGCGCCCGTCCCTTTGTTTTCTTGAAGCAATTTGTTACATGTTTTTGACACGCGTTTCAAAAATACAACAGCACGATTCGATTTATTGGCTTTCGACCAACTCGGCCCGTCATAATTGACAAAACCGACAATCTTGACGACTCAAGCATTTAAGGTACAGCTATCCGGGCATGCAACTTTCAGAGCGCGATGCCGGGGATCGCTGAGATTCACTTAAGAAAAGGAACACGAATAATGAAACACTCCCTCATGGCCGTCGCACTGCTTGGCGCATTCGCTGCCGGCACCGCGCACGCACAGACCTCGGTACAAATCTACGGCACCATCGACGCTGGCCTCATCAAGCGCAGCGGCCAGAGCCTGAACATCGGCAAGCGTGCCTCGAATACCCTCGGCTTCAAGGGCACCGAAGAGCTGGGCAATGGCCTCAAGGCACTGTTCCAACTGGAAATGCGTTACGAGCCGGATACCGGCACCAATGAAATCGGCGCCAACGGCAGCCAGCGTCCGCTGTTCCAGGGCCAGAGCCGCGTCGGTCTGCAAGGCGACTTCGGCATGGTTCGCATCGGCCGCGGCCTGACCCCGTTCCACGAGACCGTGGGCGCCTTCGAACCCTTCCACGCTACGCCGAGCCCGGTCGGCTTCTGGACCGATATCGCCGTTGCCGGCTACACCTCCCAGCCGCTGGATGCGGCGGGTTCCTCGAATGGCCGCTTCTCGAACGGCGTCTGGTATAACTCGCCGGTCACCAGCGGCTTCCAGCTGAACGCAGCGGTCGCCACCAAGGAGAGCAGCGGCGGCGCAGCCGTCATCGGCCGTGGCACCGCAGCCAATCCGCAGTATCCGGTGGGCGCCGAAGCCTCGGCCAATCCGTTCTCGCTGAGCGCCACCTACACCAACGGTCCGGCAGCCGTCATGGCCGCCTACGAGCGCAACGCCATCGAATCGAAAGTCTGGTCGATCGGCGCATCGTTCGCCGCCACCCCGGAACTGAAGCTGATGGGCCTGTACTCGAAGCAGGACCAGGAGCACAACCGCTTCGCCAGCGCCAACACCAACGCATGGGTGCTGGGCGCCAACTACACCATGGGCCCGGGCAAGTTCCTGGCCGGTTATGGCCAGAAGGACACCGACGGCCTGGAGAAGGTCAAGCAGTTCTCGCTCGGCTACGAATACAGCCTGTCGAAGCGTACCTACCTGTACGTGGATGCGTCGCGCAAGAAGGGCCTGACCATCACGCCATCGACCGTCAACCACTACGACGTCGGCGTCAACCACTCGTTCTAAGCAACATGAACGAAGAGCGGGTCCTGCGACCCGCTCTTCCCGGGGCGGACATGGGCGACCATGCCCGCCCTTTGTTTTGCCGTATTTTGTAGTTTTTAAGCAACGCCAGCCAAGACGCCGCGCAGTCCTGCATGGGGAATCTGTACAGTGCATGGAAGCAATGGCATATTGGCAAGCGTAAGAAAACGCTCGTTCGCATATAACTGGAGACGCAATGAAGAAAAGTATCCTGGCCGCGCTGCTCGGCACCTGTTTCGCAACCTCGGCCTTCGCGCAGACCAGCGTGCAGATCTACGGCATCGCCGATGCCGGTGTCATGTGGCAAAAGGGTGGCCCGACCAAGATCTACAGCGGTGGCGCCGACGGCTCGCGTATCGGTTTCAAGGGCACCGAAGACCTGGGTAACGGTTACAAGGCCATCTTCAATCTCGAGGCACGCGTCGAACTCGACACCGGCACCCAGCAGCCGACCCTGATGAACGACAATCCGGGTGTCTACCTGCTCAAGGGCATGGATGCGATCCCGGCCACGATCCGCGGCCGTCTCCAGTCGCTGCTTCAGCCGCCAGGCGGCCCGGCCGTCAACCAGGAGCGCGCCCTGTTCGACCGCACCGCGATGGTCGGCATGATCACCCCGGTCGGCGCCATCCTGCTCGGCCGCATGTACACCCCGGGCTATGAAGTCTTCAACATGGCCGACACCTTCGAGTCGGGCACGGCCGGTACCTGGGGTCACGTGACCGGCGGCACCGCCGGCTTCACCGCACTGGGCGCGGACATCCGCTCGCAGGAAGCCATCCAGTACCGCATCGCCCTGCCGAACGGCATCGGTGGCTCGCTCATGTACGGTCCGAAGGGCTCGGGCTACCTCGGCCGCTACAACAAGTTCCGCGCCGGCGCCATCACCTACAAGGCCAACGGCTTCGACGTCGGCATTGGCTACAACCACGGCTACGACCAGCAGAACCGTCCGAGCCTGCGCACCACCACCGTGGGCGGCTCCTACACCCTGAACGACACCTGGAAGTTCTTCGCCGGCTTCCACAGCCAGCGCAACACCAACTCGGCCCTGCTGGTCGACTACATCGGCGGCTGGGACGCCGGCGTGGCGCCGGCGCTGGCCCAGATGGGCCTGCCGGCAGCCCAGCAGGCTGGACTGCGCAATATCTTCGTGACCAACATCACCCGCAACACCCAGCAGGACGCCAACAGCTACCAGGCCGGCGCGCACTACAAGCTGGGCAGCGGCCGCATCATGGCTTCCTACGCGCACCAGAACGACCGCCTGGCATCGAACAGCGACGCCGACCTGTTCGCGATCGGCTACGACCACTTCCTGTCGAAGCGCACCGACCTGTACACCGTCGCCGCCTTCATCAAGAACCAGAACGACGGTCAGTACGCGCCGGGCACCGGCGGCAATCCGGGCGGCTTCACCAAGCGTCCGGGCGAAGATGGCCGCGCACTGCAGATCGGCATCCGCCACCGCTTCTAAGCGCAGCTGACGCGCGCGGCTTTGCCAAGCGAGAAGACGCCCTGCGGGGCGTCTTTTTTTATGTCCGTCCCCAGTTGGCTGTCAGGTAAAATGGCGGACAGACTTTTTACGCGATTTCACCTTTCCGACTTCATGACCATCGAACCGCTCGACGCCAACGCCGTTGCCCAATACCTCATCGACCACCCGCAATTCTTCGAAGAGCACGCCGGCCTGCTGGGCGAAGTGAAGCTGTCGAGCCCGCTGACCGGCCGCGCCGTCTCGCTGCAGGAACGCCAGATGGAAGTCATGCGCGACAAGTACCGCAAGCTGGAACTGCGCCTGGCCGAACTGACCCGCCGCGCCGAGGAAAACCACGCGATCGCCAACCGCTTCCACGCCTGGAACCAGGCCCTGCTCAAGTCCGCGGGCGGCGCTGCCATGGCACGCGACCTGGTCGATGCGCTGGGCACCGAGTTCATGGTGCCGCAAGTGACGCTGCGCCTGTGGAACCTGGCGCCCGAGCACGCCGATGCCTGGTTCACGAGTGGGGTGTCGGAAGACGCCCGCTTGTTCGCGTCCAGCCTGCGCGCTCCCTACTGCGGCCTGAACAACGACTTCGAGGCGGTGCGCTGGCTCGACGATCCGGCCGCAGTGCGCTCGACCGTCCTGATGCCGCTGGCCGTCGACGGCAAGACCTTCGGCCTGCTGGTGCTGGGTGCACCGAACGATGACCGCTTCACCGCGACCATGGCGACCGACTTCCTGGTCCACATCGCCACCACTGCCAGCACTGCGCTGGCCTCGCTGCGCCCCTGATCCGGAACAAGCGATGACGGCAACGGACTGGCCCGCGCGCTACCTGGGCGAGCTCTCCACCCAGCGCCAGTTGTCGCCGCATACGGTCGCGGCCTACCGCCGCGACCTGCAGGAACTCGCCTTGCTTGCCGGCCACGAAGACTGGACGGCGCTCACCCACCACGACATCCGCCGCTTCGCGGCCAAGCTGCATGCCGGCGGCCAGTCGGCGCGCTCGATCGCGCGCAAGCTGTCCGGCTGGCGCGGCTTCTACGACTGGCTGTCGCGTCAACTGAGCTTGCCGGCCAATCCGGCCGAAGGCGTGCGCGCGCCGCGCCGTCCGAAGACCCTGCCCAAAGCCTTGTCGGTCGACGATGCTGTGCAACTGATGGAAGCCAATGCTCACGGCCATCCCGAACCGGCCGAGCTGTGCGACCGCGCGATGTTCGAGCTGCTGTACTCGAGCGGCCTGCGGGTATCGGAACTCGTCGGACTCGACATGGTCTATACGGAAGGCGGCGACGGCACTGCCGCCTCGCTCGGCTGGCTGGATCTGCAAGCCGGCGAAGTGGTCGTGACCGGCAAGGGCAAGCGCATGCGGCGCGTGCCCGTCGGCGGGCCGGCGCGCAGCGCGCTGTCGGCCTGGCTGGCCGTGCGGCCCGCCGCCCGCGACGGCAGCACCGCGTTGTTCCTGTCGGCACGCGGCGCGCGCATCACGCCGCGCGTCGTGCAAAGCCGCCTGAAGGCGCATGCGCTGCGCGCAGGCACGCCGGTACACGTTCATCCGCACGTGCTGCGCCATTCGTTCGCCTCGCATGTGCTGCAATCGTCGGGCGACTTGCGTGCGGTACAGGAATTGCTCGGGCACGCCAGCATCACCTCGACTCAAATCTACACGGCACTTGATTTCCAGCATCTGGCAGCGGTCTACGACAAAGCGCATCCGCGGGCGAAGTCCAAATAAGCTCAGCAGGCCGTAACACGTACTGGTATGACCGGTGTCAAGACGCTGCACGGTTGATGGTGATCTTGCACGAAATCCGGCATAATCGCCCGATTCTTTTCCCCGTGATGCGGGCGCAACCGACAGCAAAGCGAACATGGAACCCATCCCAAGCACCATCCTCACCGGCTTTCTCGGCGCAGGCAAGACCACCCTCCTCAAGCGCATCCTGCATGAGGCGCACGGGCTGAAAATCGCGGTCATCGAGAACGAATTCGGCCAGGAAAACATCGACAACGACATCCTGGTGCGCGATACCGGCGAGCAGATCGTCGAGATGAACAACGGCTGCATCTGCTGCACCGTACGTGGCGACCTGATCGTGGCGCTGAACAACCTGGCCCAGAAGCGCGCGGCCGGCGAGATCCATTTCGACCGCGTCGTGATCGAAACCACCGGCCTGGCCAATCCGGGCCCGGTGGCGCAGACCTTCTTCGTGGACGAAGAAGTGGGCGCCAACTACATGCTCGATGCGGTCGTGACCGTGGTCGATGCACGCCATGCGATGGACCAGCTGGACCGCCACGAGGAAGCCCAGCGCCAGGTCGGCTTCGCCGACAAGATTTTGCTGTCCAAGACCGACCTGGTCGACGCCGCCGCCGTGGATGCCCTGAGGTCGCGCCTGCACCGCATCAACCCGCGTGCGCCGATCTCGACCAGCGACTTCGGCCGCGCGCCGATCTCGGAAGTGCTGGACCTGCGCGGCTTCAACCTGAACGACAAGCTGGAACTGGATCCTGACTTCCTGCGTGCCGAAGAAGGCCATGACCACGAGCACGACCATACTCACGAGCATGGCGAACACTGCGGCCATGACCATGCCCACGGCGAGGCCTGCCAGCACCACGACCACCACCATAGCCACCATACCGACGACATCGCCGCCTTTGTCTTCAAGAGCGAGCGCGCCTTCGACCCGGAACGCCTCGACCAGTTCCTGGGCAGCATGGTGCAAGTCTTCGGTCCGCAAATGCTGCGCTACAAGGGTGTGCTGTCGATGCAGGGGGCCGACCGCAAGGTCGTGTTCCAGGGCGTGCATCAAATCATGGGCAGCGACCTGGGCGCAAAGTGGGGCGAAGCCGAAACGCGTGGCAGTAAAATGGTGTTTATTGGTAAAAATTTACCAAAAGACGTATTTATCCGCGGACTCGAACAGTGTTTGGTATAAACTACATCAGTTTTGCGGGCACGTCCGGGCCCGCCTGACGACCTGCCACGACAGTTGGCAGGCCGGGCGCCAGCGCTGCCACGCCGGCGCATCCGGGCAGCGTCCCGCCCGCCGGCTACATGCCGGGCCGGGACAGGCAGTGAAGGACGGCGGTCGCCGTCCGGGCAGCGGCCCTTGCATGCACCTGTTGCAAAGGTGTTAATGCTGAGTTTGCTGCTAAAATGAAAACCTCTGTCGTATCGAAGGCATCATGACTAAAACAACGAAACCGAATACCGCCGCGCAGCTCGAAGAACGCCTTCTGACGGAAGAAGAAATTCGGGCGATGAGCGACGACGACTACATGAATCCGGCACAGCTGGCGTTCTTCCGCAACCGCCTGCAGGAGCTCGAAAAGGAGCTGCTCAAGAATGCCGGCGAGACCACGGAACACCTGCGCGAAACCGTGCTGGTACCCGACCCGGCCGACCGCGCGACCATCGAAGAAGAACACGCGCTGGAACTGCGCACCCGCGACCGCGAACGCAAGCTGCTCAAGAAGGTCCAGCAATCGCTGCAGGCCATCGAAAACGGCGAGTACGGCTGGTGCGAAGAAACCGGCGAGCCGATCGGCATCCCGCGCCTGATCGCCCGCCCTACCGCGACCCTGTCGCTGGAGGCGCAGCAGCGCCGCGAACTGAAGCAGAAGCTGTACGGCGACTGATCGCACCGCCACTCCACCAAAAAAAGCATGCCCCGCCAGGTGCATGCTTTTTTCTTTTGTGCCTGGGAAGCTCTGGGGTGCATATGTTTTATTTCCCTTGGGATACACTAGCATGTCGCACAGACGCGTGCGCGCAGCGCATAAGGCACGCAGCCGTGCTACCGTCATGCTCGTGCTGAAGACTTGTTCATTTATCCATTGGGGACCATGGGGCTGTTCTCCTTCCTGAAGAAAAAGAGTCACGCGCCGGACGGGGATGCGCCTGCAGGCATGTCCATGCCGGACACGCGCCTGCGTGCCGGTGAGCCCTCGCGTCTCGACAGCGAAGCTGAACGCGAGCGCCAGCGCGCCATCGCACGCGCTACCGCCGCCAAGATCGACGAGATCGAACTGGAGATGAGCTCGGCCATCTTCGACGACGAGCCGGCCTGGGGCAGCGCGGCGCGCCGCCCCGCCGCCCTGCCCCTGCCGGACCCGGCGTCCGCCGCCGGCCCCGACGAATTGCCGGATGCCGCAGCCGTGCCGGCCACCGCCCCGGCGGTCGAGGAAAGCGCGATCCTGTTCGCCAACGGCCAGGCCGCCGCCGCCGAGACGTTGCTGCGCGACAGCCTGCCCCAGTTCGGCCAGCACGAACGCCTGCCGTGGTGGATGCTGTTCGACCTGTACCAGGCCACCGGCCAGGAAGCCCAGTTCGAGAGCATCGCCATCGACTACGCCAGCCACTTCGAGACTTCGCCGCCGGCCTGGAAACCGCTGCAGCCGGTCGAGGATGCGCAGCAACTGACCGGGGTGACCGCTACCGAAAGCCTCGGCCCTGTGCTCGACAGCGGCATCGCCCCGCGCCTGCAGCGCCTGCTCGCAGCGCCTGCTCCGCTGGTGCGCGTCGAGCTCGGTGCGGTGCGCAGCGCCACTGCCGAAGGCTGCGCCCTGCTGCTGGAGGCCTTGCAGTCGCTGCGCCAGGAAGGACGCGAACTGGTGCTGGCCGGCGCCGACACCCTGATGGCGACCCTGCGCCCCATGCTGGTGATCGGCGAGCGCGGCGCGGGCGAGGCGCCCTGGCTGCTGCTGCTCGAATTGCTGCTTCTGTCCAGGCGCGAAAAGGACTTCGAGGAATCGGCGATGGACTATTGCGTCACCTTCGAAGTCTCGCCGCCCTCGTTCGACACCCCGAAGCACGTCTCGACCGCCGCCCCTGCCCCGGGCGCGGGCGACCGTTTCCTGCTGCCGGCGCTGGCGCTGGGCGAGTGCGCGGCGCTGCTGGACGCCATCGACGCCTATGCCGAAGGGCGCGAATTGCTGGTGCTGGACTGTTCGCGCCTGGCGCGCATGGACTATGCCTGTGCCACCGCACTGCAGGGCCGGCTGCGCCTGCATACCGGTCAGCAACGGCGGGTCGAGCTGCGCGAGCTGAACCACCTGGTCGCCGCCCTGCTGCGCCTGCTCGGCTACGGCCACGAAGACAGCGCTGTCCGGCTTTATCCGCACCGCTACTGACATGCAGGGCGGTATCCGTCCCTCGGGTCAGCCGATATTGTCCAGGAATGCCTGCATCAGCCGTCTCGCACGCGCGACCGTCCCCGGATAGCCTTTCATCATCTGGACAGTAAACTTGTCCAGGATTCTTTCGCTTGCAAACACTTGCCTGACCTGGGCCAGTACATCCACCGCAATGTCGCGCTGTGCATCGCTCCCGAGCAGTGCGGCTCCAGCGAGTTCGAGCTCGTAATCGTACTGCTCAAGCAGATCCAGCGCTTCGTCGTAGAGCCTGTCGAATTGACCGGCCTGGTGGTAGCTGCGCAGGACAAGAAGAACGTCGGAGGCATGTTTGTCCCGCTCGGGACGGTCGTTCCACGCCAGTATCTTGAGCACGACCATGGCTGGAAGGGACACGATCTTGACCTGCAAATCAGGAGCGATGCCGATGTCGAGCGCACTGGCGTATGCGTCGCCATATCCCGCCACATTCATGACGGATTCACCGCTTGGCGGCCATGCGATTTCGCCTTCTTTTTCAACACCATCGAAAGGCACGAGATCAAGTGGGTACGCGCCCTCATCCGTACCGAACATGAGGCGATGTGCGTTTGCGCTGAGGGTAAATTCTCCGGTGACGGCAAGCGCCGCTTTGAGCCGGTCGTAGTCGGCCCATGAAGAGATGGCGACAGCGAAATCGATATCTCTGGTTGCACGTCCAGTGTCGAGTCCGTACACATGCTCGACGAGGATATCGCGTGCACTTGCGCCGATGACGAAATACGGTATCACCAGTTGTTTCATGACTGCGTCGAGCGTGCGGATCAGCGCCAGCAGCGTATCGGAGAGGGGCTTATCAGGCCTGACTTTCAACATCGAAGCAGATATCCTTCCGCAATTTTTCCGCGACTTCCATGGTTCGTGCATCGCCAATGCCGATTAGGTCTGCATAGATCAGGGCGTCTGGAACAGTCGGGAAACTTAGCAGTTCGTTCGCGTTCCAGAACATGCTGACCAATTCCACTGGCCCCCCGGGATCGCGACGTAGCTTGAGTTCGCGCACGAGCTCTTTCACGACCTGCGGATCCCCAAAGTTGACATACAGACTCAATGTCCCTGGTTTCAGTCCAAAGTGCCGATACGTTGCGGCCACCTCGCCACCCAATGCCACTTCGCGCATCCGCGGATTCACCCGTTCGATCAAAGTCGCGAACGGACTGGCAGAGCTCATCCTGATCGTTTCCAGCTTGGGACGAAGACGGCCCAGATATCCCTCGGTCCAGGCGTCGAGCCATCGCTGGGGCGCTACCAGCATGCGTTGACCCGACCTCGGATTGCTCAGCAATCCCATCTCTTCAAGCGTGGCCAATGCGCCACCGACTGCTCCATGAGAAATGGATGCCATCTCTGCCATCTTTCGGACACTGGTGTTGAGGATGTCGGGCCGTGCCAGGATGGCGAAAACAAGGCGCAGCGCAGCAAGCGTCAATCCCCGCGTTGCTGCCGGATTTTCCCTGGCACTCTCTCTTCGGCCCGACACATACACGTACAAGCCTGGCTGCCGTAAGAAGCAATTTCCTGCCTGGTCAATAAACTGAAGATCGATCTGACGACATTCATTCGCCATGGCATTGCTGACCCATCGTGTAATCAACAAGCTAGCGCCATGCCGCGCCTTGAAGCGCAGCAGTTGGTCGCGACGGTCGATCACAGGTTTGACTCCGAAGGGCAGCTCATGGGTGAGTCCGTGATCGGCATCGACCACCAGCAAGCCGTCATGCGTGAATTCCTGCTCCCTGGCGACACGAGCATGGAGCCCGGTAGCCTGATGGAGGGCCTCCGTCGCTTTGCCCAGGAAAGAGATGTCGCCATGTGATGGCATAGGGGTCATCGAGGCGTCCATCAATGTAGATTGTCCACTTTAGGTGATACATAGATATTTTGGACAACGTCCAGCAAGCTGTCAATGTCCACGTAACGTGGACACACAGATTTTTTGGACGGATACGTGCACCACGAATTCAGGCTGAGCTCATCTTGCAATTCAGTGCACCCACCCCATCTGCGGGTGGCTAGACAACCACGAGGCAAAATATGGAACAATTTCACGGCACCACCATCGTCAGCGTGAGGCGCGGCAACCAGGTTGCGCTGGGCGGCGATGGCCAGGTCACGCTGGGCAACGTCGTCATGAAGGGCTCGGCGCGCAAGGTGCGCAAGCTGTACCAAGGCAAGGTCCTGTGCGGATTCGCCGGCGCCACCGCCGACGCCTTCACCCTGCTCGATCGCTTCGAAGCCAAGCTGGAAAAGCACCAGGGTAACCTGCTGCGCGCCTCGGTCGAGCTGGCCAAGGACTGGCGCACCGACCGCATGCTGAGCAAGCTCGAGGCGATGCTGCTGGTGGCCGACAAGGAGTCGACCCTGATCATCACCGGCAACGGCGACGTGCTCGAACCCGAAGACGGCCTCGGCGCGATCGGCTCGGGCGGCGTGTACGCCCATTCGGCCGCCAAGGCCCTGTACGAAAACACCGAGATGGCGCCAGCCGAGATCATCAAGAAGGCGCTCACCATCGCGGGCGAGCTGTGCATCTACACCAACTTGAACCACATCATCGAGACCCTGGAATGAACCAGTCCCCCATCATGAACATGACGCCGCCCGAGATCGTCTCGGAGCTGGACAAGCACGTGGTCGGCCAGGGCAAGGCCAAGCGCGCGGTCGCGATCGCGCTGCGCAACCGCTGGCGCCTCCAGCAGGTCGCCGAGCCGCTGCGCCACGAGATCACCCCGAAGAACATCCTGATGATCGGCCCGACCGGCGTCGGCAAGACCGAGATCGCGCGCCGCCTGGCCAAACTGGCCGACGCGCCGTTCATCAAGATCGAAGCGACCAAGTTCACCGAGGTCGGCTATGTCGGGCGCGACGTCGACACCATCATCCGCGACCTGATCGACATCGGCGTCAAGCAGACCCGCGCCAGCGAACAGAAGAAGGTGCGCCAGCACGCCGAGGATGCGGCCGAAGACCGCGTCATCGACATCCTGGTGCCGCCGGCGCGCGACTTCGGTTTCAACGTGAACAGTGCCGACAACAAGGAAGGCGACGCCACCCGCCAGACCTTCCGCAAGCGCCTGCGCGAAGGCGCGCTCGACGACCGCGAGATCGAGATCGACGTGGCCGAGCCGGCGCCGCAGATGGAAATCATGGCGCCGCCGGGCATGGAAGAAATGACCGAGCAGATCAAGTCGATGTTCGCCGGCGTCGGCGGCGCACGCAAGAAATCGCGCAAGATGAAGATCAAGGATGCGATGAAGCTGCTGGTCGACGAGGAAGCAGCCAAGCTCGTCAACGAGGACGAGCTGAAGCAGAAGGCAATCGCCAACGTCGAACAGAACGGCATCGTGTTCCTGGACGAGATCGACAAGATCGCGACCCGCTCGGAACACGGCGGCGCCGACGTCTCGCGCGCCGGCGTGCAGCGCGACCTGCTGCCGCTGGTCGAGGGCACGACGGTCAACACCAAGTACGGCATGATCAAGACCGACCACATCCTGTTCATCGCCTCGGGCGCCTTCCATTTGTCGAAACCGTCGGACCTGATCCCGGAGCTGCAGGGCCGCTTCCCGATCCGCGTCGAACTCGAATCTCTGTCGATCGACGACTTCAAGAGCATCCTGACCTCGACCGACGCCAGCCTGACCAAGCAGTACGAAGCGCTGCTGGCCACCGAAGGCGTGCGGGTCGACTTCACCGATGAAGGCATCCACCGCCTGGCCGAGATCGCGTTCTCGGTCAATGAGCGCACCGAGAACATCGGCGCGCGCCGCCTGTACACGGTGATGGAAAAGCTGCTCGAGGAAGTCTCGTTCACGGCCGGCCTCGAGAAGGACCAGACGGTCACCGTCGATGCCGCCTATGTCAACGACCGGCTCGATGCGCTCTCGGTCAACGTCGACCTGTCGCGCTACGTCCTTTAATTTTCTATCAAAAGGAGCAGCGGGGATGGCAAACAAGGCACTGGCGACGCGGCAGAAGATGCGGCTGCGGATAGAGCCGTCCCAGAACTTCGGCAAGCCGCGCAACCCGATCGCGGCCCTGGCCAAGGCCAGGGCCGCCGGGCCGCACGCCAAGCCGCTCTCGAGCGAGCGGCAGGAGGCCAAGCGCATGCTGAAGAAGGCCAGGCTGGTCGCGGACGACGACTGAAGACAGCCCTCCTGACCGATTTCCCCTTGGCGGGCCGCGCAAGCGTGCCCGCCTTTTTTGTGCCCGCGCCTTTTGCCCCCGTTCCTGTAGGGTGGCGCGGCTGCACCGGGGCCGGTGCATTCCCGCTCCCTCAACGCCGCCCACGCGTTCAAACCACGCTTGCGCTGCCCGTCCGTCTGTGCCGCCACTGTTTGAACGCGTGGGCGGCGCACAGGACGCTGGCCGGCCGACTCCAGTGTATAGCCGCGCCACCCTACGGTCTTGCCCGGCGCAGCATTCGCAGGTACATTCACTCGACATACCATTTCGACCACGGGAAGCCCATGAGTTCACCGGAGCTGGTACTCGACGTGCTGCGCGCGGAACTGCGCACCGCCAGCATTACCTACAAGGACCTGGCCGCACGCATCGGCGTGAGCGAATCGAGCGTCAAGCGCATGTTCGGGCAAAAGGACATGGCCCTGTCGCGCCTGGCCCAGATCTGCCAGGTGACCGGCATCGCACTGGAAGACGTGCTGCGCCGCGCCGCCGACGCCCGCCCGCAGGCCGACGCCCTCACCCTGCCGCAGGAAACCTCGCTGGTGGCCAAGCCGCACCTGCTCCTGATGGCGATCTGCTGTCTTGGGCACTGGAGCCTGGAGCAGGTGATCGAGACCTACCGCCTGACCGAACCGGAATGCATCACCCTGCTTGCCGAGCTCGACCGTCTGGGGCTGATCGAACTCAAGCCCCTGAACCGCTACAGCCTGCGCGTGTCGAACGCTTTCCGCTGGCTGCCGGGCGGTCCGGTGCAGCGCTACTTCCGCGAACACGTGGTGGCCGACTATTTCGCCGGCGGCTTCGACCGGCCGGGCGAAGCGCTGATGTGCCTGCCCGCGCGGCTGTCCAGCACCAGCGCGCAGGAACTGGCGCAAAAGATCGAGCAACTGGCGGGCGAACTGGCGCGCCTGCACCGCAACGACCGCCGGCTGCCGCCGCAGGAGCGCGACGGCTACACGCTGCTGGTGGGATTCCGGTCGTGGGAGTTTGCGGCCTTTACCGCCTTGCGGCGAAGCTGAACCTGCGCCGGCGGCCGCTCAGACGGCTAGCGCGACCGCGGATGCGGACGGGGCGCCGTCCGCTACCACGACACGGTTGCGCCCGCCCTTCTTGGCCGCGTACAGCGCACGGTCGGCTGCCTGCAGGAGCTCCTGTTCGCCTTCCGCATCGCCGGGACATTGGGCAACGCCGAACGAGGCCGATACGCCCGCGATGCTTTGGCCCAGGTGCTGGATCGGCAATTCTGCCAGCGAAGCGCGGATCGATTCGGCGCACTGCGCGGCTTCGTCGGCGCCGCAGTCCGGCAGCATCAACACCAGCTCTTCGCCGCCATACCGGCACACCACGTCGCTCGCACGCACCCGCTCGGTGATGACGCGCGCGGCGGCCTTGAGGACCAGGTCGCCGCCGTCGTGCCCGTAGGTGTCGTTGATGCGCTTGAAATGGTCTAGGTCGACCATGACGACCGAACACGGATTGCCGACACGCCGTGCGCGTGCCAGTTCACGCTTGAGCGATTCGTCGAAGAAGCGCCGGTTGTACAGGCCGGTAAGCGGATCGACGGTCGACTGGTGGCGCAGGGTTTCCCTCAGGGTGACGTTGCTGACTGCCAGGCTGAGCTGCTCCGCGAGGCTGGCGACCAGGGCATGGTCGAGTGCGCCGTCATCGCCCCGATCCGCAGCAATGACCAGCACACCGATCACGTCGCCCTGGGAAATCATCGGCACGCAGGTTTGCGTTTCATGGGCGGCGAGCCATGCCTCGCCGTGGTCGCAGCACAGGTCATGGTGCCGGCTGGCGACATGGACTTTGCCGAGCCGCAGCCCCCAGCAGTCGCCCGGCGACAGCGTGGCCGGCACCTCGCCCGGCGTGCCCCAGGATGCTTTCAGCTCGAGGATGTCGCGCGAGTTTCGGTAGAGATAGACTGCACCGGAAGTGGCCGGCAGCAGCTTGCGCAGGAACACCGGCAGGACCCGCGCCAGTTCCGCCGGCGTCTTCACACTGTCCAGCGCCTGCAGCATGTCCGCCGTGATCGCCTGGCGGTCGGCACGCAGCACGCTCTGCTGCGCCAGCAAAGCATTGCTCTCGGCAAGTTGCTGGGATCGCGCCGCGGCTTCCGAGCGTTCGTTCAGGCTTTTCGTCGCGATGAAGATGGCGGAGAGGATCAGGACGAATCCGGCCAGGCTGGCGCCGATGCCCAGCACCGTGTTGTAACGCAAGGTGACGGACAGCTCTTCGCGCAGCTGATTCCGTTGGTCCGCAAGGATGCGCAGCTGGCGGCCGAACAGATCGCGCAACTGGTCCATCAGGTGCTTGCCGCGCTGGCTGGCGACCATGTCCAGCGCAGTCTGGGAATCTCCGCTCTTCTTGATCCGGATCGACTTGTCCATTTCGAGCAGCTTGGCATGGCTCAGCTCGGCTATGCGTGCGACCAGGGCTTGTTCCGGCGCCGACGACGCGTGCGCCTGCAGTTCATCGAGTGCCGCCGGGATACCCGCGACACCGATGTTGTATGGTTCCAGAAAGCCGTCGTCGCCGGCGATCAGGAAACCGCGCTGGCCGGTTTCGGCATCCTTCAGCAGGCTCAGTACCGCACTGTAGGCGCGCTCCTTCGCCGCCCCTTCCTTGAGGGCATCCAGGGTGGTATTGGCCTGCCGGCTGCTCATGTATGGCAGCGTCGAAAGACACACCACGATGACGATGATCAGCGCACCGAAGAGCCGCAAACTGGTGTCGAATCGGGAAAACATGGGTTTGCGAAAATGATGAATTGATGGATCATACCCTAGCTAGTTTCCCTCCAGTAAGTGGAGGCAGGATGCATTGCCCGCTACTCAGTGGATTGCCCGGCTCCAGGCGGCGGACACTGCCTGCGCTATGCCGATTCCCGACCGCGCGCTTCCGGCATCAGCCACAACAACGCCAGCAGCACGTGAATCACCGCGCCAAGCGGCGGGTACCACAGCGACAACCCGATCGCCAGCGCATACAGCAGGATCGACAGCCGGTTCTTGCGGCTCCCCCACGAAACCGGGTGACCGGTTTCCACGTCCAGCCGCCAGGACAGCAGCATGAACGAGACCGAGCACAGCAACAGCACCAGGCCGTACAGCGCCACCGGTACCGGTTCCAGCGGATGTTCGCCGGCCCAGGCCGTCACGTAGGGAATCAAGGACATCCAGAACAGCAGGTGCAGGTTGGCCCAGAGCGCGGCGCCGTCGACCTTCGCCACCCGGTCGAGCAGCGCATGGTGGTTGATCCAGTAGATGCCTACGTACACGAAGCTGAGCGCATAGCGCAGCCAGCCCGGCAGCACGCCCGCCAGGTCGGCAACGGCGGTGCCGTGCGGCGCTTCCAGTTCGAGCACCATGATGGTGATGATGATCGCGATGACGCCGTCGCTGAAGGCCTCCAGGCGGCCTTTGCTCATGGTCTTGCTCATGGTCCGGCTCATGCCGCCTCCGGCTCGGGCAGCGCCAGGTGCAGGCACAGGATCGCGACCGGCACGATCAGCGCCACGAAGCCGACGGCGAGGTAGGCGAAGGCGGCGGCCGCGCAACCCAGCGCGAAAGCCAGCACCGGCCAGAAGAACTTGCCGCAGCGCGCAGCGGTCGCCGCGTCGGCCGCGCCGCGCAGGCGGTCGACCGTATCGATCACGAGCTGGGTGACGTTCCCGGTCATCATCGAGGTCGGCGCCAGGTGGGTCAGCAGCAGCTTGCTGGCCGCGCTGTGGGCGCCCATGGCCGCCGCCCCCAGCAGGCCGGCGGCCATGGCCAGCGCGCCGATGCTGCGGCCGACCGGCTCGGCCAGCATGCCGCAGGCCATGAAGCCGAGCAGCAGCACGAGCTGCAGCGAATAGGCCGGCTTGACCGCGGAGGTGCCGCGGCGCTCGCAGCCGGCCACCAGCAGGCGGCTTGCCGCCACGCCCAGGATGAAGGCCGGGAAGGCCAGCAGCTTGAGCAGGGAAGGCGTCTGCGTCGGGTCGGCCAGCGACACCGCGAGCAGGACGAAGTTGCCGGTGACGTGGGCGGTGAACAGGCCGAACAGGGCGGTGAAGCCGAGCGTGTCGACATAACCGGCCAGGAAGCCCATGCCGATGCCCTGCAGGCGTTGGAAGCGTGCGTGCGTCATGGTCAGAACGCGAAACAGCTGCAGCCGAAGGCGCCCCAGAAGCCGCCGAAGTCCGACACCGGAACAGTCGACTTGCGAGCCTTGTCATGCTGGTGGGCGTGCACGCCGCAGGGACCGCCGCACTGGTGCGGCAGCGCCATATGCGACTGCTGCGCTTGCGGCGCCGCCTTGCGCCAGTGACCCGACACCTTCGCCACCGGCGACCATTCCGGCAGCACCGGGATCGGCGCCGGCCCCAGATCGCTGAATTCGGCGGCGCCGTACACCACCTTGCCGCCGACCACGGTCAGCACCGATTCGATGGCCTTGATCGCTTCCGGTTCCACGGTGAAGAAGTCGCTGGACAAGGCCACCAGGTCGGCCAGCATGCCTTCCTGGATCCGGCCCTTGCGGCCCTGCTCGTTCGAGAACCAGGCGCTGCCCGCGGTCCACAGTTCGAGCGCGACCGCGCGCTCCAGCAAGCCATCCTCGCTGTACAGCGGCAGGCCGCCGACGGTGCGGCCGGTCACCAGCCAGTACAGGGCCGTCCAGGGGTTATAGCTGGCCACGCGGGTGGCGTCGGTGCCGGCGCCAACCGGCACGCCCATCTCCAGCATCTGCCTGACCGGCGGCGTGGCGCGGGCGGCCTCGGCGCCGTAGCGGTCGACGAAATACTCGCCCTGGAAGGCCATGCGGTGCTGGATGGCGATGCCGCCGCCCAGCGCTTTCACGCGCTCGATGTTGGCCTGGCTGATGGTCTCGCAGTGGTCGAACATCCAGTGCAGGCCGCCGAAGGGAATCTCGCGGTCGATCTTCTCGAACACGTCCAGCATGCGCGTGATCGATTCGTCGTAGGTGGCGTGCAGTCGGAACGGCCAGCGTTGGCTCACCAGGTGGCGCACCACCTTTTCCAGTTCGTCTTCCATGCCTTCGGCCAGCTCGGGGCGCGGCTCCAGGAAGTCCTCGAAGTCGGCCGCCGAGAACACCAGCATCTCGCCGGCGCCGTTGTGCCGGTAGTAGTCGCTGCCCTGCCCCGGCGTCACCATGCCGGTCCAGCGCTGGAAGTCTTCCAGCTCCTTGCCCTTGTTCTGGGTGAACAGGTTGTAGGCGATGCGGATGGTGAGCTGCTCCTTGCGGTCGAGTTCCTCGATGACCTGGTAATCCTCGGGGAAGTTCTGGAAGCCGCCGCCGGCGTCGATCGCGCTGGTGATGCCGAGGCGGTTCAGCTCGCGCATGAACTGGCGCGTCGAGTTCACCTGCAGCGCGTAGGGCAGCGCCGGGCCCTTGGCCAGGGTGGCGTACAGGATCATCGCATTGGGACGCGCGATCAGCATGCCGGTCGGGTTGCCGGCCGCATCGCGCACGATCTCGCCGCCCGGCGGGTTCGGCGTGTCTTTCGTGTAACCGACGGCGCGCAGCGCGGCGCGGTTCAGCAGCGCGCGGTCGTACAGGTGCAGGATGAACACCGGGGTGTCGGGCGCGGCGGCGTTGATCTCTTCCAGGGTCGGCATGCGCTTCTCGACGAACTGGAATTCGTTCCAGCCGCCCACCACCCGCACCCACTGCGGGTTCGGAGTGCGCAGCGCCTGTTCCTTCAGCATGCGCAGCGCGTCGTGCAGCGAGGGCACGCCTTCCCAGCGCAATTCCAGGTTGTAGTTCAGGCCACCGCGGATCAGGTGCAGGTGCGAGTCATTCAGGCCGGGGATCACGGTGCGGCCGTTCAGGTCGATGACCTGGCTGCCCGCCTGCCGGTGCCGCATCACGTGCTCCCTGTCGCCAACCGCCAGGAAGCGGCCGTCCTGGATCGCGACCGCGCTGGCCTGCGGCTGCGCACGGTCGAGGGTGGCGAACTTGCCGTTGATGAGGATGAGCGGCGCTGCGCTCGGGTTGGACTGTGCTTGCATGCTGCTGCTCCTGGCTGTTCCTGGCTGTGATTGCGTGACGGTCCGCCCGGGGGGCGGACCGGATGCGGCGTCGCTTAGCGCACCGGGGCGGATGCCTGTGCTGGAACCGGCGCCAGCACCTCGTTCTTGCCCTGGTTCCGCGCCGGCGCCTTGTGCACCATGGTGTAGGCGTAGTCCACGCCCATGCCATAGGCGCCCGAATGCTCGGCGACGATCCTGATCACGGCATCGTAGGTGTCGCGGTGCGCCCAGTCGCGCTGCCATTCCAGCATCACCTGCTGCCAGGTCATCGGCACCACGCCGGCCTGCACCATGCGCTGCATGGCGAAGTCATGGGCGTCCTTCGAGGTGCCGCCCGAGGCGTCGGCCACCATGTAGATCTCGTAGTCGCCTTCCAGCATGGCGCACAGGGCAAAGGTGGTATTGCAGACCTCGGTCCAGAGGCCGGCCACGATGACCTTCTTGCGGCCGTTGGCCGCCAGCGCGTCGCGCACTTTCTGGTCGTCCCAGGAATTCATCGAGGTGCGCTCGAGGATAGGATGGTCCGGGAACACGTCCAGGATCTCCGGATAGGTCTTGCCGGAGAAGGACTCGGTCTCGACGGTGGTGATGATGGTCGGGATGCCGAAGGCTTTTGCTGCCTTGGCCAGGGCGACCACGTTGTTCTTGAGGGTCTGGCGGTCGATCGACTGGACGCCGAAAGCCATCTGCGGCTGGTGGTCGATGATGATCAGCTGCGAGTTTTCCGGGGTCAGGACTTCGAGTTTGGCCTTGTTCATGAAATGCTCCTTCAGGAAATTGTTAAGTAGTCGGTCAGGTACATCGGGAATCAGTGAGCGCACCCACGGCGCAGCCCGGCATCATCGAATGCTTCGATGCTTCAGGAACAGTGTTGATCCACCCGATCCGCGCTGTTCCTTGGTTCGATGGAGACATTATGCGTGGCTAAAAAAGAAATGAAAAACGGATAATTTGCAGCTATACAATCGAAATTTTCGAACCTCGCCGTGCGGCGACGAGCGGAGGCCGATGCCGTCAACCAGGGAATCAGCCGATGGCCAGGTTCCCCGGTGCATGCTGCGCCAGCTGCCCGCGCTTGGCAAGGTGGGGAGAAGAATCGATCACGAAGCAGCGCGGCGTTGCGTGACCAGTACGGGCGCCGGAAAAAGACGCGGGCGCCCGAAGCGCCCGCGACATGGAACATGGACCGGGTCACTCAGGGCCCGTTGCGCTTGACCACCTCCCCGCCCTGGATCACCACGGCCGGGGCTTCCAGCAACTGCACGTTCACGGTCGGGTCGCCCGCCACGGCCACCATGTCGGCGTAGCGGCCGGCCTCGACGATGCCGACGTCGTTTCTACCCAGCGCCTCGGACGCATTGACAGTGGCCGCCTGGATCGCCTGCAGCGGCGTCATGCCGTACTTGACCATCACCGCGAACTGCTTGCCGTTGTTGCCGTGGGGATGGACGCCGGCATCGGTGCCGAACACCATCTTGACGCCGGCCGCGTGCGCCTTCCTGAAATTCTGGCGCTGGATCTCGGTCACTTCGCGGTCCTTGCGCAGGTTGTCTTCCAGCACGCCATTCTTCTTGCCCTCGGCGGCCGTGTAGTCGCCGTTATAGATGTCCATCGACAGCCAGGCGCCGTGTTTCTTCGCCAGCGCGATGCCTTCGTCATCGATCAGGCTGGCGTGCTCGATCGTGGTGACGCCGGCGCGGATCGCGTCCTTGATGCCGGCCGCGCCGTGCGCATGGGCCGCTACCTTCAGGCCCCACTGGGCGGCCTCTTCCACCGCGGCGCGCAGCTCGGCGTAGTTCATCTGCTGCTGGCCGGGCTCGGTATTGCGCGAGAACACGCCGCCGGTGGCGCAGACCTTGATCACCTGGGCGCCATACTTGCGCAGCGCGCGCACCGACTTGCGCACCTCGTCGGGGCCGTCGGCGTTGTACGGGTTCTTCTCTTCCATCGAGGGCGGGAAATAGGTGCTGTCGCAATGGCTGCCGGTCGGCCCGAAGGACCAGGCGGCCGGAATGACGCGCGGGCCGCGCACCTTGCCGGCGGCGATGGCCTGGCTCAGGCCCACGTCGTTCCAGTCGGAGGCGCCGACGTTGCGGACGGTCGTGAAGCCGGCATCCAGGGTCTTGCCGGCATGGGCCACGGCCAGCGCCGACCAGAAGCGGTCGTTGTATTCGAGGTAGCTGTAGCCGCCATAGGTAGGGTCGGAATCGAGGTGGACGTGCATGTCGATCAGGCCCGGTACCAGGGTCATGCCCGGCAGGGAAATGCGGCTGGCGTCGCCGGCCGCAGGCTCCGCGGACGCCGCGGCGCCCGGCTTGACGCTGACGATGCGGCCGTCGCGCACCAGGATCTCGGGGTGCTGGACCATGCGGCCGGTGCGCACATCCAGCAGGCGATCGGCAGTGATGGTGACATCGGCGGCCTGGGCAGTGGACCAGCTCAGCGCGGCCAGGCAGGATATCAGGAGCCGCGACATCCGGGTGGTGACGGTACGATTCAAGGGCTTCCTCCGGCGTAGGTAGTGGATTAACAATATGCAACTTATACCGGGATCTGGAGGGCGCGTCCAGATGCGTGCGGACGCTTGCGGGCAGCGCCATGAAAAACGCCGCATTGCTGCGGCGTTGTCGTGTTACTGCAGTTGGTTGGGCTCCCCGACCGGGCTGTTGACCGCCCGGGTCGGCGGCGGCATCTGCACCTGGTTCGGCGGTGGCGGGACCTGGTCCTGAGGCTGGGTGTCCTGCCCCGGGACGTTGGGGTCCATCGCAGGTTCCGGCACCTGTGCCGGCACCGCATTTTCCGGCGTGATCGGCGTGCCGCCCGGCGGACCACCCGGCGGCGGCACCGATTGCATGTTCGGCGGACCGGCGACGACGCCCGGCGCGGTCTGCGGTTCGACACCCGGGGGCGGCGGCGCGGCCATCGGCTGTGCGACCGGCGGCGCGGCCATGCCGCCCATCTGGTTGGAAGAGCCCGTGTCGGGCGCCAGGTCGACGCGTTTCATGACGCCGCCTTCCGACAGCATGATGTAGCGCGCATGCACTTCGGCCACGGTCACACCCGGCACGATCTCGCGGCCGATCGGCACCGCCTTGGGCGGCGAGCCCTCGGCCACCAGGATCACGGCGCTATTGGGGCCGGCCGAAATGACGCCGGTCAGCGTGTAGTTGGAAATCGCCACCCCCGTCGGCTGGCCGCCGAACAGGTACGCGGCGGCGTCCGGGCTCGGCTCGGCCTGGGCGATCACGGGCGCCGGCGCCAGCGGGCGCTGCTGGGGCTTGTACAGTTGCAGGCCCCAATAGGCGATCGAGGCCACCAGCAGGACCAGCGCGATCAGGGTGAATAGGAGAGGCAAACGCTTGTTCATGGTTTCCTTGTTATTTTTCTCGCTGGCGCCGTTCCGCTTACCTTACCAACTGGTTGATTTCGATAATCGGCATCAGGACCGCCAGCACGATCAGCAGCACGACCAGGCCCATGGCCAGGATCAGCACCGGCTCGAGCAGGCCGGCGATGGTGAGCGTGCGGCGCTCGAGGTCGGCCTGTTGCGAGTTGGCCGCGCGCTCCAGCATCGCGGGCAGCTCGCCGGTGATCTCGCCGGCGCGGATCATGTGCACCAGCATCGGCGGAAAGTGCTTCTGGGCCGACAGCGCACGCGCCAGGCTCACGCCTTCGCGCACGCTGGCGGTCGCCTGTTCGACCAGTTCGCGCATCGCCACGTTCGACAGGGTGTCGCGGCTGGTCTCGAGCGCGCGCAGGATCGGCACGCCGGAACCGGTGGTGATCGCCAGCGTGCTGGCGAAGCGCGCCGTGTTCAGGCTGCGTTCGAACTTGCCGTACACGGGCGCACTGAGCAGCCAGGTATGCCAGCGCCGCTTCAGGTCCGGGTTGCGCAACGCGCGCCGCCACAGCCAGAACGCGCCGACCAGCAGGATGCCGACATAGATGCCGTAGGCCCGCACGAAGTCGGAAATGGCCAGCATCATCACGGTCAGGAAAGGCAGCTTCTGCTTGGTGTTGGCGAACACCGAGACGATCTGCGGCACCACGTAGGTGAGCAGGAAGATGACGATGGCGAAGGCCACCACGGTCACGATGGCGGGATAGGTAAAGGCCAGGCGCACCTTCTGCACCAGCGCGTTGCGGCGCTCGATGTAGTCCGCCAGGCGCGACAGCACGCGCGCGAGCTGGCCGATCTGCTCGCCCGAGGAAACCAGCGCGCGGTAGATTTCGGCGAAGTCGCGCGGATGGCGCGACAGCGCGGTGGAGAAGGCCGAGCCGCCGATGACTTCGGAGCGGATCGAGGCGATCAGGTCGCGCACATACGGCCGTTCGGCCTGTTCCAGCAGGGCCGTGAAGGCCTGCTCGAGCGGCAGGCCGGCTTCCAGCAGGCTGGCCAGCTGGCGCGTGAACAGGGCCAGCTCGACCTGCGACAGGCGCTCGCCCAGTCCGCGCGAGCGGGCGGCGCCGGAGGCGTCGACCTGGGCCGCGATCTGCTCGACGTTCAAGGGCGTCAGGCCCTGGGTGCGCAGGTCGGCGCGCGCGGCGCGCGGACTGTCGGCGTTGACCACGCCTTTCCTGGTCGCGCCGCCCGCGTCGACGGCCTCGTAGCGGAATGCTGGCATGGGTTACGCCCTTAGTCCTTGGTCACGCGCACCAGCTCGGCGCGCGTGGTGGTGCCGTCCGCCAGCCAGCGCTCGCCGTCCTCGCGCATCATCTTCATGCCCGATTTCTGGGCAGCGACGCGGATGTCGGCTTCGGAGGCCTGGTTGTGGATCTGGGCGCGGATTTCCTCGGTGGTCTCGAGCAGCTCGTAGACGCCGACCCGGCCGTGGTAGCCGGTATGGCCGCAGCGCTCGCAGCCCACCGCATGCCAGCCGCCGTTTCCATCCCTTGCATCGCTGACCTTGCAGTGCACGCACAGCTTGCGCACCAGGCGCTGCGCCATCACGCCCAGCAATGAGGACGACAGCAGGAAGGGCTCGATGCCCATGTCCAGCAGGCGCGTTACGGCCGAGGCCGCGTCATTCGTGTGCAGGGTCGCCAGCACCAGGTGGCCGGTGAGCGAGGCCTGCACCGCGATCTGCGCCGTTTCCAGGTCGCGGATCTCGCCGATCATGATCACGTCCGGATCCTGGCGCAGGATCGCGCGCAGGGCCTTGGCGAAGCTCATGTCGATGCGGGCGTTGACCTGGGTCTGGCCGACACCGTTGAGGTCGTATTCGATCGGGTCTTCCACCGTCATGATGTTGGTGGTCGCCGCGTTCAGGCGCGACAGCGCGGCATACAGCGTGGTGGTCTTGCCGGAACCGGTCGGGCCGGTGACCAGCACGATGCCGTGCGGCTGGTTGATCAGGCGGTCGAACTGCGGCAGCATGTCGGGCGCCATGCCCAGGTGGCTCAGGTCGAGGCGGCCGGCTTCCTTGTCGAGCAGACGCAGCACCGCGCGTTCGCCGTGCCCGGTCGGCAGGGTCGAGACGCGCACGTCGACCGGCTTGCCGCCGATCCGCAGGGTGATGCGGCCGTCCTGCGGCAGGCGCTTCTCGGCGATGTCGAGTTGCGACATGATCTTGATACGCGAGATCAGGGAGGCGTGGATCGCCTTCTTGGGGCGCACGATGTCGCGCAGCGCGCCGTCGACGCGGAAGCGCACGACCGAGGTCTGCTCGAAGGGTTCGATGTGGATGTCCGACGCGCCTTCACGCAGCGATTGCGTGAGCAGCGCATTGATCATGCGGATCACCGGCGCATCGTCCGAGGATTCGAGCAGGTCTTCGATGGCCGGCACGTCCTGCAGCAGCCGGGTAAGGTCGAGGTCGGCGTCGAACTCGTCGACCACCTGCGAGGCGTCGCCGCCGGCGCCGGCATAGGCCTTGGCGATGGCGTCGTCGAGCTCGCCGCGGTCGAGGCGGCGCAGGGTGATGCGGCCGAAGCGGCGCGACACTTCCGCGATCGCGCTCGGCGCGGTGCCGCTCGACACCAGCACCTCGACGGCCTGGCCCGGTTCATCCCCGCCGCGCGCCAGCACGCCGTGGTCACGGGCGAAGGCGAAAGGCAACAAATTGTTCATGGTCGGCTTATTTCTGGTTCGATGGCGTCACCGGGCGGAACTGCGAGGTGGGCTGCGAGTTCGACGGTGAGTTCGGCTGCGAGCTCGACGGTGCACCCGGCCGTGCCTGCTGGCGCTGCTGTGTATCCGGCACGGCCTGGCCGATGGCCGCACCGGGGGCGCTGCCGGCCACCGGCGCGGCCTGCACCGGGGCGGTGGCCATGGCGCCGCCCACCGGCGGCTGGCCGTTGGTCAGCGGCGGCAACTGCGGCATACCAAGGTTGCGCATCAGGATCGTGTCCTCCTGGCTCGCCTGGCCGGTGGCGCCGACGGCGCGCATGTATTCGTAACGGTCCATGGCCAGCGAATTCGATGCTTCCTTGCTGCGCACCACAACCGGGCGCAGGAACACCATCAGGTTGGTCTTGACCCGGGTCCGGCTGCGGTACTTGAACAGGTTGCCCAGCAACGGAATATCGCCCAGGCCACGTACTTTCTCTTCACCATCGCCCTCGGTATCCTCGATCAGGCCGCCGAGCACGACGATCTGGCCGTCGTCGGCCAGCACATTGCTTTCGATCGCGCGCACGTTCGTGGTCAGCCCCGATGCCGCGTTGCGGGTGGAAGGATCGACGCTCGAGTTTTCGTGATAGATCGCCATCTTGATGGTACCGCCTTCCGAGATCTGCGGGCGCACCTTGAGCAGCAGGCCGACGTCGCGGCGGTCGACGGTCTGGAACGGGTTGCCCCCGCCGGTCGCAGCCGTGGTCGTGTACGAGCCGGTGATGATCGGGACGTTCTGGCCGACCTTGATCGTGGCCAGCTCGTTGTCCAGGGTGATCATGTTCGGTGTCGACAAGATGTTGGCATTGCCATCGTTTTCAAGGGCGCGCGCCACCGCGCCCAGGCCGAGCTCGCCGCCCACCTGGCGGAACAGGCCGAAGGTCAGGCCGCCCGGCACGTTGGGGATCGCGGTGCCCGACAGGCCGTTGCGTGCAGCCGCGGCCAGGTTCACGATGTTGCTGCCCTGCGCGCCGCCGGTAAAGGACTGGATGCCGCCGACACGGTACTTGCTGTCGTTGTCGCCCGAGGCGCCGATCCACTGCACCCCGAATTCCGAGGCCTTGTTGGAGGTGACTTCGACCACCAGCGCCTCGATGTAGACCTGGGCGCGGCGCACGTCGAGCTGGTCGATGACGCTGCGCAGGTTGCGGTACACCGCGTCCGGTGCAGTGATGATCAGGCTGTTGGTCGAGGCGTCGGCCTGGATGAAGCCCGAACCCTGGCCGCCGCCGCCGCCGGCGGTGAGCTGGCTCTGCTGGCCGTAGGTATTGCCGGTACCGGCCATGCCGGTGCTGCCCTGCTGGCCCTGCTGGCCGCCGAGCCCGCCCGTGCCGGTGCCGCCGGTGGTGCTGCCGGCCTGGATCGAACCGCCCGAGGTGCCCTGCTGCTGCACCGGCACCGCCGAGGCATCCTGCGACACCACGGCGCGCAGGGTCTGGGCCACGCGGCTGGCGTCGGCATTCTTCAGGTACACCACGTGAATATTGCCCTGCGACGAGGTCTGCTGGTCGAGGCGCGCGATCAAGGACTTGGCCAGGTTGGCGCGGGCCTGCGAAGGCGCACGCACCACGACCGAATTGGTGCGCGGATCGGGCAGCACGGTGACGCGGCCGGAGTCGCCGCCGGCGCTTGGCTCCATCAGGCGGGTCACGAGCGCCGCGATGTCGCTGGCGATCGCATTGCGGATCGGAACCACGTCGAGGTCGGCCGCGACCGGCGTATCGAGCGCGGCGATGATCTTGGCCAGGCGGCGCAGGTTGTCGGCGTAGTCGGTAATGACCAGCGTGTTGTTGCCCGGGTTCGCCATGATGGAATTGTTCGGCGAAATCAGGGGCCGCAGCACGGCGGTGAGGTTGGCCGCCGACTCGTACGACAGGTAGAACACCTGGGTGGCGATCTGGTCGCCGGTGGCCTTGCTGGCGCGCACGCCGCCGACCTGGGTCGGGGAAGACTGGGCCTTGGCTTCGGCTTCCGGCACCACCTTGGCATAGCCGTCGCCGCTGGTCACCACGGCATAGCCTTGCAGGCGCAGCGTCGAGGTCAGCAGGCCGAAGGCCTGGGTCTTGCTCAGGGATTTTTCGGACACCAGCGTGATCGTGCCCTTGACGCGCGGATCGATGATGAAGGTCATGCCCGTATAGTGGCCGATCGCCTTGATCACCGATTCGATGTCGGCGTTGACGAAGCTGAGCGCCGCCGCATTCGCGCTCTCCTGGGCCTGGACCGGCGTCGGGAAGAAGGTGCCTGCGGTGGTCGCGGCAAAACAGCACAGCATGGCGCCGGCGGCCAGGCGCCGCAGCGCCGGCAGGCGCAGCGTGGTGTGGGCGACGACCTGAGAGCCGAAGATGGTACGGGGTATGTTATTCATTATCTGAACTCGAGTGCGATTATGTTTTTGCCGTTTACCATGCGACGCTGGCCCAGCAGGTTGAGCATATTGCCCAGCGTCTGTTCGTATCCTTCGGCGGCCGAGGCCTGGCCGGAAAAGCGCAGCCGGCCATTTCGCAGCATACCCGAGCCCGACAGCAGGAGCGCACCGCGCACGGTACGCAGCTTCAGGTCGGCCTGGTTGCCGCGCCAGTCGAACACCATTTCATAGCTGCCCAGCGGCCGGATGGGCGACATGCGCGAACCCATGTCGTTCATGCTTAATACTGTCCTGCCCTGCACCGCCACCGTATTGGCCTGGCGCAGCAGGTCGAGCGTATTCCAGACCAGCCGGATGGTTCCGCTCGGCGCCAGCGTGTTGAGCGGCGCGCCGAGCCCGGCCAGGCCTTCGGCCGGCAGCAGCAATTCGCCGCTGCTCACCTGCCACTGCGACCAGCTGCCGCCGATGCGGACCGGGCGTGCCAGGGCTTGCGGGTTTTCTAGTTCCATGTGGACTTGGCCCAGCAGTACCAGCGGTGACAGGCGCCATGCGAAGCGTCCGGGCAGCAGCGGCGTCACCGCCCCGCCCGCTCCCGGCGCCCCGCCCACGAAAGCTGAGCCGTTCCAGAGCGTACCCTGCGCATCCCCCAGAGTCAAACGGCCGCCGGTCTGCTGTTCCACCAGCGGACCCAGCCAGGAAGCGGGCAGGAAGGCCAGCACCGTGACGAATACGGCCAGCACGACCGGGACCAGCCAGAGCAGGAAGCGCTTCATTGGACCATTGCGCTGGCCTGGCGCAGCGTGAGCGTCGCGTCGACCTGTCCCACCGCGGGCAAGGCGGTAAAGCTGGCTTCCTGCACCTGCACCCGGTTCTCGCTGCGCTGGGCGTCGAGCCAGGACACCAGGTTGGCGAAGGACACGCCGTTGAACTGGAGCTTGGCGTATTCGCCGGTCATGGTGAGCGAACCGGCCTTGAGGCCGCGCTGGGCCATGCTGGCACTGAGCGCCTCGGCGGTCATGGGCGGCACTTGCGGCGCCGGATTCGCGGCCAGGGTTTGCGCTTCGGCAGCCAGGGTCTGCAGCTGGGCGGCCTGCTGGCGCAGCGCGGGCAGCGCGCGCTGCAGCTTGTCGCGTCCTTCGAGGGCCGGCGCCAGCAACAGTGCGTAGACCAGCGCGACCCCGACCACGGCCCCGCCCACGGTCAGGAACTTGCGCTCCTGGTCGGTGCGCGACAGCCACCAGGCCAGCGCGCGCTCGCGATAGGCGCCGACCTTGGCGCGGATGTTTGCGGCGGCGTTCATGGCCTTGCTCCCGAGTTGGCTTCCGTCATGGCGGCCGCGGCGGCCCCGGTACTGCGGATCACCCAGGTGGCGGGCGACGTTTCTTCGAGGCTCAGCTTGCGTGCGCCGAGGACGGCCCGCAACTGGCTGGTAGAAGCGGGGTCGACGGTTTCAGGTTTGACGCGCACGGTCAGGGCCTGGTCCCGGAATTCCATCGACGCAATCCCGGGCGGGCTTCCGAGACCGCGCACCGCCTCGCCGAAGGCGCCGGCGATCCAGCCGAACTCGTCCTGGCTGACCTGGCCGCTGGCGGCCTTGGCGCGCGCGATGTTCTGGCGCATCTGCGCCACCGGGTCGATCACCGGCTGGCCCGGATAGGCGCTGCGGAAAATCTGCGTCATTTCCTGGCGCACGGCGTCGGCTTCGCGCTTCAGGCGCAGCCATTCGATGTTGATGCCGATGATGTTGATGACGATCGCGGCCAGCGCCAGGCGGATCGGCCAGCGCCAGCGGCTCCAGTCGCGCTGGGCCACGCCGGCGGTGCCGAGGCCCGGCACCAGGTCGAGCGTGCTGCTTTTCGCACCCGTGATCCAGTGTTCCCATGCATCGCTTTCCAGCGTGATGCCGGGCCCGGCTTCCGCCAGCAAAACCTGGTATTCGCCGCGCTGCTCCTGCGGCACGTACAGCACCAGGGGCGCATCGCCGGCCAGCGCGCGCGCCGTCTGCAGCGCAAGCGTGGGGTTGCCGTCCAGGGCCAGGCCGAGGCCTTCGTACTGGCCCTGGCGCAGCAGCAATTCGTTATTGCCGATGGCGGCGCTGACGCTGCCCGGCTGCAAGGGCAGGCACAGCTGCGAGGGCATGGCGGCCACCGCCTTCGCGCCCATGCCGAGCAGGGCTTTCACCATCGGCTCGAGCCAGTCGCGCTGGACCACGCCGACCGGTCGGCGGCCGTCCGGCAAGGCGGGCCCGGCCACCAGCACGCAGTCGAGCGGGTCGCCCAGGATATGTTCCTCGACCAGGGCCGGCAGCGCCGCGCGCAGGCGCGCGCCGGTGAGCGGCGGGGCCTGGACCGGCAGCAGGGTGACGTCGGCGCCGGCCAGCAGCAGCACCACGCGGCGGCTGGCGGCGACCACGTCGCCGAGCTGGCGCAGCAGGCCTTCGCCCTGCTGCGCGATGGCGCCGGAATCGAGCACCACCGCAAAGCGGCACAACGCGCCTTCGCCTTCGGCTCTGGCCGGGTGCCGGATATAAAGAGTAGTCAAACTGTCTCGCTTTCTTCTAGTTCTGGCGGGTCCAGATTACTTGGGTGCCGCCGCCGACCATGGGAGCAGGATTACGCCTGATCAGCGACTCCGCATTCAGTGCCGCGCGGTCGAGCCGGATACGGCTCTGTACGATAAACCAGTTGCTCTTGACGTCACTGGTGTCGGCCAGTTGCGGGTCGGCGCCTACCTCGCTGGCAAACGTCGTCGTGTCGCGCCATGGCGCCACCCGCTTGCGCCGCTCCACCAGGCTGTTGGCCTGGGACAGCGACATCCCCGGCACGAGCGCCGCCAGCAACTCGGCCGGCACGGTATTCACGTTCAGCTTCGTCGTCTCGGTACCGGGCAGCACGATCAGGAAAGGCCGCAGCCGCTCCAGGACCTCGGGCGTGATCCCCTGCACCGCCAGCAGGTCCTCCACCCGCAGCACCGGGATCGGCACGCCGTTCGCCGGCGGCACCGGCGTCATTCCCGCGGGCGGCGGCGGTGGCGGCGGCGGCGGCGGGCTGTTCTCATCCACCGGCACCGTCACCACCTGCTGGCCCTGCGCCACGAAATTCGCCACCCGGTCGGCCAGGCGCGCATCGAGGCGCAGGTTGTCGAGCAAGCGGCGGAAGATCTCCAGCTGCTGCGGGTTTTTCTGGCGGTCTCGTGCGAGATTGACGAGATTGTAACGCGAGGTGGCGTCGGTGATGTTGCCGGACAGGGTGGCGTCGAAGGTTTCGCCCTCGACCCGCTCGCGCTCGATGTACTGGTCGAGGCGGGTCTCGGCCAGGGGCGTGGCCCAGACCTGGTCGAGCGAGGTGTACGTCGAGGTGTAGGCATCCTGGCGCAGCACCAGGCTGGCCCAGTCGAGGGCGCCGCGCAGGATCCACTTGGTCTGCAGGTGCAGGCGCTGGTTTTCCATCGAACGGACCTGCACCTGCTGTTGCCAGAACAGGCTGGCGACGATCGAGATGGCCAGCGTGGTCAGCAGCAGCGCGGTGACGACCGCCACGCCGCGCTGGCGGGTTTTCAGTGGAAAGGGCCGCATCAGGTGCCTCCGAGCAGGAAGGATTTCACCATCGGCGCGGCCAGCCCGGCGGCGGTCAGGCCGACCTGGATGCCTTCGGGCCCGGTCGCCTGCTCGCCGTCGGCGGCGGCGACCGGCTCTTTCTGCCAGGCATTGTTCTGCCAGGCCTGGACCTGCATCGCGGCCACGCCGGTCTGCAGCACCACCGGCGGCGCCGATTCGGACGGTGCGTCGCCGGCGATCGACTGCCACAGCGCCTCGAGCTGTGCCAGGTCGCGCGTGCCGGGCGATTCGCGCCGCACCAGGCTGCCGTTCACCACGCGGTAGGACACGACCACCAGCTGCGTGGGTTCGTTTTCGTTATAGACCTTGCGCACCAGCGTCAGGCGGTTGTCGTCCCACAGCAGGTTGGGACGGCGGCCGAGGATCTCGCGCCCGGCCAGGTGCTCGCTGTCGCTCTGCATCTGGGCGAAGGACAGCTGCATGCCGCGCGTGACTTCCATCTGCTCGGTGAGCGCGATGCGGGCACGCACGATGCCGTCCAGCCCGCGCCAGCCGAGCACGGCCAGGATGGCGAGGATGCTGATCGCCACCAGCAGTTCGACCAGGGTGAAACCGCGGCGGCGCTGGTTCAGGCGCAGTTGGATGCTGGTCTTCATGTGCGTGGCGAAGGCCTCAACACGAGCTGGACCAGTTTGACGATGCGGCGGTCCGGACGTTCGCCGTCATACACCGACACTTCGATCCGGCGCAATTGCGGGTTCGGGCTGGTCAGGACTTCTTCCTGGCAGATCAGCTGGAGGTCGCCCTGCGCGCAGGGAAAGTCACGCTTGCCGACTTCGGGGAATTCCCTGCCCAGGCGGATCTGCACCAGCCGGTTCTCGGCCGACCAGGTGGCCATCATGGAGGCGCGCAGGCCGGCGCTGTTGGAGGTCAGGCTGCCGACGGCGCGCAGGCCGGCGCCGAGCGCAGTGCCGACGATGACGAGCGCGACCAGCACTTCGAGCAGGGTGAAACCTCGGGAGGTGAACGGGCCGCGTGCTTGCATCGCTTATTCCACCGTAAAGTGGCCAATGCCGTCGGCGCGGATCGCGACCGCGTTGCCGCGGCTGGCGAGCGTCAGCACGAACGGCTTGTCGACCGGCTCGCGGCCGAAGGTGATGCGCACGTTGCCGGGATCGCTGCTCATGGTCGGCTGCAGCACCAGTTGCAGTGGTGCGCCGCGGAACGTGCGTTCGCGCAGCAGGTCGTCGCGCGTGACCGCCTCCCAGCCGGTGTCGTTGCGCACCACGAAGCGGTAGCGCTCGGGATTGGCCTCGAAAGCCACCAGGCGGTTGCGCACGATGGCTTCGTCACGCGCCAGCTGCAGCAGCAGGGCGATGCGCTGGGCCTCCTGCTGCAGGTCCTGGCGCGGCGAGGGAATGGCGTTGAGCGATGCGAGGCCCAGCGTGATGCCGATGATGACCATCACGACCAATAGCTCCACCAGGGTGAAGCCGGCGCTCGGCAAACGACGGCGCAGGGCGCTCGGGGCCCGCATCGGAAGCCTTATTCCCAGGAACCGACGTCGGCATCCTCACCGGTGCCGCCGGGTTGGCCGTCGGCGCCCAGCGAGAAGATATCCACTTCGCCGTGGATGCCCGGCGACAGGTACTGGTAAGCGTTGCCCCATGGGTCTTTCGGCAGCTTTTCCATGTAGCCGCCGGACTTCCAGCCATTTGCCGCCGGACCCGCGGTCGGCTTGGTGATCAGGGCCTGCAAGCCCTGCTCGGTGCTCGGATAGCGCTGGTTGTCCAGCTTGTAGAGCTTGAGCGCCTGCATCATGGTGGCGATGTCGGTCCGGGCGGCGGTGACGCGCGCCTCGCCGGTACGGCCCAGCAGTTTCGGCACGACCAGGGCGCCGAGGATACCGATGATGACCACGACGACCATGATCTCGACCAGGGTGAAACCGCCGGCGCGGCGCTGCTTGCGTTGCGAATCAATTTGCATGGATTAATCTTTGTAAGGACGTCGGTTGAAGGCTGACAGTATAAGGCCACATGGGGGCAGGAGCTACACATGCACGCGAGCAATTGTAATCTGGAGCGCCCCGTTAACCTTGTCTTAATACGCGCTTGTCGAACTGCTCATTGCGCAGCTAGCGCGCGCTCGGCGCAGACCGGGCAGGCCGGGTTGCGGGCGACCTTGACCGCGGTCCAGTCCATGGCGCGCCCGTCGAGCAGCAGCAGGCGCCCGGCCAGCGGCTCGCCGATGCCCGCCACCAGCTTCATGGCCTCGGCCGCCTGCATGGCGCCGACCACGCCGACCAGGGGCGCGAACACGCCCATGCTGCTGCAGGCCACGTCCTCGACATGACTGTCTGCCGGGAACAGGCAGGCGTAGCAGGGGGCGGCGGGCGCACGGGTATCGAACACCGACAACTGGCCGTCGAAGCGGATCACCGCCCCGGACACCAGCGGCTTGCCCTCTTGCACGCAGGCGCGGTTGACGGCGTGGCGGGTGGCGAAATTGTCGCTGCAGTCGAGTACGACCGTCGCTGCGCGGACGAGTTCCCGGAGGCGCTCGCCGCCGGCCCGTTCGCGCAAGGCGGTCACCGTGATGTCGGGGTTGATGGCCAGCAGGGCCGTGCGGCCGGACTCGACCTTGGGCTGGCCGATGCGGGCCGTGCTGTGCATGACCTGGCGCTGCAGGTTGGTGAGATCGACCTCGTCGTCGTCGACCAGGGTGATGCGGCCGATGCCGCCGGAGGCCAGGTAGAGCGCGGCGGGCGACCCCAGGCCGCCGGCGCCGATCACCAGGGCGTGCGCGTCCAGCAGGCGCTGCTGGCCTTCGATGCCGATCTCGTCGAGCAGGATGTGGCGGGAGTAGCGCAGGAGTTGGGTGTCGTTCATGCAAGCGGTGACGAAGGTGGGGCGGGGTTCGTAGGGTGGGCGGGGTAATTCAGGCCAGTGGCCTGAATTACAAACGCCGCGCGTTCAACCAGCCTGAGAATCGACGAGACGTCTGTTCAAGCCATGTTTGAACGCGCGGGCGGCGAAGCCGCCCACCCTACAACTGCATCATAGAGCCGGCATTCACCTGTTACTTCTTCGGCGGCGCCTTGGTCTCCGCCGGCTTCTCGGCCTCGGGCTCGGCCTTGGCCAGCTGCACCGGCTGCCCCTTGAAGTGATTGATCGCCTGCGCCAGCTGGAAGTCGTCCTTGCTGCCGTAGTCGAGCGGCTTGCGGTCTTTCAGCAGGACGAGCGCGCGCTGCTGTGCCGCGAGCGCCTCTTGCTGGTCCTTGGCGGCGGGCGCCGCCTCCCCTTCCGCGGCCAGGTGGCGCTGCAGGTCGGCTTCGCGCACGCGCAGCACGGCCAGGGCGTCGCCGTCGGCGGTTTCGTCGACCCGCATGTCGGGCGCGATGCCGGTGGCCTGGATCGGGCGGCCCTTCGGGGTGTAGTAGCGCGCCGTGGTCAGCTTGACCGCGGTATCGGGCGACAACTGGCGCAGGGTCTGTACCGAGCCCTTGCCGAAGGTCTGGCTGCCCATGATGATGGCGCGCTTGTAGTCTTGCAGGGCGCCGGCGACGATCTCGGAGGCCGAGGCCGAACCGCCGTTCACCAGCACCACCATCGGCACCGTTTTCAGGCCGGCCGGCAAGCCGGCCAGCGGATCGGCGCCGCGCTGGGCGTAGAACTCGCGGCGGCCGTAGAACTGGTGGTTCGAATCGGGCAACTGGCCCTTGGTCGAGACAATCAGTTGCTCCGGTTGCGGCAGGAAGGCGGCCGACACGCCGACCGCGCCCGGCAGCAGCCCGCCCGGGTCGTTGCGCAGGTCGAGCACCAGGCCCTTGATGTCCGGGTTCTCGGCGTAAAGCAGCTTGGCCTTCTTGGCCAGCTCTTCGACGGTATTCTCCTGGAACTGGCTCACGCGCAGCCAGGCATAGCCCGGCTCGACCATCTTGCCCTTGACGCTGGCGACCACGATTTCCTGGCGCTGCAGGGGCACCACCCAGGGGCGGTCCTCGCCGCGGCGCGCGATGGTGAGCGTGACCTTGCTGCCGGCCTTGCCGCGCATGCGCTTGATCGCTTCGTCGAGCGACATGTTGCGCACCGGGACGTTGTCGATGCGGGTGATCAGGTCGCCGGACTTGATGCCGGCCTTGTGCGCCGGTGTATCCTCGATCGGGGCGACGACCTTGACGTAGCCGTCTTCGCTGGCCACTTCGATGCCGACGCCGACGAACTTGCCCTGCACCGCCTCTTTCATCTCCTTGTAGGCCTTCTGGTCCAGGTAGACGGAATGCGGGTCGAGCGAGGCGACCATGCCGCCGATCGCTTCGGACAGCAGCTTCCTGTCCTCGACCGGCTCGACGTAGTCGGACTTGATCAGCCCATAGACGTCGGCCAGCTGGCGCAGCTCCTCGAGCGGAAGCGGCGAGCCCATGTCTTTCTGCGCGTGGGCCGAGAACTGGAAGGAAGCGGCCACGCCGGCCACCATGCCCAGTCCGATCAGCCCGATGTTCTTTGCCTTACCCATGTAGTGCGCCCCTAGAATTTGACCCAGCCTGCCGGATCGAAGGGCTGGCCGCGATGCCTGAGCTCAAAGTATAGCCCCGATTCCTCGTTACCGCCGGTATTGCCCGCACTGGCGATCACGTCCCCGGCCCGCACCATGTCGTTGACGCGCTTGAGCAGGGCCGAATTGTTTCCGTAGATCGACAGGTACTCGCCGCCATGGTCGATGATGATCACGTTGCCCCAGCCGCGCAGCCAGTCGGCGTGCACCACCCGGCCCGCCGCGGTGGCGCGCACTTCGGCGCCTTCCGGCGCCTTGATGAAGGTACCCTTCCAGCTCGGGCCCTGGCCGCGGCGGGTGCCGTAGCGGGCGGCCACGTTGCCGTTCACCGGCACCGTCAGGCGTCCCTTGAGACTGGCGAAGGCGCCGGGCGGCGCGGGCGGCGCCAGCGCCACTTCCTGCGGTGGGGCGGCCTCCGGTTTCGTTGCCCGCTCGGGCTGCTCGGCTACCCGCGGCGCTTCCGGTTCGGGTTCCGGCCTGGCCGCCGGCTTGCCGCTCTGGCGCGCGATGCGTTCGCGCTCGGCCTTCTCGGCGGCGGCCTTGGCGCGGGCCAGGGCGCGCGCCTTGGCTGCGGCCTCGGCCTTGGCCTTGGCGGCGGCCAGCGCGGCCCGGCGCCGTCGTTCGGCCTCGGCCTGCTCGCGGATCAGGCGCGACAGGCGGTCGACCAGGCCCGACATGCGCTGTTCGTCGCGCTCCAGGCGGTCGACCTGCTTGCGCTGGTCGGCCAGGCGGGTCGACAGGTTCTGCAGCAGCGCGGCGCGCTTGGCCTTTTCCTGTTCCAGCTTTTGTTTCTGCTGCTGCTGCTCGCCTGCGATTTCCTGCAGCTCGAGCTGGGCGTTCTCGACCTTGTCGCGGTTGGCCTCGACCTCGGCCAGGTTGGCGCGCAGCGAGGACAGCAAGCGTGCCTGCGCCTGCGACACGTAGGCCATCATTTGCAGGTCGCGGTTGATGCGGTTCGGGTTGTCGCCGGACAGCAGCAGTTTGATGCGGTCTTCGTTGCCGGCCACGTAGTGCTCGCGCAGCAGCTGTGACAATTGTTTCTTTTGATTAACAATTGTTTGCTGCAGCCGCTCGCCCTCGTTCGCCAGCGCGTGCAGGCGCGTGCTGGTGGCATCCTGTTCCTCGGCCAGCTCGCGCAGCGCGCGGTTGGCGTCGGAGATGGCGTCCTCGGACTCCGCCAGCTCGTCGGCGGCGTCGTCCCGGGCGTCCTCGGTGCGGGCGATGTCGCGCTTGATCGCCTCCAGTTTCTGCTTGATGCCGGCGCGCTGCTTTTCCGCAACGGCCTTCTGGCGGCTGCGGTCGGTCTGGCGCTGGGCAAAGGCGGCATCGGACAGCGCGAGGGCAAGCAGCGCACAGATCAGTGCGCTACCTGCCGACTTCGTGAATGGCAAACGCAAGACTTATTTCGCCTTCCCTTGGTTGGCCACGGCCGCCATGGCGGCGGCGATCGCATCCTGGTCGCCCAGGTAGTAGTGCTTGATCGGCTTCAGGTCGGCGTCGAGTTCGTACACCAGCGGCTGGCCGTTCGGGATGTTCAGGCCGACGATGTCGGTGTCGCTGATGTTGTCCAGCATCTTGATGATGGCGCGCAGGCTGTTGCCGTGGGCCGAGATCAGGATGTTCTTGCCGGCGCGGATGGCCGGGGCGATCTCCTCGTCCCAGGCCGGCATCACGCGGGCCACGGTGTCTTTCAGGCACTCGGTCAGCGGAATCTGCGACTTGTCGAGGCCGGCGTAGCGCGGGTCGTGGAACGAGGTGCGCTCATCGTTTTCTTCCAGGCCAGGGGGCGGGGTGTCGTAGCTGCGGCGCCAGACCAGCACCTGCTCGTCGCCGTACTTGGCGGCGGTTTCGCCCTTGTCCAGGCCCTGCAGGGCGCCATAGTGGCGCTCGTTCAGGCGCCAGTCGTTCTTGATCGGCAGGTACATCATGTCCATCTCGTCCAGCGCCAGCCACAGGGTGCGGATCGCACGCTTGAGCACCGAGGTATAGGCCAGGTCGAAGGTGAAACCGGCGTCCTTGAGGGCGCGGCCGGCCGTCCTGGCTTCGTTGATGCCCTTCTCGGTCAGGTCGACGTCGGTCCAGCCGGTGAAGCGGTTTTCCAGGTTCCAGGTGGATTCGCCGTGGCGCATGAATACGATTTTGTACATAAGCTCTTCTTCAAAGATGGAAAGGTGCGATGTTGCGATGAAATCCGGTCCAGCATCTATTTTATAATGCCCCGATTCACTTCAACCAACGGAACCCTTGTGAATTTCATTCTCGATAATATCTTCGTCGTAGCAATTGCCGTGATTTCGGGCGGCGCCCTGCTCTGGCCGGCCCTGGCCCCGCGCGGCAAGCGCGCCACCCCGCTGCAGGCCACGCAGATGATCAACCGCGGCAAGAGCCTCGTGCTGGACGTGCGGACTGCCGAGGAATTTGCCGCAGGCCACGTGCGCGACGCCAAAAACATTCCGCTGGCAGACTTGGCCAACCGGGTCGGCGAGCTGGAAAAGTCGAAGAACCGCAGCGTCATCGTGGTCTGCCAGAACGGCCCCCGTGCCGACAAGGCGGTACGACTGCTGGCGGCGGCCGGTTTCGAAGACGCGCACGCGCTCGAAGGCGGCCAGGCTGCCTGGATCGCGGCCGGCCTGCCGGTGACCAAATAACGGAAACAAGTATTCAGGAGGAAGCACCATGACCGCACACGTCGTTCTGTACCACACCGCCAGCTGCCCCTACTGCGTCCGCGCCGAGCGCCTGCTCGAAGCCAAGGGCGTGACCGACATCGAACGGATTCGCATCGACCTCGATCCGGAGCAGCGCCAGATCATGATGCAGCGCACCGGCCGCCGCACCGTACCGCAGATCTACGTGGGCGATACCCACGTCGGCGGCTTCGACGACCTGTATGCGCTCGACCAGGCCGGCCGCCTGGAGCCGCTGCTGCAAGGGCAATGACAGTCAGTGAGTACGTAGTCAGTAAGTACGTACTCAGCCTGGATTGACGGGCTTTGGGGGCCGGCTTTGCGGGGGTATTGCATCAGAATTGATTTTGATACAATTACCCTCGCGTTTGACCAAAGTACCGGGACGGCGCGTCCGTCCACCATCATTTAAAACGAAAGCGTTCCATGTCCGACGAAAACCTGCAACCAGTATTCCAAATCCAACGCGTCTACCTGAAAGACATGTCGCTGGAGCAACCGAATTCCCCAGCCATCTTCCTCGAGCAGGAAGCCCCGACCATCGAAGTGTCGCTGGACGTCGGCGCCGAGTCGATCGCCGAAGGCATCTACGAATCGACCGTGACCATCACCGTCACCGCCAAGCTGAAGGACAAGGTTGCGTTCCTGGTCGAAGGCAAGCAGGCTGGCATCTTCGAAGCCCGCAACATCCCGGCCGAGCAGATGGATCCGCTGCTGGGCATCGGCTGCCCGAACATCGTCTACCCTTACCTGCGCGCCAACATCGCTGACGTGATCAGCCGTGCCGGCTTCCCGCCGGTGCACCTGGCCGAGATCAACTTCGAAGCCTTCTACCAGCAACGCCAGCAGGCAATGACGCAGGCTGCCGACGCTCCGGCACAGTAAGCCGTGCTCTTGACGGGTACCGCGACGCGGTGCCCGTACCTCCGGCGTCCCGGTTCATCCGCGGCGGTTCATCCTCCGTCACCCGTCTTCGGCCCGCCATGATTCCATCCCGTCTCCTTGCAAGCGTGCTCCTCCTGGTGGCACCGGCAGCGTCCGCCTACGACTTCAAGAGCGTCGGCGCAGTCCAGGTCATCCTGTACGACACCCCCTCGCTCAAGGGCACGCCGATGTATGTCGCGCCGCCCGGCATGCCCTTGCAGGTAGTATCCAGCTATGGCGACTGGGCCAAGGTGCGCGACGCCAATGGCGACCTGGCCTGGACCCAGGCCAGGGGCTTGAGTGCACGCCGCAACGTGGTCGTGCACACCCCGGGCGCCAAGGTCTTTGCCGGCCCCGACGAGGGTTCGCAGGTCTTGATGACTGCCGACAAGGGGGTCGTGCTGGAACTGGTCGACCCGACCGCCATGGCATGGATCCGGGTGCGCCACCGTGACGGCATTACCGGCTATGTCCGGCCCAACGACGTTTGGGGCCTGTAATTGCAGGTCCGCACGCGTTTCGAGATTATTACTAGCTAAAGCGCATGCAAGAACATACAACTCCCTCCAAGATCACCGTCCTGGGCGCCGGCGCCTGGGGCACCGCCGTGGCCATTGCCCTGGCGGCGCGTCACGACGTGCTGCTGTGGGGCCGCAATCCCGAACAGATCGCCGAGACCCGGCAGGCGCGCGAGAACCTGCACTACCTGCCCGGCCACCCACTGCCCGATGCCTTGAAGCTGAGCGCCGATTTCGACGCCGCCCTGGCGCATGTCATCGAGGCGCGCGAAGACGAGGCGCCGCTCCTGATCCTGGCCTGCCCGGTGGCCGGCCTGCGTCCGCTGCTCGAACGACTGAAAGGCCGCCCGGTACCGAACGTGGTCTGGCTGTGCAAGGGCTTCGAAGCCGGCACCGGCCTGTTGCCGCACCAGGTCAAGGTCGAGGTGCTGGGCGATGCGCTGCCCTGCGCGGCGCTGTCGGGCCCCTCGTTTGCCCAGGAAGTGGCGCGCGGCCTGCCTTGCGCCCTGACCGTGGCCTCGAGCTCGCAAGCCCTGCGCGAGCGCGTGGTGGCGGCAGCGCATGCCGACAACCTGCGCGTCTACTCGTGCGACGACATGATCGGCGTGGAAGTGGGCGGCGCGGTGAAGAACGTGATGGCGATCGCCACCGGCACCGCCGACGGCCTGGGCCTGGGCCTGAACGCGCGCGCGGCCCTGATCACCCGCGGCCTGGCCGAAATCACCCGCCTCGGCGTGCAGCTTGGCGCCCAGCCCGTCACCTTCATGGGACTGACCGGCATGGGCGACCTGATTCTCACCTGCACCGGCGACCTGTCGCGCAACCGCCGCGTGGGCCTGGCGCTGGCCCAGGGCAAGCAGCTCGACACCATCGTGGCCGAACTGGGTCACGTGGCCGAAGGCGTGCCGTGCTCGAAGTCGGTGCGCGCGCTGGCACGCAAGCTGGGCGTGGACATGCCGATCACCGAAGCGGTGGCGGCAGTGCTGTTCGACGGCGCCTCGGCGGCGGAGATGACCCAGCAGTTGCTGGCGCGCGATCCGCGCGACGAGCTGGCCTGATTCCTTGCGCCGGCGCTTGCCGCGGCAAAGCGCTGGCGCAAGGGGGGAGCAATCAGTTCCCCGACCCGCGCGGATGGTTCGTCGGCCCGCCCGTGCGAACCGGCCCCAGCAGGATGGTCATGAGACCCACCGCATCCTTGTTGGCACGAATGGCATGCGGCTCCCCGCCCGCCAGGTACACCATCTCGTTGGGCCGCAGGATGGTGGTGCGTCCGTGCGCATCGAAGGCGATCTCGCCTTCCAGGCACACCAGGGTCATTTCGCCCTCCACCCGGTGCTCGGGCATGGGCTTTTCTTTGGGAACCACCAGCCGGATCAGTTCCATGTGCTCGGTCTTGATGAGCGCAATCGATGTGAAATGGGCGATGTCGTCGTCGCCGCGCTGCAAGGCGATACGTTCGCCCGAAACTGCGTGTTGCAAGGCCATGTCGCCCTCCTCGGTCTGTTAATCCTGTTCTTCGCTTGCTGCCGCCAGCTCGGGTACCGTGCGCAGCCAGCTGACCAGCGCAAACGCATCCTTCATGCCGCTTGCCAGCTGCGGCACCAGCAATTCGGGGGCATTGAGCAGCAGCGGCACCTCGACCCAGACGAAAAAGCTTTTCAGCTTCAGGTATTCCACCAGCGGGTGGTTCGGGTCGGCGCCCTTCGGCGGCCGCTGCAACTTGTCCTCGTCCTGCAGGTCGCCGTAGGTCGCGCGAAGATGCTTATTCTTCAACATTTTATTGAAGCCTGTCGCATCGTTGACGACGTGTTCGCGGATCGCCTTCAGCCGGTGTGACGGCGGCAGGTACTCGCCCGCGCCGAACAGCAGGTTGCCGTTCGCTTCGATGTGGAAGTAATAGGTCGGCCCGCCCGCCGCGCTCGGGCGGCGCTTGTCGAGCGGCGCGATGCCGGCCGAGAAATGGGTTTTATAGGGCCGCTTGTCCTTGGCGAAGCGTACGTCGCGGTGGATGCGGAACAGGGCCTTCTTGGGGTCGCAGCCCGCCACCTGCCTGTCGAACGTGCCCAGTTCCTGGATCAGTTCGGTCACCACCTGCAGGAATTCCGCGCGCAGGATGTCGTAGCGGGGTTTGTTCCAGAGGAACCAGGGGCGGTTGTTGTTCTCGCTGAGCTCGCTTAAAAACTGTGTCAGGTCACGCAGGTGCATGCAGGGGTCCGGATGAAATTTATTGAATCTGGCGCGGGCGCTTGCCGACGGTGACGTCGAGCGTGGACTCGCGGTTCTTGCGCAGGATGCGCAGCGGCGCCTTTTCGCCCGGCTCGAGCGCGGCGATGAGCTTGAGCATCTCGCTGGTATTGGCCACCGTCTTGCCGCCAACCGCCACCAGGATGTCGCCCGGGCGCATGCCGGCGCGGTCGGCCGGTCCGCCGCGCACCACACCGGCGATGATGGCGCCGCTCGAGCGGCCCAGGCCGAAGCTTTCGGCCAGCTCGGGCGTGATGTCCTGCGATTCGATGCCGATCCAGCCGCGCACCACCTGGCCGTGCTTGACGATCGAGTCCAGCACCGTCTTGGCGGTACTGACCGGAATCGCGAAGCCGATGCCGACCGAGCCGCCGGTCTGCGAATAGATGGCAGAATTGATGCCGAGCAGGTGGCCGTTGGTGTCGACCAGCGCCCCGCCCGAGTTGCCGAAGTTGATCGCGGCGTCGGTCTGGATGAAATTCTCGAAGTGGTTGATGTGCAGGTTGTTGCGCCCCAGCGCCGAGATGATGCCGAGGGTGACGGTCTGGCCCACGCCGAAAGGATTGCCGATGGCCAGTACCACGTCGCCCACGCGCGCCCCTTCCGGGTCGCCCAGCACCATCACCGGCAGGTCGCGCGCCGCGATGCGGATCACGGCCAGGTCGGTCTCGGGATCGGTGCCGACGACGCGCGCCGGCGCCTTGCGCCCGTCCGCCAGGCCGACTTCGATGATGTCGGCGCCTTCGACCACGTGGTTGTTGGTCAGGATGTAGCCGTCGGGGCTGACGATCACGCCCGAGCCGAGGCTGGCCATCTGCTCGTCGGGGGGCATGCGCTCGCCGAAGAAGCGGCGGAAGAACGGGTCCTTCAGCAGCGGATGCATCTCGCGCGAGGCCTTGCTGGTGAGGATGTTGACCACCGCCGGCATGGCGCGTGCTGCCGCCTCGCGGTAGCTGCCGCCGGCAGGCAGGCCGGGCGCCTGCAGCACCGGCACCGCCTGGCCCGCCGGGCCGAGCGCGACCCGGGTCGGCGCGCGCTCCAGCCATTCGGGCCGCATGGTGGAGATCACGAAATACAGCGCCAGCGCGACCGTGACGGTTTGCGCGAACAGCAGCCAGAAACGCCGCAAGGCGCCGGGCCGGCGCCGCGGGCCGGTGGCCTGCGGCTTGAGTTGGTGGACGCTGTCGTTCATGTCGATGCCTATTTTTTCAGTGCGTCGCGAATCTCGCGCAGCAGCCGGATTTCTTCCTTCTCCACCGGGGTCGGCGCCTCGACCGGACCGCGCATGCGGTTCACCAGCTTCACCATCTGGAAGATGACAAACGCGAGCAGGATGAAGTTCAGCAGGATGGTTAAAAAGTTACCGTAGGCGAGCACGGCGCCGGCCTTCTGCGCTTCCGCCAGCGGCAAAGTACTGGCCTGGCCGTTCAGCGGCAGGTAGTAATTGGCAAAATCGAGGCCACCAAACAACATACTGATCGGCGGCATGATCACGTCCTTGACCAGTGAATCGACAATCTTGCTGAACGCGCTGCCGATGATGACGCCGACTGCGAGATCGACGACGTTACCGCGCATTGCAAACTTTTTGAACTCCCCTAGCATGGACATGTACGCTCCTTGATTGTTATTGAGTCAAGCGATTTCATGATACCGCAAGCGTCAATGCTGCGGATGCACACGCACGTTCGAGGCCGATCGGCGCGCCAGGGAGGCACGAATATTCCGCTGGATGTGTCCGCCTGATAATTTTTTTCCAATCGATATTGCCCTTCACATATAATTTTGTGTTGCTGATAGCTCTTTATTGATTCTTAGGATTCGTATTTTCACGGAGTGGGGTTGGTATGAGTAATGAAAAGCAGGTCGATTCAGGCCGACGCGGACTGCTCGTTGCGACATGCGCAGCAGGCGGCGTTGTCGGGGTATCCACGGCGGGCGTTCTTGTCAGCACCTTCCAGCCGTCGGAGCGAGCGAAAGCCGCCGGCGCCCCGGTCGAGGTCGACATCTCCGACGTCAAGCCGGGCGAAATGAAAGTGGTCGAATGGCGCGGCAAGCCGGTCTGGATCCTGCGCCGCACGCCGGAGATGATGGCCACGCTGGATGAACACACCGACGAACTGGCCGACCCGAACTCCGACAAGGACTTCCAGCTGCCGACGCCGGAATACGCCAAGAACGTATGGCGTGCGCGCGAAGACCACAAGGAAGTGCTGGTCACGGTGGGCATCTGCTCCCACCTCGGCTGCTCGCCGTCCTCGCGCCTCGCGTCCGGCCCCCAGCCCAACCTGCCCAACGACTGGCCGGGCGGCTTCCTGTGTCCTTGCCACGGGTCGACCTTCGACCTGTCGGCGCGCGTGTTCAAGAACAAGCCGGCGCCGACCAACATGGACATCCCCCCTTACATGTACCTGTCCGACAACATGCTGGTGATCGGCAAAGACGAGAAAGGCGCGGCATAACATGGGCGGTCCATTCAAGGAAACACAGGTTCCGGCGCACGCATCGGCCGGCGAAAAGGCGCTGGCCTGGGTCGACGACCGCTTCCCGCTGTCGAAGCTGTGGAACGACCAGTGGGGCAAGTACTACGCCCCGAAGAACTTCAACGTCTGGTATCTGTTCGGTTCGCTGGCCATGCTGGTGCTGGTGCTGCAGATCGTCACCGGCATCTTCCTGACCATGCACTACAAGCCGGACGCCAACCTGGCCTTCGGCTCGGTCGAATACATCATGCGCGAAGTACCGTGGGGCTGGCTGGTGCGCTACATGCACTCGACCGGCGCCTCGATGTTCTTCATCGTGGTCTACCTGCACATGGCCCGCGGCCTGATGTACGGTTCCTACCGCAAGCCGCGCGAACTGATCTGGCTGTTCGGCTTCGCGATCTTCCTGTGCCTGATGGCCGAAGCCTTCTTCGGCTACCTGCTGCCATGGGGCCAGATGTCGTACTGGGGCGCCCAGGTGATCGTCAACCTGTTCGGCGCGATTCCGGTGATCGGCCCCGACCTGTCGCTGTGGATCCGCGGCGACTACGTCGTCTCCGACGCCACCCTGAACCGCTTCTTCGCCTTCCACGTCATCGCCCTGCCGCTGGTGATCCTGGGCCTGGTGGCGGCGCACCTGATCGCGCTGCACGAAGTCGGCTCGAACAACCCGGACGGCATCGAGATCAAGGACAACCTGGACGCGGACGGCCATCCGGTCGACGGCATCATGTCGCACCCGTACTACTCGACCAAGGACTTCTTCGGCGTCTCGGTGTTCCTGCTGATCTTCTCGGCGATCGTGTTCTTCGCCCCTGAAATGGGCGGCTACTTCCTGGAGTACAACAACTTCATCCCGGCCGATTCGCTCAAGACCCCGCCGCACATCGCGCCGACCTGGTACTTCACCCCGTTCTACTCGGTGCTGCGCGCCACCACGGCCGATTTCATGTACGTCCTGATGGCCGCGATCGCCGCCTACGTGGTGTTCGTCTGGCTCAAGTCGCGCCTGGCCTACAAGACCAAGCTCGCGGTCGCGGTCATCGGCCTGCTCCTGGTCATCGGCATGCTGCCACAGGTGCTGGACGCGAAGTTCTGGGGCGTGGTGCTGTTCGGTTCGTCGGTGGTGATCATTGCCTTCCTGCCGTGGCTCGACCACTCGCCGGCACGCTCGATCCGCTACCGTCCGGACTGGCACAAGTACGTGTACATCCTGTTCGCGGTGTGCTTCGTGGCCCTGGGCTACCTGGGCACCCAGCTGCCGACGCCGGCCTACACCATCATCTCGCAAGTGGCGACCCTGCTGTACTTTGCGTTCTTCCTGTTGATGCCGTGGTGGAGCACGATGGGCCGGTTCAAGCCGGTCCCGACGCGCGTTACCTTCACGCCACACTAATCGCAGACCAGAGCACAAGGACAAGAACATGAAATTTGCGAAGAAACTGATCGCGGTCCTGGCACTGGTGCCGGGACTGGCATTCGCCTCCGAGGGCGGGTTCCCGCTGGAGCGCGCACCGGATCGCCACGACCTGTCGTCGCTGCAAAATGGCGCCAAGCTGTTCGTCAACCACTGCCTGAACTGCCACTCGGCATCGAGCATGCGCTACAACCGCCTGCGCGACCTTGGCCTGACCGAAGATCAGATCAAGAACAATCTGTTGTTTTCACAAGACAAGGTTGGCGGCATGATGACGACCGCCCTGCGCCCGGAAGACGCCAAGGCCTGGTTCGGCGCGGTGCCGCCGGACTTGTCGGTGATCGCGCGCGCCAAGGCCTCGCCTGCGGGCAGCGGCGCGGACTACCTGTACACCTACCTGCGCAGCTTCTACCGGGACGACAGCCGTCCGACCGGCTGGAACAATATGGTGGTGCCGAACGTGGCCATGCCGCACGTGATGTGGCAGCAGCAGGGCGTACGCCAGGCGAAGTTCGAGGAGGTGGCGGACCCGCACGAAGCGGGCAAGACCGTCCACACCTTCGTCGGTTTCGAACAGCTCCAGCCGGGCACGATGAGCCAGCAGGAATTTGACACCGCAACGGCTGACTTGGTTGCCTACCTGAGCTGGATGGCTGAGCCAGCGCAAGGCACGCGCAAGAAGTTGGGCGTTATTGTGTTGCTCTTCCTGTCGATTTTCGCCTTCCTGGCATGGCGGCTGAACGAATCCTACTGGAAAGAAGTGAAGTAAATTCGCTTTCATTGCCCGGTTGGCTATAATACGGGCAATCATTTTTCGGGGTGAATCGCTCGGCGCTTCACCCCATTGTTTCTTAAGGAACTATAAACCATGATGGTTCTCTACTCCGGCACCACGTGCCCGTTCTCCCAACGCTGCCGCCTTGTCCTGTTCGAAAAGGGCATGGACTTCGAGGTACGCGACGTCGACCTGTTCAACAAGCCGGAAGACATCTCGACCATGAACCCGTACGGCCAGGTGCCGATCCTGGTCGAGCGCGAACTGATCCTGTATGAGTCGAACATCATCAACGAATACATCGACGAGCGCTTCCCGCACCCGCAGCTGATGCCGGCCGACCCGCTGATGCGCGCGCGCGCCCGCCTGATGCTGTTCAACTTCGAGAAGGAACTGTTCGTCCACGTGCACACGCTGGAAAGCGAGCGCAACAAGACTAACGACAAGATCCACGACAAGGCCAGGGCCGAAATCCGCGATCGCCTGACCACCCTGGCCCCGCTGTTCCTGAAGAACAAGTACATGCTGGGCGACGAGTTCTCGATGCTGGACGTCGCGATCGCCCCGCTGCTCTGGCGCCTGGACCACTACGGCATCGAGCTGTCCAAGACCGCGGCCCCGCTGATGAAGTACGCCGAGCGCATCTTCTCGCGTCCGGCCTACATCGAAGCGCTGACCCCGTCCGAGAAGGTGATGCGCCGCTGATGCCGGCTGCGGGCGTGCCAGCGCGCCCGCATGCAGCATCGTTTGATTCAGTACGCGCCGGTTTTTCGGACGCCCTCCCGGCGAATCCGCTACACTGGCGCGCACAGGTTTGCTTCTTTTATCACGTCCCATGTCCGAGATCTCCACCAAGCCCTACCTCCTGCGCGCCATCTACGAATGGTGCACGGACAGCGGCTACACGCCCTACCTCGCGGTCAAGGTCGACGCCGCCACCACGGTGCCGATGGAATACGTTCGCAAAGGCGAGATCATCCTGAACATCAGCTACGGCGCCACCTCGGGCCTCAAGATGGACAACGACGCGATCCACTTCCGCGCCCGTTTCAACGGCGTCTCGCGCGAGCTGTACATTCCGGTGCAGAACGTGCTGGCGATCTATGCCAACGAAAACGGCCAGGGCATGGCTTTCGAGGTGAACGCAACGGCGGCCGAGATGGCGCCTGCCGCGTCCGACGCGGCCGCTACGCCGTCGCTGTCGGCGGTGCCGGGCAAGGGAGCGGAATCGCCCGCTGCGGAGCCGGCCGCCACGCCTGGCGACAATGACGAGCCGCCCAAGAAGGGCGGACGCCCGACGTTGACGCGGATCAAATAGCGTATAATCGTTGTTGCAAGATTAAGCCGACTTAGCTCATCAGGTAGAGCAGTTGATTTGTAATCATCAGGTGGCGGGTTCGAGTCCTGCAGTCGGCACCAAATAAATCAAGGGCTTACAGTGATGTAAGCCCTTGTCATTTGTGGCAGTGTCAACGAACTGTCAACCGTCGTCATCAAGAGAATTTCTGGTGCTCTTGGAATTAGAAGTCGCTTGCGTCAATGTTGGTAGATCGATTTCACCATTGATGAAATGGCGAGCACGGTCCTGCGCTTCTTTGGAGGGGCAGAATCCTTCCAGGAACAAAGAGGCATTCGCTTGCTTCACAGCTTCTTCACGACGCCACCGTTCGGTCGCTGAAAGTCCTCCCAAGCTTGGCTCCTCTTCTGCTCCCAAGCGCAACTGATCCACCACGGCATCGATACACCTGCAGAGTTCGTCGTCAGGCGAAACACATTCCTTGTGATCGGCATCAACGGACTCATCATTCGTTTGCTTCGGCATGCAGTCTCCTTTTCATAAGAGTATGTCAGGTGAGGCCGTACAAAGATTGGCGCCCAGCCGAGTCAGCGGATTCAGGTGCCGTGCTTCCTGGAGATGTTCAGGGCTAAGGTGTGCGTAAATCATAGTCGTCTGCAGGGTAGAGTGACCTAGCACTTTTTGCAAAGCTAGGATATTTCCACCGTTCATCATGAAGTGGCTCGCGAACGTATGACGCAGAACATGGGTGAGCTGGCCCGGTAGCAGTTCGATGCCCGATTCCTTTACCGCCATTCTGAACGCGCCAACCGAGCTTTTGAAAATTCGACCAGACACATCTCGCCCACTAGTCTTATAGAAGTCACGAATCTCGTCTGAAAGCGCTTCGTCGATAGGTATTGATCGATTCTTGTCTGTCTTTGTCTGCGTGAAATGAACCATGCCGCTATGAAGCTGCGAAATACGCAAGGACTCGGCTTCATTCCAACGCGCAGCAGTTGCAAGGCATAGTTTGGTGATGAGCAGCGCATCTTTCTCTTTCCGTGCGCTCAGAGACGCCAGCAACGTACGAATCTCTTCGTTGTCGAGATAGGACAGCTCTCGCTCAGCCACTTTGAACTGTCGAAGTCGCATGAGCGGATTTTCGGAATTCCAGAAGCCCAAGCGGATCAATTCGTTGAAAACGGCACGCAAGTAGGCATGCTCTCGATTGATCGTGTTTCGTGAGACCCCATCTGCCAGTCGTTTAGAGCGATACGCTGCAAAGTGCTCCGATTTCAGCTGTTCGGCAATTGGATTTCCGAGCGCTTCGCAAACGCGTAAGAGCGTGCTGTATGTCCTAGTGTGGCGAAGTTGGATTCCGTGGTGGGACTGCCAAAGCTCGATAAGCTCGGAAAGCTTCGTCAGATTTTTCTTCGGTTTTACCCATTTCTCATTCTGCGCAACTTGCGTCTTGGCCCATGCTTCGAACTGCAATGCTTCCGACTTAGTCGGTAGCGTCTTGCGAATGCGTTTGTGACCGCGTCCACCTGGCTGAATGTCTACCAGCCAGCCATTTTCCGCTTTCTTAATCGTCATGCTTCTCTTCGTCTAAAAATGAATGACAGACCTTCAACTTGACCAAGGAAGCAACCAGATCGGCATCTTCGATATTTGCAAGCGCTTGTTGTTCAGCATTCCGACCAATCTCCAGCTCTAGCAGGCTGATAGCATCATTACGCTCCATGACTCCGTCGCTGTCGTCTGCTGCATCTGGATTCGCTTCACAGTGACTCCTCCAAGCACGCATACTCCCAGCTAGTTCCCAGTACTCTTCCGCTTTCTTGCGACGTGCTCGCCGTTTTTCCGGGAAGCTCGCCTCCCCTCGTTCGTTCACATGCCCATATTTCGCGTCCGTAATCCCCGTCGCGATCCAGAACGCATAGTGGGGCCATCGAACGCATATAGCTTCAATCATGTCGCACGTCGGCCGCTGGCGGCCATGCCAGAAGCTCTTCCAACTATTCGCCGACACCTTCGTCAGCTTCTCTAGCTCAGCAAACCGTCCACGCTCATCAGTTGCGGCTTCGATCACAGCACGTAGTCTTGACTGAATCGTATCCATATTTGACTCCCCATCGGCTAAGTATGTCGATCATCGTATCAAAAATACACAGCATCGTATAAAAAATGTTGACACGGAGAATTTTCGTGTTTATATTGCCCTTTAGCAGTCAAATATACACAGCTCTGATAAAGGAATGCACGGTGCTGAGCAATATGGAAGAAATTGGGGCGGTCGGTCACGCTTCGGCGGCAAGTCTGTCTGGTGCCTTCGTAGGCCTTATGACCTTGGAGAAGTTTGCTGAAGCCGTGGGACTCCCTCCTGGTGTAGTGCTGGGTCATCTCAACCGCGGCATTCTTCCCACTGTCACTTTGGGTAGAAGACGGCTGATTAATGTTGTCGCTCTGAATCGCCACGACTATCGTAGACACTTCTGAGCCATAATGTTGGGCACAAGGAGAATGTATGAGCGGTAAGCGGTATCCCGAAGAATTCAAGATTGCGGCGGTCAAGCAAGTGGCGGAGCGCGGTCACCCGGCAAGCGAAGTAGCGGCGCGCCTGGGGGTAAGTATCCATAGCCTTTACACCTGGACAAAACGCTACGGTGTGCCTGAACAGGAGCGCAAGGTGGTTGATGCCCAGGCCGATGAAATGCGCCGCCTGAAGGCCGAGTTGAAGCGCGTCACGGAGGAGCGCGACATCTTGAAAAAAGCCGCGGTGTACTTTGCCAAGACGTCCGGGTAAGGTACACCTTCATTGTTGAGTTACAGGACCAGTTCCCGGTGCGGCGGCTGTGCAAGGTGCTTGGCGTGCATCCTAGTGGTTTCTATGCATGGCGTCTGAACCCCGAAAGCCGCCGCGCCAAGGAAGACAAGCGCTTGCTGGTTCCCATCAAGGAGTCATGGCTCGAAAGCGGCAGTGTGTACGGTTACCGCAAGGTCAGCGATGACTTGCGCGAACTGGGCGAACAATGCGGCATCAATCGCGTTCACCGCCTGATGCGATCGGCCGGGATTCGCTCGCAGACCGGCTACGCCAAGCGCAAGTACAAACGTGGCGGTGTGCCTTCACTTGTGGCGCCAAATCATTTACAGCGCCAGTTCGACGTGCAGGAGCCCAATCGAGTTTGGGTGACGGACATTACGTATATCCGAACGTATGAAGGCTGGCTCTATCTGGCCGTGGTACTCGACCTTTTTTCGCGCCAGGTAGTCGGTTGGTCGATGAGTTCACGTATTGATCGCGAGTTGGCGATGAACGCGCTTCTAATGGCCGTCTGGCGCCGGCAACCCAAGAATATGGTGATGGTGCATTCGGACCAAGGCAGTCAATTTAGCAGTTATGATTGGCGCGATTTCCTGGACGCGCACAATCTGCAGCAAAGCATGAGCCGGCGCGGAAACTGCCATGATAACGCCGTCGCTGAGAGTTTCTTCCAACTGCTCAAGCGGGAGCGAATTCGACGCAAAACATACGGCACCCGTGAAGAAGCAAAGCAGGACGTCTTTGACTATATCGAGATGTTCTACAATCCGAAGCGGCGGCACAGCTTCAGCAATGACTTGTCGCCGGTCGAGTACGAAAAGCAGTATTTTCAACGGCTGTCGAGTGTCTAGAAAACTCGTGGCGATTCAATCAGCGGTCCGTTTCTTTCCGCTACGATGCCCGTAGTGGCGATCTGCGCGCCTTCATTGCCGCGTTCCTCGATTCGCTCGGCTTGGTAGCAATTCGTCGGAGTGGCGTGGATTTCATCGGCAAAAAACCTCCTCCTGCGGAAAAGGCTGCGGAAGTGCGCGATGTGTTCGTGTATGTGCCCCGTCATCGTAACGGCTCTTACCTAGTCGATCTGCTCTCCCCGTTGTTCAAGGGCGAGTTCACCGCTCGTCGGGCTGTGCATGCTTCACCTAGTGACAAATCGGCGCAGTTAGCTGTCGAGTCCCGTTTGATCATAAACGCGTTTAACGAATAACTCCGGCCGCTTTTGTTGCCATTCCTTGAGAGCGAGGATGGGGGTTTTACTGCCGATGGCGCGTTGTGGAATGTGGTGGTTGTACAGCTTCAGATAGTTCAGCAAAGTGGCCTGCAGATCGGCCCGGCTATCGAAACGGGTCTGCTGCAGCAATTCGTTGATGCGCCCGTTGAAGCGCTCGACCATGCCATTGGTTTGCGGATGGCGTGGCGGCGCCAGGCGATGTTCTGCAGGCAGGGCTGCGCAGGCGACGTCGAATGCGTGTTTGCCGCTGGGCTTCTTGTCCTTGGTGGTGAAACGGTCGGTGAATTGCGAGCCGTTGTCGGTCAGGATTTTGCTGATCTTGATCGGCGAAGCCAACTTCAAACGGCGCAGAAAATCGACGCTACTTTTCTCCGTCATGTCGCTGTAGATGTGCATGAAGACCCAGCGCGTGGCGCGATCGATAGCGACGAACAGATAGCGGCGTGAGGTCTCGTCCGGCATCTGCGGCAGGTACTTGATATCGATGTGGATGAAGCCGGGTTCGTAGTCCTTGAAGGTCTTCTTCGGCGTGATCTTCTCTCCCTCTGCCGTCGCAATCAAGTCCGTCAGGCGCGACATGCCTTCACGCTTTAGCAGGCGCGCAATGCCCGCGCGCGAGACGGCCGGATTGATGTACTGCTTGGTAATGAACAGAAGATCGTCGAGCGGCAGGTAGAGTGACTGGCGCAGAGACAGAACAATGGCTTCCTGGGCCTGGCTCAAGGTTGTATGCAGTGTGTGAGCGCGGTGCGAGCGATCGTGTACGTCATCGCGTCCAAGCCACTTCTGTGCAGTGGCTCGCGTGATGTTGAAAACCTTGGCAGCTTCTCTGGAAGACAGGCCCGAATCCTTGATCTCCTGGCGGATCTTCGGTGTGGTACGGGCCTGTGGATGAATGCGTGAACTCATGCTGCCAACTGCTCCTGGTGCGATTGAATGCCGGGACTGCTGAACCCAGCAATCAAGTCGCCCAGCATAGCTTTTGCACGAAACAAAGGCCAGCTACGGCGAGGAATATGATCGCACGATACTGAACAGTTAGCGTCACCTCCCGGATCGGCCGCAGCAAGCATCGACCGCAAGAGCGATATCCTTGTTTTCGCCGGCATACCTGCCGAAGTGACAATGTTAAAAAAGCTATTGTCGCAGGTTGATACCGCCGTTGGTGATGTCCTAGTCCGTGGAGTTTTGTACGAGGTACAAACCACGAACAACGACGGGTCGGCCTTTAGCTTGGCATTAAATCTACTCGGCGGCAAGCTCGGACTGTCTTTTGGTTCGATAGGCAATTCGAACACCAGTCACATCAGTTTTAGAAGCACTACGATTGACGCGGTTTTATCATCGCTCTCGACCGATAGTCGTTTTACTGTAAAGTCCACGCCGACACTTCGCGTCCAGTCAGGACAGAGTGGCCGCTTCACGGTCGGCGAAGATGTTCCGGTTCTAGGAGCTGAATCGTATCCGTCTTCAGGTGCCGCTGTACAGTCCGTGGAGTACCGGTCGAGTGGACTCATCTTTGAGCTGTTGCCAGTGGTACATGAGAATTCCGTCGACTTACAAGTTCTTCAACAGATGTCTAGTTTCGTTAGCACAAACACGGGCGTGAACAATTCTCCTACCCTGATTAAACGGGAGCTGAAAACGTCGCTTTCAGTAGCGGATGGGGAGCTGGTCGTGATTGGTGGCTTAACTGAAGACAAGGCCGCCACTGTCCGTACAAGCCCAGGCTGGCTTCCAAAACTCAGTTTGAACAAGACAAGGGACAAGAACAAAACTGAGATGGTCCTAGTTCTCCAGCTCAACAAGCTCTGAGCTAGTCCTTGGTATTACCAAGAAAATGTACAACACAGCAACGAGGGAGTATGGAAGAGAAAATGAAGCCCTGCCGAGCAAAAATGCTGGCTCAGCGTCGAGAACAGACCAACTCAAAGATGCGGGCATCACGGCACGCTAATGCACCGTGCTTCGTGTACGTGTTTGCCCTGAAAGAGATTGCAGCTGTAAAGCTAGGAATTTCCATTGATCCACTAACACGCATCTGCAATCTTCCTCAACTTCACTTACGAGTTGAGGATGTCTTCGATTTAGAGCGCTCGGTTGCAATACATGCTCTTCATAGACAAGATGCGCGCGAACTGGAGCGCGCAGCACTGCAACATTTAGCTGACTGGAGAGTAGCCGCCCCGTGCAGTGATATTGCGTATGTTGATGGGAAGCCGTCATGCACGGGCCCGATACGGTTCTTCAGCGGGGGGCGCACCGAATGGCTTAACGCGACCGCGTATGATAGCGCAATAGAATTTCTGCTATTTGCCAATCGAAGCTCAGCACGCTCGTCGATTTCTATAGAAACATGGATGCGGGAGCTAAAGAAAGGTTCCCTGCAATGAAGCTGACCGAAGCTGAACGACTTCGCCACGTCCTGCAAATGCAGGCAAATTTTGCACTTGAAGGCTTGGTACCTGACCAGACCGATCTGAAAATGCAAGCAGATTACGTGCTGGGTCACGTAAGCCTTCGCGACATGCTTAGCTACGCCTACGCCTATGCAGCGGCGGCAAAGGCTAACGAGATCGACACTTTGCGCCGTGCGTGATCTTCGCATGTCTTACACCTGTCCTCCTGTGTCACGTCTCTAAGAGAGCTAGTTTGTTGAGAACGCGGACAGGAAGTTGCAGCATGAGAAAGTTCTTAGGAATCAATAGACTAGACATACATTCGTGGGCTACACTGTGGCCCATTGGAGCTCAAATGGAGTAAAACGTGGCCACAAATGTTGTCGTTCGTGCACGAATTGATGAAACTATCAAAGACGAAGCTGCCACTGTATTAGCGGAAATGGGACTAACTATTTCCGACGCTGTCAGAATAATGCTAACGAAAGTTGCGCGAGAGAAGGCTTTGCCTTTCGAAATCAATGTTAAGAATGCGGGTGATTAATGCAGTTGAATAATTACGCCAGACTGGTCATCGAATTCAACATGAGAGGAGCGGTTTAATGGACGCCGTTTCTCTTTTCAGTGGCTGTGGTGGATCAGACTTGGGTCTTCATACGAATGGATTCTCCATGCTCATGGCAAATGATATTTTGCCGAAAGCTGCCGAAACGTATAGGCACAATTTGCCGGACACCGATTTCCGCTTAGGAGATGTTAGCCTCATCAAAAATTTCCCCAAGGCACAGCTCCTTGTTGGTTGCTATCCTTGCCAGGGGTTCAGTCAAGGAGGCGCGAGGCAGACTGACCGCTCTATCAATTTCCTATATCGTGAATTCGACCGCGCGCTACGGCAAATCAAACCAAAAGCATTTATTGTCGAAAATGTGTCAGGAATGACGCACTCGAATTACTCGCACCTTCTAAACAACCAAATTCGACGCTTTCGCTCGGCCGGCTATCTCGTTAATTACTCAGTTCTAAATGCAGCAAATTACGGTGTTGCTCAAGAGCGCAGAAGAATATTTATTGTAGGGATACGCTCGGATTTTGGAATTCGCTACGAGTTTCCCGCACCAACCCACGGGCCGAATGCATTGAATCCCTACGTTTCTCAGGCCGATGCTATTGGGCATCTCCCGGCATGGCCAGTAGGAAAATTTTGGGAAGAAAATTTCCATTGGTATTACATGTCTCGAGATCGCCGACGTGAGTGGAATTTGCCAAGTAAGACTATCGTAAGTAATGCACGGCACATGCCACTTTATCCAGGGTCGCCGGTATTAGAAAAGGTGCAGGAAGATGAATGGCGTTTTAGCTCAAATGAGCCTGCACGCCGTCTCTCTTTTGAAGAAGCGCAGCTTCTACAAGGGTTTCCTCAAACGTTCAGTTTTCCAGAAACCGTAGGATTGCGTGATCGATATAAAGTGATCGGAAATGCCGTTCCTCCGCCGTTGTTCGCTGCGGTTTCTGGCGCGCTTCCTCCAATATGGGATTGACTATGAGTTCGGTAATCGATACTGTTAATTATAAGAAACTTCATCTCGACATAGACAACCCTCGACTGCCCGTTAACGTACCGCGAACGGCGAAGGCGATGCTTACGTGGATTGCAAAATCCACGGCAATTGAAGACTTGATGAATGCTATTGGCACCAATGGGTTCTTTCCTGGCGAGCCATTGGTCGTGTATCCACACCCGAAAAAGAAGGGGGAATACATTGTCATCGAAGGCAATCGTCGGTTAACGGCCGTTAAGCTTCTGCACAATCCATATGATTGTGAAAAGCCGAGTTCGCAAATGCTTGCGATCTCGGAGTCAGCGGCATACTTTCCCGACGAAATTCCAATTGTCGTTCGTGACACGCGAGCGGAAGTTCTTCCATATTTGGGTTATCGCCATATCACGGGCATTAAAGAATGGGACCCGTTAGCAAAGGCTCGTTATCTTAAGCAGCTCTTCGAAGATACGTCTAAAAGGCTGAGTCCGGATCAGCGCTACGCCAAAGTTGCAAGCACAATCGGTAGTCGACGGGATCATATTAAGCGAAGCCTAGACGCTCTTGCTGTCTACGACTTGATCGAAAAGAGAGAATTCTTTGGTATTGAAGGACTTGGCGAAGAATCTATCAAGTTCTCCTTGCTGTCTACGGCGCTCGCTGATGAGCGAATCGGAGAATTTGTAGGAGCAGCAAAGCGCATCAGCAAGGCTAGCGAAGACTTAGAGACGGAACCTACAAATCCCATAGTCAAGCCCAGCGTTTTGAAAACAGCAGCTGTCGAAGACTTGGCTCGCTGGTTATTCGAAAAGAAGAACGGTAAGACTGTTGTTGGTGAGTCGCGAAATCTTCGTACTCTCGGGGCTATTGTTGCTGCTCCCAAGGCCCTCGCTGCACTGCGCAGCAAGAGCTCACTGTCATACGCCTACCGGCTTACTAGCGGTATCAACAACGATTTTGTTGGTTTGATCTACGAAGCTCAGTCGATTTTAGAAGAAGCCGCTTCTTTGGTCGCGAATGTTGACTATGATGAGGAAGCGATGAGTGTTGTCCGCGCATCCAACAACCTCATTAAGCAGATCGGTACATCCCTCAGAAACAAGAAGGCCGGGGACGCTGATGAGTTTTGAAATTGGCGTATTGCATAAATCTCGACCGCACTTGTTGGCTGATTTGGCCGAGCTACTTTTGCTCGTTGGCTATGATAATCTTGATGAGCTGTCCCAGGCTAAATTGGAACTTTTATCTAAGGAGATGCCAGCTGCAAGTGATTCAGAGGATGCTTCTGACGACGACGATGACGACGAACATGCAATCGACAAGATTGAGGAGGTCGATCGTTGCATTGAGGACTGTTGGCAGCTTCTAGAGTATCGCGAGGCCGCTTTTGATGATTTCTATCCATTTAGAGTCATTGGAAATCAACTGGTGTGGAAGGCGGGCGCTAGAACAGAAAAACAATGCGCCTATTTCCTCCTTCTAATTTGCTCTAGATTGCGCTCATTTAGAATTAAGGGATTTCCGCAGAAAGCGGCAAAAGAATTCACTTCTTTTTGCAAGGAAGCGCTGAAGGCGTTAGCACCTCCTGGCGCGACGGTTCGCGTGTTTGATGCTAATTCTGACGACCGTCGAATGCATTATGGAACTAATCTAAGAAATGCAATCAAAGTGCTGGCCAAAGAAATTGGCGCCCATTACATCAATGAAGCTGAGATCGCTAAGATTCCAACCTCAGGAGATATGGGGCTAGACTTGGTTAGCTCAAGAAAATTTGTGGACTTTGCTTGTGGTGCGTATTCCATATTTGGTCAATGCGGAGCTCAAGAGAACGAATGGCCCACGAAAACGCTAGAAGCGCATCCGATCAAGTTCCAAGGGCTCTTCACTCTACTTAATCAGCCTGATAACTTAATGTTCATACCGATTAGCTATCGGGACTCGACTGGAGACTGGGTGGCGGGGTATCGCTCGTCCGGCTGCCTATTGTTGGACAGACAGCGTATATTAGAGTTAGTTAATGAGCGCTGGGCGGATTGCTTAGAAGGCATTAAAGCCCGTTGGGAGAATGTCTTGCCGAGTGTGGTGGACTTGAGTCGCCCAGCCAAAGCGGCGTGAGCGCCTGGAAACGTCAACGAAGTGTCAACGTTAAAGTTAGATGTTGTAGGGGTACAGTTAGATCCGCTTCTCTAAGTGCTTGAATCTGTTGTCTATTGTTACCTGAAGTGATCTTAACAGAAGAATTTGTAATCATCAGGTGGCGGGTTCGAGTCCTGCAGTCGGCACCAGTTCAGAATAGAAGGGCCACGCGTATGCGTGGCCCTTTTGTTTGTGTGCGGCAAAGTCCATCGTTATGCAAAGTTTGTTTAACAGCAAGATCGATGTATTGCAGACTGGCATTATCTGACTCTTTAACACCGACAAAGAGGGTCAAGATGGCAAATCTCAAATTAGAGCTTGGTCACGAAGTCGAAATCGGCAGCATCGACAGCTCGATCATCGTTTCCGATACCGACAACAAGCGCATCGGGAAGCTCGTCTTCAGCAAAGGCTCGCTCGAGTGGTGGCCCAGCAAGAACAAAATCAACTGCAAAACCTATACCTGGGACGAACTCGCCAAACTGCTTGGCGATAATGGCAAGCCCAAGACGGTCAAGGCGAAAGAGAAAAAAGCCACCGTGAAATAAGACCCCATTGCAGTCATGTGCCCGGTCACCCGACCGGGCCTTGGTTTCTCTATCGAACCTGGCCTCCAGCTCCCACGAAGGCTGAAAGAAAATTTTCGAACTGCATGTATCGCTGTGGCGGATAGTGATTCGCTTGTCCTGGTCCCTTCGGCAACGCGGCCCAGATTCTTGCCGCCTTCGGCATGACTTCCACGATCCTGCCCTCTTTGATCAGTTCGATCACACCCAGGCTGCGCAGGATTTCGACCGCGATCAGGTCCTGTGTGCGCGGCGAAAAATCCCGCAAGCCCAGCTTGCCGCCGTGGTGCTCCCAGGTCGGCCGGGTAATCTGGTACATGCCGGCCGCGGTCGTCTTGCCGTCGATGCCCGGGCCCGGGTGGGTCGACATATCGCTAAACCGCCAGCGGTCATTCGCCCTGCCCTTCAGCGCGCCATACTTGAAATCATAGCCACCGCCCTCGGCGCTGGCGATCGCCTTCAGGAAGGCGGCGACATTCGGATGCAGAAGATGTTGCTGGTTGATTGCCAGGAGCGCTGCGCTGCGCGATGACGGCTGGGGTGCCGCATCCGGTGAAGCCCTGCGTTTTACGTCGGACATGATTTCCTCCCAACGAGTGCTGGCGGATGCCGGCGCCGCGTCTGCTCACCGGCTCTCCAGTCCCATCATAGGAAGGCAGGATACTCAGCAGTTGCGCAGGCGCAGACAGCGTCCGATCCGCACGCACATTCCTTGTGCTAACACCTTGCAGCTGAGTATAAAAATGCGGCAGGAAAAACCAGCCGTCCGGCAAGCATGGCTGCGCCAGCATGGCCCTTGGTCCCATCGAAACTGAGCTGTGCAACACGGAAACTGTGCCAAAATCCTGACTGCAATATTGTTTGACCCTGATTTCAGCCGATGCTATAGTCGGGCAAAGCCGATGGTAACGTTTCCAATCTACCAAAAAACGGCGCAAACGGAGACATGATGTTCACACCACGCACCCTGGCGACAGCCTGCGCATGGCTCGGCCTCGCCGTGATGCCTGCCGCGCCAGCGTTGGCTGGGTCGGCGCCCGCGTCTCCAAAAGCGGAAGTCATCCACTGGTGGACGTCCGGCGGCGAATCGGCCGCCGTCAAGCAGGTGGCCCAGGCCTACCGCGATGCCGGCGGCATCTGGATCGACACCGCGATCGCCGGCGGCGACCAGTCGCGCGCGGTGACCATCAACCGCATCATCGGCGGCGACCCGCCCACCGCGGCCCAGTTCAACACCTCCAAGCAGTTCCTCGACGTGATCGAAGCCGGGATGCTCAACAACGTCGACGAGCTCGCGCGCGCCCAGAACTGGGACCAGATGCTGCCCACGCCGATCATCGACGTGATCAAGGTCGACGGCCACTACTACGCGGTGCCGCTGAACATCCACATGCAGACCTGGTTCTGGTATTCGAAGGCCGCCTTCCGCAAGGCCGGCATCACGCAGGAGCCAAGCAGCATGAGTGAGTTCTTCGCCGCGCTCGACAAGCTCAAGGCGGCCGGCATCATCCCGCTCGCCCACGGCGGCCAGTCGTGGCAGGAGACCGTGCTGTTCTCGGCGATCCTGGCCAACATGGGCGGCAAGGAGCTGTACCTGCGCGCCATGCGCGACCGCGACCAGGCCACCCTGCTCTCGCCCGCGTTTCGCCAGGTGCTGCTGGCCTTCAAGCGCCTGAAATCCTATGTCGATGCCGGCGCGCCGGGCCGGAACTGGAACGACGCCACGGCCCTGGTCATCGCCGGGCGCGCCGGTTTCCAGGTGATGGGCGACTGGGCCAAGGGCGAATTCACCAATGCGGGCCAGGTCGCGGGCCAGCACTACGGCTGCATGGCCGGCTTCGGCGCATCGACGCCCTACCTGATCCAGGGCGACGTGTTCGTGTTCCCGCGCACCGACGACGCCCAGGCGGTGCGCGCGCAGCAGCTGCTCGCCAACGTGGTGTCGCAACCAGGCCTGCAGGTGGATTTCAGCAGGCTGAAAGGCTCGATCCCGATCCGCCTCGATGCCGACGCGACGGAACTCGACCTGTGCGCACAGAAGGGCATCGAGATCATGAAGGACCGCACGCGCCAGGCCGGTGTGACCGAGGTGTACCTGAGGCCGGACCAGAACGGCGCCATGCAGGACGTGCTCACCGCCTACTGGAACACGAACATGCCGGTCGAACGCGCCCAGAAGAGCATCGCCAACGCCCTCAAGTACTGACCCATGATCAGCCTGCGCGCCCACAAGATCAGCCCTCACCTCGCCCTGCTGCCGATGGCGTTGACGGCGCTGGTGGCCTACATCGGCGGGGCCCTGTGGACCTTGCGCACCTCGTTCACCGCGTCGCGCACCTTCCCCTCCGACGATTTCATCGGCGCGGCCCAGTACGTGCGCCTGTTCGACAACGAACGCTGGCTGATCTCGCTGCACAACCTGGCCGTGTACGGGGTGCTGTTCATCGTCGCCTGCATGGTGCTGGGCTTCCTGCTGGCCGCCTTCATCGACCAGAACGTGAACGGCGAAGGTTTCCTGCGCACGGTCTTCCTGTATCCCTACGCGATGTCCTTCGTGGCCACCGGCCTGGTGTGGCAATGGTTGCTGGCCCCCGGCGCCGGCATCGAGGGCGCGGTGCGCCGGCTCGGCTTCGAGAATTTCCGCTTCGACTGGATCATCGACCAGGAAATGGTCATCTATACCATCGTCATCGCCGCGGTCTGGCAGGCCTCGGGCCTGGTGATGGCGATGATGCTGGCCGGCCTGCGCGGGGTCGACCCCGAGATCTACAAGGCCGCGCGCCTGGACGGCATCCCGGCCTGGCGCGTGTACCTGCAGATCGTGCTGCCGATGCTGGGGGCAACCAGCGCCACCGTGTTCCTGCTGCTGTGCACCGCCGTCGTGAAACTGTACGACGCGGTGGTGGCGATGACCGGCGGCGGTCCGGGCACGGCCAGCGAGGTGCCGGCCAAGTTCATCATGGACCACCTGTTCCTGCGTTCGAACATCGGGCTGGCCTCGGCCGGCGCCGTCACCCTGCTCATTCCGGTGCTGGCCCTGCTGGCGCCCTATGCCTACGCCCGCAGCCGCAAGAAACGCGCATGAGCCATACCACCCTGCAGCCAATCGCCCCGGCCATGTCCTTCGATACCGCACCCGCCGCGCGCCGCAAACGGTTCAAGCCTGCCCGCATCGGCATCTACGCTTTCCTGTTCAGCGCCGCGCTGTATTTCCTGCTGCCGCTGTACGTCATGATCATCACCTCCTTCAAGTCGATGGACGAGATCAGGAGCGGCAACGTGTTCGCCCTGCCCATGTTCGCCACCGTCGCGCCATGGAAGCATGCCTGGAGCCAGGTCAGCGGCGGCTTCTGGAATTCGGTGGCGATCACGGTGCCGAGCACGATCATCCCGATCCTGGTGGGCGCCATCAACGGTTACGCACTGTCGTTCTGGCGCCCGCGCGGCGCAAATGTTCTGTTCGGCGTGCTGCTGGCCGGCGCTTTCATTCCGGTGCAGGTGATGATCTATCCGCTGGTGTGGATGATGGCGCACGCCGGCGTGTTCGGGTCGCTGCCCGCCATCGTGCTGGTGCACGTCATCTTCGGCATGCCGATCATGACCCTGCTGTTCCGGAACTACTATGCGGCGGTACCGCACGAGCTGTTCCAGGCCGCGCGCGTCGACGGTGGCGGCTTCTGGCGCATCTTCCTGCAGGTGATGCTGCCGATGTCGCTGCCGATCGTGGTGGTCGCCGCCATCATGCAGGTCACCGGCGTGTGGAACGACTACATCCTCGGCCTGGTGTTCGCGGGCCGCGACAACGCGCCGATGACGGTGCAGCTCAATAACGTGATCAACACCACCACCGGCACCCGCCTGTACAACGTCAACATGGCCGCAACCATCCTGACGGCAGCGCTGCCGCTGGCGATCTACTTCATCTCGGGACGCTGGTTCGTGCGCGGCATCGCCGCCGGCGCCGTGAAAGGCTGAAGGAAAGCATATGTCGAACGTCCACCTCCGCAAGCTGTGCATCACCCGCGGCAGCAACCAGGTCATCCGCGACCTCGACCTGCACATCGAGCCGGGCGAATTCCTGGTCTTGCTCGGGCCTTCGGGCTGCGGCAAGTCCACCCTGCTGCACAGCATCGCCGGCCTGATCGACCTGGCCGGCGGCGCGATCGAGATCGGCGGTCGCGACATGAGCGACGCCGATCCGAGCGAACGCGGGATCGGCATGGTGTTCCAGTCCTATGCCCTGTACCCCACCATGACGGTCGAGAAGAACATGTCCTTCGGCCTGCGCATCTCGGGCGCGCCAAAGGCCGAGATCCGGCGCCGCGTGCAGAAGACGGCCGAGATGCTGCAGCTCGAATCGCTGCTGGACCGCAAGCCGGCCCAGCTCTCGGGCGGCCAGCGCCAGCGCGTCGCGATCGGTCGCGCCCTGGTGCGCGAAGCGGGCGTCTACCTGTTCGACGAGCCGCTCTCGAACCTCGACGCCAAGCTGCGCGCCGAGCTGCGCCGCGAGCTCAAGTTGCTGCACCAGACGCTCGGCTCGACCATGATCTACGTGACCCACGACCAGGCCGAGGCAATGACCCTGGCCACCCGCATCGTGGTGATGCAGGGCGGCCGCATCCAGCAGATCGGCACCCCGACGGAAGTGTACGAACGCCCGGCCAACCGCTTCGTGGCCGGTTTCCTGGGCTCGCCATCGATGAATTTCGTGGCCGGCCGGCTGGAAGGCGAACTTGATGAGGCGCGCGACGCGCGACGCCGCTTCAGTGCCGGCGCGCTGGCCCTGGACCTGGGCCCGGACTGCGTGGTTCCAGCGGGTGCGGTCACGCTGGCGGTGCGGCCGGAAGACATCCACATCGGCGCCGACGGCCCCTTGCAGGCCTCGGTGACGCTGGTCGAGCCGATGGGGAATCACCAGGTGGTGTGGCTGGACTGCGGCGGCCAGCAGCTCTCCAGCATCGTGCACGACCCACGGCCGCTGGCAAGCGGGCAGGCGGTGCGTTTCGCCATCGACGCGTCGCGGGTCTCCTTGTTCGACCCCGCATCGGGCAGGCGCCTGTGAAGACCCGTGCCAGTGCCGGACGAATGCAGTATGCTTCAGTGTTTTTCGAATAACCCTTTGATGAACGAGGATCGTTTGTGGCAACCATCAAGGACGTAGCGCGTCTCGCCGGCGTCGGCCTCGGCACCGCATCGCGCGTGGTCAGCGGCAAGGGTTCGGTGTCCCCGGCCACCCTGGCCCGCGTGCGCAAGGCGATCGACGAGCTTGGCTTTCGCCCCTCGCACGCGGCGCGCGCCCTGCTGTCCGGCACCAGCCGGATGGTGGGCGTCTACATCCCGGTCCTGAGCGGCACCTTCTACACCCCGATCCTGCAGATCATCGACACCGAACTGCGCGCCGCCGGCCTGCACATGGTGGTGGCCTTCGGCGTTGGCCTGGGCGATGCGCGCCGCCAGGCCATCGAGGGCATCGAATTCCTGATCGAGCGCGGCTGTGACGGCATCGTCATGATGACCAGCGCCCTCACCGACGACGACCTCGCCTCGCTCGGCGCCAAGCAACAGCAACTGGTGGCGCTGAACCACGAGTTCAGCCAGATCCCGGACCAGTGCTTCACGGTCGACCACGCGCTCGGTGGACGCCTGGCCGCGCGCACCCTGCTCGACTACAAGCACCGCGACATCGCCGTCATCGCCGGTCCGGCGGCGCTGGCCGACAACGTCGCCCGCGTCGGCGGTTTCATGCGCGAACTGGAAGCCGATGGCATCGACACCGGCAAGGTCTGGACGCTGGAAAGCGACTTCTCGCCCCAGGGCGGCTGGTCGGCGGCCAAGGCGCTGATCGATTCCGGCTACAAGTGCAGCGCCCTGTTCTGCGCCAACGACGAGATGGCGGTCGGCGCGCTGGCCTACTTCCAGGAAGCCGGCATCAGCGTGCCGCGCGACCTGTCGGTGATCGGCTACGACGACACGCCGAGCGCCGCGTTCTCGGCGCCGCGCCTGACCTCGGTGCACATGCCCTGGCGCGAAATGACGCTCAACGGCCTGAACGCCCTGCTCAATCGCTGCTACGACCTGCACCGCCCGGTGACGCGCACCTTCCCGGTGAGCGTGACGCTGCGCGCCTCGCTGGCCAAGGGGCCGTGCGACGACACGGCCGGCGAAAAACCTGCGGGCAAGCGCGCGGCCGCGACCCGCAGTAAGAAGAAATAACAGGAAGGGCCGCTCGCCGGCCTTTTTTTTCGATTGCAATTGGAAAGCTTTCCAAATATCCTTGCTACACAAGCCAATACGCGGATCAACATAGACAAGACCATGACAAAAGCTACCGCTTCCGAGCCGACCGCACCATCGCGCGGCGACTTTTCCTCCGACTTCTTGTGGGGCTGCGCCACCTCGTCATACCAGATCGAAGGCGCCGCCCAGGAGGATGGCCGGGTCGAATCGATCTGGGACCGCTTCGCCGCCACGCCGGGCAAGATCAAGGACGGCTCGAACGGGTCGGTCGCCTGCGACCACTACCACCGCTGGCCGGAAGACTTCGACATCGGCCGCGACATGGGCCTGAACGCCTACCGCTTCTCGATCGCCTGGCCGCGCATCTTTTCGGAAGTGGGCGGCAAGCCGAACGAAAAGGGCCTGGACTTCTACTCGCGCCTGGTGGACGGCATGCTGGAGCGCGGCATGCAGCCCTGGGCCACGCTGTATCACTGGGACCTGCCGCAGTACCTCCAGGACCGCGGCGGCTGGAACGAGCGCGCCACGGTCGACGCCTACCTGGCGTTTGTCGATGCCATGACGCGCCGCCTGGGCGACCGCGTGCAGCACTGGATCACGCACAACGAGCCATGGTGCACCGCGATCATCGGTAATTTCGAAGGCTGGCATGCCCCGGGCAATACCGACTTCAAGACCGCGCTGCAGGTGGCGCACCATGTGCTGCTCTCGCACGGCAAGGCGGTGCCGCTGATCCGCGCGAACGTAGCGAACGCCAAGGTCGGCATTGCCCTGAGCCTGCACCCGGTGCGGGCGGCCAGCGACCGACCGGAAGACATCGCCGCCGCCGAGCGCCACGACGGCCTGCGCTATCGCTGGTTCCTCGATCCGCTGCACGGCCGCGGCTACCCGCAGGCGACCGTGGAAGCGGTCGGAGACGCCGCCCCCATCGTCCTGCCGGGCGACCTCGAAGCCATCGCCGTGCCGACCGACTTCCTTGGCGTGAACTATTACTTCCCCGAGACCATCCAGCACGATCCGCAGCAGGCGCCGCTGTCGGCGCGCGTGCTGCCGCCAAGCCCCGGTGTCGAGACCACCTACATGGGCTGGGAAGTGGCGCCCGAGGGCCTGGCCGAACTCCTGGCCCGCATCGAGAACGACTATCACCCGGGCCCGATGTACATTACCGAGAACGGCTCGTGCTACGCCGACGAGGTGGGCGCCGACGGCGAGATCGACGACGTCCAGCGCCGCCACTACCTGATGCGCCACCTGGCCACGCTCAAGTCGGCCATCCAGGACGGCGTGCCGGTGAAGGGCTACTTTGCCTGGAGCCTGCTCGACAACTTCGAATGGGCCGAGGGCTACCGCAAGCGCTTCGGGCTCACCCACATCGATTACGCCAGCCAGCAGCGCCGCCTGAAGGGCAGCGGCAAGTGGTACCGCTCCTTCCTGCGCGGCGAATGAACAACCAGACAATAAATTACCGAGACAATCCATGAAACCCATGCTTCGCAACCCGGTGCTGGCGCTTGCCATCGCACTGACGCTTCCTGTGCCCTTCTCCGCGACGGCGGCCCCCATGAGCGACTGGCCGAAGGTCGACAGCGCCATCGCCCGTGACGCCGCGCTCGAGCAGCGCGTCCGCGACATCCTCGGCAAGATGACGCTGGCGCAGAAAGTCGGCCAGATGACCCAGCCCGAGATCAAGAGCGCCACGCCGGAAGACGTGAAGCGCTACTACCTCGGCTCGGTGCTCAACGGCGGTGGCAGCTGGCCGAACGGGAACAAGCACGCGACGGCGGCCGAATGGCTGGCGCTGGCGCAGCGCTACCACGAGGCCTCGATGGCGACCGACATGGCGGTCAAGGTGCCGGTCGTGTGGGGCACCGACGCCGTCCACGGCCACAACAACGTGTATGGCGCGACGCTCTTCCCGCACAACATCGGCCTGGGCGCGGCGCGCAATCCCAAGCTGCTGGAGGAAATCGGCACGGCAACCGCCAAGGCGACGCGCGCCAGCGGCATCGCCTGGGTGTTCGGCCCGACCCTGGCCGTGGTGCGCGACGACCGCTGGGGACGCACCTACGAGAGCTATTCCGAGAACCCCGACATCGTGAGCAGCTATGCCGGCGCCTATGTGCGCGGCATGCAGGGCATGCTCAAGGACGACGCCAACACCATCGCCACCGCCAAGCACTTCATCGGCGATGGCGGCACAGAGCACGGTAAGGACCGCGGCGTCAACAAGTCGACCAGGTCGCAGATGATCAACATCCACGCCGCCGGCTACTACCCTGCCCTGCAGGCGGGCGTGCAGACGGTGATGTCCTCGTTTAACTCGTGGAACGATGTGGCGGGGGCTACCGACTACGGCAAGATGCACGGCAGCCGCGCCCTGCTCACCGACGTGCTCAAGACGAAGATGGGCTTCGACGGCTTCGTCGTCACCGACTGGAACGGCATCGGCGAGGTGCCGGGCTGCCGCAACGACAGCTGCCCGCAGGCGATCAATGCCGGCAACGACATGATCATGGTGCCGGACGACTGGAAAGCCTTTATTTCCAACACGATCAAGCAGGTGGAAAGCGGCGAGATCCCGATGGCGCGCATCGACGATGCGGTGAGCCGCATCCTTCGCGTCAAGCTGCGCGCCGGCCTGTTCGACAAGAGCCCGGCACAGAACGCCTACGCCGGCAAGGACGAAGTCATGCAATCGCGCGAACTGGCGCGCCGCGCCGTGCGTGAATCGCTGGTGCTGCTCAAGAACGACAGCCCGGTACTGCCGATCGCACGCGGCAAGAAGATCCTGGTGGTCGGCAAGAGCGCGGACGATCTGTCGAACCAGACCGGCGGCTGGTCGATCACCTGGCAAGGCACCGCCAACACCAATGCCGATTTCCCGAACGCCGACACGGTGCTGAGCGGCATTCGCGAAGCGGCCGGCAAGGACAAGGTGAGCTTCAGCGCCGACGCCAAGGGCGTCGACGTGTCGAAGTACGACGTGGTGGTGGCCGTGATCGGCGAGCGTCCGTACGCCGAAGGCGACGGCGACATCGGCCCGAACGGCACCCTGCGCCATTCGAGCCGCTATCCGGAAGACCTGGCGGTGCTGCAGGCCGTCGCCGGCAAGGGCAAACCGGTCGTCACCGTATTCGTGGCGGGCCGACCGCTCTACGTCAACGACCTGCTCAACCTGTCGGACGTGTTCGTGGCCGCCTGGCTGCCGGGCACCGAGGGCAAGGGCGTGTCGGACCTGCTGGTCGCCGGCAGCAAGCCGTATGAGTTCAGCGGCAAGCTGTCCTTCTCGTGGCCGAAATCGGCCTGCCAGACCGACCTGAACGTGGGCGACAAGAACTACGCGCCGCTGTTCGCCTACGGCTACGGCCTGCAGACGAGCGTCCGGTCCAAGGTGGGCAAGCTGGACGCCACCTATCCGGCCGGCGGCTGCGGCGTCAGCAACACCTTCCCGGTGTTCAGCCAGGCCGACCGCGCCAGCTTCCCGCTGACCATCCGCAGCGGACAGCAGGCGCTGGTGCTGGGCGCCGACCTGAACGCGAGCTTCAGCCTGCCGGGCGTGACGGTGCAGACCGCGCAGGTGAATACCCAGCAGGACGCCAAGCTGGTGACCTGGACCGGCCCGGCCACCGTCGAGGCGCGCGGCGCCCGTGCGATGGTGCTGCCGGCCGCCGCCGCCGCCAAGGCCGCGCTGCGCTTCGACACCATCGTGTCCGGTGCGCCGGCGGGCAAGGTGACGATGCGCATGGGCGCCGGCACGCTCGACACCACCGCCCTGTTCAAGCGCCTGGCCGGCAAGGGCAAGCAGACTGTCAAGATCCCGCTGGCCTGCTTCCAGGCCAAGGGCACCGACCTGGCCAAGGTCGAGGCGCCGTTCAGCGTGAGCAGCGACGCGGCCTTTGCCGCGGCCTTCACCAACATCGAGATCGCCGGCGGCGCCGCGGGCGAACCGGATGCCGTGCGCTGCAAGGACCTCAAATGAGCGTCGCAGGGAACCAGGAGCTGCGCCTGCTGGCCGATGTCGGCGGCACCAATGCGCGTTTCGCCCTGCAGTCAGGCGAGGACTTCGTCGATATCGAGGTGCTGGCCGGCGCCGACTACCCGACCCTGGGCGAGGCCATGCAGGCCTACCTGGGCCAGGCCGCCGGCCGCGGGCTCGCGGTGGGCAGCGTGCGCCACGCCGCCATCGCGATCGCCAATCCGGTCGAGGAAGACCGGGTCAGCATGACCAACCACCACTGGAGCTTCTCGATCGAGGAACTGCGCCAGCAGCAGGGCCTCGAGACGCTGCTGGTGGTGAACGACTTCGCCGCGTTGGCGATGTCGCTGCCGCACCTGGCAGCCGATGGACGCGAGCGCATCGGCGGTGGCATCGAGCTGCCGAACCGTCCGATCGGCCTGATCGGACCGGGCACGGGCCTGGGTGTGTCCGGCGTGATCCCGGCGGGAAAGCGCTGGATTCCGCTGGCCGGTGAAGGCGGCCATGTCACGTTCGCGCCGTCCACCAGGGAAGAAGTGGCGATCCTGGAAGCGCTGTGGGCCGATTACGGGCACGTGTCCGCCGAGCGCCTGCTGTCGGGCATGGGCCTGGAACTGATCCACTGGGCCTTGAGCGGCCAGCGCATCGAAGCGCCGCTCATTACCAAGGCCGCGATCGAAGGCAGCTCGGCCGACTGCGCGAAGACGGTCGAGACCTTCTGCGCAGTGCTGGGCAGCGTGGCGGGCAACGTCGCGCTGACCCTGGGCGCGACCGGCGGCATGTACATCGGCGGTGGCATCGTGCCGCGCCTCGGCCGGCTGTTCACGGAATCAAGTTTTCGCGCACGCTTCGAGGACAAGGGGCGCCTCAGCCCCTACCTCGCGCGCATCCCGACCTACCTCATTACCGAGCAGTATCCAGCGTTGCGCGGCGTGTCGGCCATGCTCTCGGATCGGGTTGCGCCAGACCGGGTCGCGCCAGACCGGGTCGCGCCAGACCACATCGCGGCACTGCCATAACAATACGGAGACATCATGCAAAACGCAGCACCCAATCAAGCATCACCGAAGCCGTCGCTGGCGCAACCCGTCGACGAGCACAACCCGCACACCGGCTCCCTCGTCATCGTCACCATCCTGTTCTTCATGTGGGGACTGCTCACGTCGCTCAACGACGTCCTGATCCCGCACCTGAAGTCGATCTACACCCTGACTTACCTGCAGGCGATGCTGGTGCAATTCTGCTTCTTCGGCGCCTATTTCATCGTATCGCTGCCGGCAGGTGCATTGATCCGCCGGATCGGCTACCAGAACGGCGCCGTCACCGGCCTGATGATCGCGGCGGCCGGCTGCGCCCTGTTCTACCCGGCGTCGAAAAGCGGCTACGGCCTGTTCCTGTTCGCCTTCTTCGTGCTGGCGAGCGGCATCACGATCCTGCAGGTGGCGGCCAATCCCTACGTCACCGTGCTCGGTCCGGCGCGCACCGCCTCCAGCCGCCTCACGCTGACCCAGGCCTTCAACTCGCTTGGCACCACCGTGGCGCCGGCACTGGGCGGGCTCCTGATCCTGTCGACCGTGGCGCTGAGCGCGGACCAGCTGGCCGCATTACCGATCGCCGAGCAGGCGGCGCACAAGGCGCAGGAAGCGGCGGCCGTGCAGGGTCCCTACCTGGCCCTGGCGGCGGCGCTGGCAACGCTGGCGGTACTATTCGCGGTGGCCAGGCTGCCGAAGATCAGCCATGCGGACGACGGCAAGCCGGCCGTGGACGGCAAGGGCGGCGCCCTGGCTTACCGCCACCTGGTGCTGGGCGCGGTCGCGATCTTCCTGTACGTGGGCGGCGAAGTCAGCATCGGCAGCTTCCTGATCAACTTCCTCGGCGAGGCCAACATCGCGGGCCTGAGCCATGCGGATGCGGCGCAGTACGTCAGCCTGTACTGGGGCGGCGCGCTGGTCGGCCGCTTCATCGGCTTCGCCGTGATGCGCTACGTCAGCCCGGGCAAGACCCTGGCCTTCAATGCGCTCGGCTCGATCCTGCTGGTGCTGCTGGCGACTTTCACCGAAGGCAAGCTGGCGATGTGGGCGATCCTGGCAGTGGGCCTGTGCAATTCGATCATGTTCCCGACCATCTTCAGCCTCGCGCTGCACGGCCTGGGCAAGTTCACCGGCCAGGGCTCGGGCATCCTGTGCATGGCCATCGTCGGCGGCGCCGTGGTTCCTTTCGTGCAGGGCATGTTCGCCGACACCATCGGCCTGCAGCCGTCCTTCCTGGTGCCGGCCGCGTGCTACCTGTTCATCCTGTACTTCGGCCTGAAGTACGCGAACCTGCACAAGCAGCCGGTGGCCACGGCCTGAATGTGACCATCCGGTAAAAAAATGCCCGCTTTTCGAAGCGGGCATGTTTGTTTGCGGGGCGCCTTATTTCGGCGCCGCGCAGTAGCGCTCCACATAGGACTGGTGCGAGGGCAGCCCGGCCACGGTGCGGTCGATCTGCCCCTTGATGGCGCCGAGGAACTGCGACAACTCCTCGTCGCCCATCAGGTCCGCCGTCTGGTGGTGGCGGTAGGGCATGATGCCCTGACCCAGCATCACCTGGATCCATGAATTCTCGGCGAACAGCTCGTTCGGCACACGGAACACGCGCCCGGTCTCGCGGAACAGGTCGATGCGGTGCTGGAGCGAGGCCGGCACCGCCATGTTGCGGGCGTCGCGCCAATAGGGCGCGTCGATCCGGTTGTTGACCTTGTAGTGCAGGATGATGAAGTCGCGGATGTGTTCGATCTCGGTCGCGGCCTGCCTGTTGAACTCGTCGACGTCGGTCTGGACGATGCCGCTGGTCGGGAACATCTGCATCAGGCGGATGATGCTGCGCTGGATCAGGTGGATGCTGGTCGATTCGATCGGCTCCAGGAAGCCGCTCGAGAGACCCACCGCGACCACGTTGTTCTTCCAGACCTGGCGGCGCTGGCCCGGCGTGAACTTGATGACGCGCGGCTTCGTCAAGGGCTCGCCGGCGATGTTCGCGAGCAGCGCCTGAATGGCCGCGTCTTCCTCGACGTAGCGGCTCGAGAACACGATGCCGTTGCCGACCCGGTGCTGCAGCGGAATGCGCCACTGCCAGCCGAAGGGGTGGGCGATCGAGCGCGTGAGCGGGATCGCGTCGCCATTCGATGCGGTCTGCACCGCTGCCGCGCAATCGTTGAACAGCCACTCCGACCAGTCATCGTAGGGCACGCCCATCGCCTGGCCGATCAGCAGCGCGCGAAAGCCGGTGCAGTCGATGAACAGGTCGCCTTCGATGTCCTGGCCCGAATCGAGCGTGATCGAGCGTACGTTGCCGGTGAGCGCGCTGGTGCTGACGTCGACGATCTTGCCCTCGATGCGCTGCACCCCGAAGCGCTCGCTGAACTTGCGCAGGTAGCGCGCGTAGGCGCTCGCATCCAGGTGGTAGGCGTAGTTCATGCCGGCGCTCCTGGCGTTCTGCGGCAGGTGGGCGAACTTGTTCTCCTGCGAGGCCCGCAGTTCCAGGCAGTAGTCGCCGTACTCCCCCGCCAGGCCGCGCTCGCGGCCCTTGTGCCAGAAGTGCTGGAAGCCGGCGGTCCAGTGGTCGGTGCCGGTCAGGCCGAACGAGTGGATGTAATCCTCGTTCACGTTGCGCCAGTTTTCGAAGCTGATGCCGAGCTTGAAGGTGGCCTTGGTCTCGGCCATGAACTCCTGCTCGTTGATCTCGAGCAGGTGGTGGAAGTTGAGCAGCGTCGGGATGGTGGCCTCGCCTACGCCGACGGTTCCGATCTCGTCGGATTCGACCAGCTTGATGTCGAGGCGCTTGCCCAGTACCTTCGAGATACAGGCCGCCGCCATCCAGCCGGCGGTCCCGCCGCCGGCGATGACCACCCGGCGGATGGGCTTGCCCATGCCGTTCATTTCCTTTCCTGCCAGGTCCATGCTTGTCTCCTCAGCGATTCATTCTTTTCAGTAGTTGGGCGCGGATGCTGCGCACGCTGTCGGCGTCCATCGGCGCCAGCGCACGGCGCGCGGCCTGCGGAATGTGGGCCGCGGTCTGTTCGTCCGCCTCGAACACGTAGTGGCGGAACAGCTCCTGCCAGGCCTTGCGCTGCTCCGGCGGCAGGTCGCGCACGCTCATCAATGCATGCATTAGCGCGTTCATCGGCGTGTCCATGTAGTCGGGCGACTGGCGCCACCAGTAATTGACCAGTACATTAAAATCTTCCAACGCCTGGATGTGGTGCCACCACATGCTGGGGATGAACAGGGCGTCGCCCGGCTCCATGTCGACCGCCAGCGCGTGTTCCATCGCGACCGCGAAGCGCGGGAAGCGCGCCAGGTCGGGTTGCAGGAAGTCGACCAGGCTGATGGCCTGCCCTGCCGGTGTGAGGTCGAGCGGGCCGATATACAGGTTCGCGACCTGCTGCGGCGGGAACAGGGTGAAGCGGCGCCGGCCGGCCACCACGCAGGCCAGGTTGTCGGGCAGGTCGTAGTGGGCGGCGATGCGGGTGCGGTTGCCGATCCAGATCGAGCCCAGCGCGTCGCGTCCGCCGAGGTCGATGCGGTTCTCGTCGTGGAAACCGGGCAGGCAGGCATCGATCGTGGTCGAGCCGACGTAGATCGCCGGTTGTTGCGCCGCGCCGCGGTAACGTCCGAGCTCGTCCAGCACCTTGTCGAGACGCACGCGCACCGGCGCGAAGTTGAAGCCGTCCAGCCGCTCGTTGTAGAAGAAGCGGCCTTCGATCTCGGGCGGGCCGAGCATGGCGTTGACGGTGGCGTCGCGGTAGAAGCGGCGCAGGTAGGCATCGGCCGCGCCGGCCGACTCGCGTGCGGCCTGGACCATCGGCCAGGCCGCGACCAGGCCGCGCAGCACCACCGGCTCGGTGGACGCGAGAATGCCGGGCCCGAGGTCGTGCGGCGTCAGGCCGCTGAGCTCGCGGATGGGCTTAGGCACGGCCAGTTCAGGCGCGGGCGGCACGGCGTGCATTCTTGCGGTCGATCAGCGCGCGGAAATTCGACAGCGACGCGATCTGGAAGTAGATCGCGGACAGCCAGCCGGCCTTGTGCAGGCTGTCGAGCGCCGCGGCGTCGAGTGCGGCCAGGCGTTCTTCGTTGATCGTGTAGAAGCCGGCCAGGCGGTTCTGCGAGCCGTCGTCGAGGGTCACGTCGAGCGAGAAGCCTTCGATCAGTTCGTGCGCCACCAGCGCGTCGATGAAGGCCGCATTCGACTGCATGCCCTCGTGGATCGTGAGCAGCATCGAGTTGACGTTCTCCAGATAGGGCGACATGCCGCCGTGGGGCAGGAAGATCGGCTCGCCTTCGGTCTTGCTGATGCGCGGGCTGTCGAGATCGATGTGGATCATCAGCTCGTCGCCCTCGCGACCGATCAGGAACGGCAGGCGCTCCACCAGCAGCGGCAGGGTGGCGGCATCCCAGCCGTTTTCGCTCAGGAACAGGTTTTCGTCGGACTCGAAGCCGAGCAGGGCGATCGGTTCGAATGGATGGGCCTCGTCCTGCTTGCGGAAGATGATCGGATAGTGGGCCTGCAGCAGGCGGAACTCGGCGTGGAAGGTCTGGATGAAAGCGTGGCTTTCGTCCATGTCGCGGCCGTGGCGGGTGATCACGCGCAGGTCTTTGTGATCGATGTTATTCAGCAGGACGGGATTGGCCATCGGTGTGTCTCTTTCAGTTTGTCGTTTATTAGCTTGGCAGCCCGTGACGCAGGATGTGCGCGATGAGCGTGCGGTTGTCCGGCAGCGCAGGCAGCATCCTGCGCGTCAGCTCGGCGGCCTGGCGCAGGAACGCATCCGCCATGGCGCCGTCGCCCTCCCCGACGCGCTCGCGCCGGGCCAGGCCGGGTTCGGGCTGGAAGCCCATCCCGTACAAAATATACTGGTAACTCGCCGCCGGGAATACCTCCAGGATGCGGTTGAAGTCGTCGCGCGAAGGCGGGCGGTGGCGCCACAGCGCCAGCAGGTCGGACAGGCGCTGCGGAATCGTCTCGCTGCTGCGGTTGTCGCGCCAGTAGCCGCTGCTGTCGTGTTCTGCGCTGCGCCGGCTCAGGACGTAGTGCAGCTTGAGGAAATCGATCACCCGCTCCCAGCGGTAAGTAAACGTGTCGTTGAAGCGCTGGGCGCTGATGTCCATCTGGGCGCGCGTGACCGGCATCTCGTCGGCCAGCATGGTGGCCGACAGCTCGACCAGCGCCAGCGCCGACGCTTCCAGCGGCTCGATGAAGCCGGCGGACAAGCCGATGGCGACGCAGTTGCGGTGCCAGAAGCGTGCGCGGTAGCCGGGTTCGAAGCTCAGCTTGCGCGGCGACGGGATGTCCTGCGGACCGCCGGTGGCGCGGATGTAGGCGCGCAGCGCGCGTTCGGCCGCTTCGTCACTCGTGTGCGCGCTGGAGTACACGTGGCCGATGCCGCGCCGGGTCGGCAGGCCGATGTCCCAGATCCAGCCGGCTTGCTGCGCGGTGGAGCTGGTCTGCGAGGCGATCGGGTCGTTCTCGTTCGCGTACGGTATTTGGACCGCCAGCGCGCTGTCGTTGAACAGGATCCCGCGCTGCGGCAGGAAAGGCACGCCGTAGTGCTTCCCGAGCAGTAGCGACTGCATGCCGGTGCAGTCCACGAACAGGTCGCCCGCCAGTTCGCCGTGCTCCCTGGTCTGGAGGGCGGCGATGTCGTCATTGTCGTGTGACAGGATAGCGGTGACGTGGTCCGGCACATACTGCACGCCGAGCTGCTCGATGCAGTGTTTTTTCAGGAACAGGCCGAACTTGCCGGCGTCGAGGTGGTAGCCGTAATTGGCCACCGCCGCGAATTCGGGCGTGGCGGCCTGCTTCGGCGCGCGGCCATGCACGCACAGGTGCGGCTGGTAGCTGGTCAGGTCGGCGAACGGTACCGACGCATGGCGTTCGAGCCAGCGACCGGCGATGTCGGCCTCGCCCCAGCCCTGGGGCAGCACGAAGGGGTGGAAATAATAGTCGCCCTCAAGGCCGCTGACCCAGCGGTTGAAGCGCGAGCCCTGCTTGAAGGCGGCGTCGCATTCGCGAAAGAAAGCCGATTCGGACAGGCCGCACGCACGCAGGGTATCGCGCATGGTCGGCCAGGTGCCCTCACCCACGCCGATCGCGGGTACGTCGGGCGACTCGATCAGGGTGACGCGCAGGCCGCCACCCTCGGCCGGCTGGAAGCTCGATGCAAGGACGGCGGCGGTCAGCCAACCGGCCGAGCCTCCGCCCACGATGACGACATGCCTGATGGTGGTACTCACCATGTTTGTTTCCAAAAAACTGACGCTGGGCAAGTCTAACCCAAAAAGACGCCAGCGGGCCGTGGCTGAGACCACGGCCCGCTGCTATCCCCTGTTGCGCTCAGGCGCAACAGCTGCGGCTTAGAACTTGTAGCGGGCCGACAGCATGTAGCGCGGACCGGACTGCTCGACGTACAAGGCCTGGCGCTCGTTACGACCATGCACGCGACGGATTTCGTCGGTCAGGTTGATGCCTTCGAACTGGACGCTGATGTTCTTGTTGACGTTGTAGCCGATGCTCAGGTCAAGCTGGCCGTAGGCCTCGACATAGTTCGGGTTCGGGCCCGAGCCGTCGAAGGTCGACGACAGGAACTTGTCGCGCCAGTTGTAGGCCGCACGCAGGTTCCACTTGTCGTTCTCGAAGATACCCACCAGGTTGGCCGAATCGCTCAGCCCCACCAGGGCGAACTGCTCGCCGATGCTGGAGTTGTCGTACTGCAGACCCGAGTCGACCTTGGTGTAGTTCGCCTGGATGCCAAAACCGCTGCTGCCGAACATGTGCTGCACGTTCAGTTCGAGACCGCGCAGGCGCGCTTCCTTCTGGTTCGAGAAGCTGGTGATCTTGAAATTTGCGATCGGATCGTTCGGCTGGCCGACGATGGTGCCGGTGGCGTTGCCCGACGGGTCGTCCGCACCGCGCGTCACGCCCGGCTGGCCGGCGAAATTGCGGAAGATGTAGTTGCGGATGCAGGTGGTGTCCGCATTCGCGCAGCCATTGGCCAGCGCGGCGTTCCAGTAGGCGCCGCCGACCGGCGTACGCAGGTTGAAGGGCTGCGCAATGACCTGCGACTGGCCGGCGTAGTTTTCCAGGCGCTTGCGGAAGTGACCCAGCGAGACAAAGCTCGACTTGCTGTAATACCACTCCCAGGCCAGGTCGATGTTCTTCGACTTGACCGGCAGCAGGCCCGGGTTGCCCTGGCGTCCGGTGCCGCCCTCGACGCGCGCCAGCGTATCGAGCACCTGGCCGCCGGTCAACTGGTCGTAGCGGGCGCGGCCGATGGTTTCGCCGTAGCTGAAGCGGCCCTTCATGTCCGAACGCAGGTCGACGTCGGCATCGAAGCTCGGCAGCACGTGCTTGTACTTGCCGGTAAGGGTGGTGAAGTTCGGCTCGCCGAAGCTCACCGGGAATTCGTTCTGCGACACCCAGCTGATCTGGGTCGCGATCGGCACCAGCGCGGTCGAGGTGACGTCGGTCTTCTCGTAGCGCACGCCGATCGAGGTATGGAGCGGCAGGGCCGTATCCCAGTCGGTGTTGAACTGCAGGTACAGGCTCTTCGACTTTTCGCGGGTGCGCTGGTCGGTGTCGTAGGTGGTCTTCGGCAGGTACAGGCTCGGCTGGCCCGATGCCTTGGCCGCCAGCTGGCGCACCGCGTCGAAGTTGAAGGTGTAGAAGGTGTTGAACAGGTTCGGGTTGTCGCTGCCGTCGATGTTGTCGAAGTACTGGCGCAGGCTCTCCTGGTGGAAGTAGCTGGCCGGGTAGTCCGACGGCACGGTGGCGCCGCCCCAGGTGTCGCGCTGCTGCACCGAGAAGGCCGAACGGTTGCTGACGTCGGTGTGGCCGAGGCCGAACTTCAGTTCGGAGGCTTCCAGCACCTTCCAGCTGGCGTGCGTCTGGACCTGCTTGACTTCGCTCTTCACGTAGCCGTTCTCGAACACCGAGCCGGTCACCTGCTGCGGGGCGCGCGCGAAGTCGGCGCCCTTGATGCTCAGCACCGGGAAGTCTTTCGAGAAGTCGACGCTGGTGTCACCGCGGCTGAAGCTGGCGGTACCCAGGGTATTGGCCGAGCCGAACGGGCTGTCCGGCGTCGATTCGGCGGTCGATTTGTGGGCGTCGAGTTCGAGACGCAGGTCGTTGTTGACGCGCCATGCGGTATTGAAGCCGAGCGACTTGTTCTCGGTCTTGGTGGCGAAGTCGGCGCCGCCCATGGCGATGTCGCTGTTGTTACCCGGGATCAGCTCGGTGTACATCAGCGGTGCGGCCACCGGACCATCGGTCCAGGTGCTGGTGGACGGACCGAAGTTGAACCAGGCCGACACGTCCTGGCGGCGGGTCTGGATCTTGTTTTCCGAATAGGTGTAGTCGAGGGTGGTGGTCAGCGCCTTGCTTGGTGCGAACTGGAATACCAGCTGGCCGTTGGTACGCTGGCGCTGGATGCCGCTCATGGCGTAGTTCAGGTTCTGCGGCACCTGGTACAGGTCGCTCGGATCCGGACGGTTGGTGATGTTTTCGGAGCCCGGGGTGCCCGGCTGGGGAATGGTGCCCCAGTTGTTCTCGTCGCCGCGGAACGGGCCCTTCCAGCCGTTGCTCACCGAGGCCACGTTATAGCCCAGGTTGCGTTCCTGGTAGCTGCCCGACAGGCCGATACCGAAGCGGCCGTCGGCGGAGGTGTTGCTGTAGATGCCCGACACTTCAGGGGTGACCTTGCCGCCGCGCTTGACGTCGCCCGGCAGGTTATCGGCCGATTTGTCGTACACGCCCTTGATGCCGACGCTGGCCTGCAGGCCGGGGCGCGACAGCGGACGCGCGGTCAGGACGTTGATGGTGGCGCCGATGCCGCCGGTCGGGGTCTCGGCACGCGCCGACTTGTACACCTGCAGCTGCGAGATCGCTTCCGACGCGATGTTCGCGAAGTCGTAGGCGCGGCCCGGGCGGTCGCCCAGGTTCGAGGTCGGCATCTGGCGGCCGTTCAGCAGCACCAGGTTGAAGTCGGGGCCGACGCCGCGCACGGTGACCTTGGAGCCTTCGCCGATGCTGCGATCGATCGACACGCCGCTGATGCGTTGCAGCGATTCGGCCAGGTTGGTGTCCGGGAACTTGCCGATGTCTTCGGCGACGATGCCGTCCACGAAGCCCTGCGCGTTGCGCTTGAGGGCCATCGAGGATTCGAGACTGGCGCGCAGGCCGGTCACGACGACGGTCTGGACACCGGCCGGCGACGACGGGGTGCTGGCCTCCTGCGGGGTGACCGCCGCCGGGTCGCTCGATGCAACCGCGTTCGGCGTCGGGGCAACTTCCTGGGCATAAGCCGGCATGAACGCCGTGCACGCGCTGGCTACTGCCAGGCTCATCAATGTCTGTTTAGCCTTGGGGTAATACATGTGCTCTCCTGTTTTTTTTTAAAATGACCGCCGCCCGCTCCAACGGTGTCTCCACTGCCTGTGCCGGCCTGCCGCTCGATCGCTGCGCCGGACTGCAGCGCACTTGTCGTCCTTACTGCCATCCCTACTGCTGTCCTACTGCCGTCTTAGCTCACATCCTTGCCTTCAACCCGCAGCCTGCTGCGCGTGGCGCGTTCCGCCAGACGGCACAGCGAGGACATGCGGCCGGTGCCGATGTCCTCGCTGCCAGGTAGCGGGTAAGGGGTGCGCGTTGCGCTCGTTCTTCCGTCATTGCTCAGGCTCGCATCTTCCAATGCCATGATTTGTTCAAGCCATCTATCAGCAACATGGAAACGTTTCCATGGCTGTTGGCTGAATATTAGGGTTGGAAAAAAAAATTGTCAACGGAATATTCCATCTAGGTACGACTCGGAATGCGGCTGATTTGCAACATCGGCCAGGCCGCGAGGGAGACGGCACATGCCCCGGCGCCACGTGATCCATGAACCAGCAATTGACATTGAAATTTTGCCGGTGCTATAGTCGGACAGCCGTTATGGTAACGTTTCCAATTATTCACCGAAAGGGGCGCATGGCGCGACGAGGGGAGACGACTGCAGTGAGCGCCTGGATGGCCGGTCTCGCCCTGGCGATCGGATTGCAGGCGGGCACGCCAGCCGCCGCGGCCGACCGGCCGGGGCCGGCATTCGCGTGGCCGCACGGGATGCGTGCCGCGGTCAGCCTCGCCTACGACGACGCCCTCGACTCCCAGCTCGACCACGCCCTCCCCGCCCTGGACCGGCATGGCCTCAAGGGCAGTTTCTACTTGCAGCTGTCGAATCCGGCGGTGGCGCGGCGCCTGGAAGACTGGCGCGCGGCCGCGCGGCGTGGTCACGAACTCGGCAATCACAGCCTGTTTCACCAGTGCGCGCGCAGCAAGCCCGGACGCGACTGGGTCGCGCCGCACCGCGATCTCGATACCACCAGCGTGGAACAGATGCGCGACCAGGTCCTGCTGGCCAACGTCATGCTGGCGGCAATCGACGGACGCCGGGAACGCACGTTCACCGTCCCCTGCGGCGACACCCTGGCTGCCGGACGCGATTACCTGCCCGCCGTGCGCGCCGGTTTTGTGGCGATCAAGGCCGGCAGCGGCAGCGGCGTGGTCGCGTCGATGGACACGCTCGATCCGCTCGCGGTGCCGGTGGCGGCCCCCAGCGGCAGCAGCGGCGCGGAACTGATTGCGATCGTCAAGGAGGCAATGCGGCGCGGGACCATGGTCAACTTCACCTTCCACGGCATCGGCGGCGATTACCTCAGCGTGTCCAGGGAGGCGCACGAGGAACTGCTGCGCTTCCTCGCCGCCAATCGACGGCTGGTCTGGACCGACAGCTTCATCCACATCATGCGATACGTCAGGCAAGAGCAGGCGCGCCGACCTGCCCTCCCCCCGACACCACCAGGAGCCCCATGAAACCGATCCGCCTCTTGACTACCGCGCTGTTCGCAATGGCCGCCGTCGGCTGCGCCACGCCGCCAGCCACCCTGCCCGCCAGCGCCGCTTCCGCCGCAGCGGCCAGCAGTTCCCAACTTGCCGGATGGACCCTGGCCTGGAGCGATGAGTTCGACGGCAGCCAGCTCGACCGCACGAAATGGGTGGCCGAGACCGGCGGCCACGGCTGGGGCAACAAGGAGCTGCAGTATTACACCGACCGGCCGGAAAATGTTCGGGTCACGGACGGCATGCTCGTCATCGAGGCCCGGCGCGAACGCCATCAAGGCAGCGAGTACACCTCGGCACGCATCAAGACCGCCGGACTGATGGAACAGATGCACGGCCGCTTCGAGGCGCGCATCAAGATACCGCAGGGCCAGGGCATCTGGCCGGCGTTCTGGATGCTGGGAGCGAACATCGAGAAAGCCGGCTGGCCGCACAGCGGTGAGATCGACATCATGGAAAACATCGGCAAGGAGCCGGCGCTCGTGCACGGCACCGTGCACGGACCGGGCTATTCGGGCGGCAAGGCCTTCGGCAAGCCCTCGCCTTTGGCGAGCGGCATCTATGCCGACGATTTCCACGTGTTCGCGGTGGAATGGGAGCGCGGCGAAATCCGCTGGTATCGCGACGGCATCCTGTACCACACGGCCCGCCCCGAACTGGTCAAGGGCGACTGGGTGTTCGAGCATCCCTTCTTCGTGCTGCTGAACCTGGCCGTCGGCGGCCAGTGGCCCGGTTATCCGGACGGCACGACGGTCCTGCCCCAGCAAATGCTGGTGGACTATGTGCGCGTGTACCGGCGCAGCGCGCCTGCGCAATAAGGCGTCCGGACGGCGTGGCCGGCCCGTGCAAGCCCGGTGGCGCCGGCTTGCCTGGGCGGATCCAGCGTCGTTCCGGCGCGATTGCTCCGGCTTTTCTACGCTCCAGACCGCAGATTGCGCAGTTCATCGCAATCGCTCCGGGTGCGATCCGGCAGCGCCGTATAGTGCTTCCATCGCCACCCTACCGGAGAACAAGCATGAAAAAACTGTTGAGTGCAGCCGCCGTCGCCGCCACGCTCGCACTGGTTGCCAGCCCATCCTTCGCCGATGATGTCGTTCGCGAGAACCGCAGTGTCGATGCCAGGATCACGAAGGTGAAGCTGGACGGCATCGTCGATCTCGTCCTGCGCCAGGGCAATACGCCCTCTCTCGTGGTGTCGGGCGAGCGCCGCTACGTGCAACGCATCACGACCTCGCAGCGCGGCGACACCTTGGAAATCGGTACCGAATCTTTTAATACCCATCGCGGCGACATGCACGAGAAATTACGCGCCGAGCTGACCGTTCCGAACCTGTCCGAATTCACCTCGCAGGGCGTGGGCACGTCGACCGTTAATGGCTTCTCGGGCAACGCAATCCAGGTGGCCCTCGATGGCGCCGGCTCGGTGACGATGAACAGCAATTACCGCAATGTCGACGCACGGCTGGGCGGCGTCGGCGGCCTGGCCCTGAACGGCTTGCGCGCCGAACGCGTCGACCTCAAGCTGCGCGGTGCAGGCCGCATCAGCGTCACGGGCGAGAGCAAACTGTTGCGCGCCAAGCTGGCCGGCGTCGGCAGCCTGGAAGCACAAGGCCTGCGCGCCGAGACGGTCGACCTCGACTTGACCGGTCTCGGTGGCGCGACGGTACACGCAACGCGCGCAGCCGAGGTCGACCTGAGCGGCATGGGTTCGGCCACGGTGTATGGCAACCCGGCCAGCCGCCACGCCAACACCAACGGCATGGGTAAGGTGGCCTGGAAGTAAGCCGCTTAGCGAACGCAGGCCTGAGCGGCGCGGACCTCGCCCTGCACGCTCAGGCGACCCAGGCTGATGCGCCGGAAACGCGCTTGGCCACGAGATCGCGCCCTGCTAGCGGCGCTCTTCCCTGACCACCATGCTGTTCCGCACTTCCTGCACGCCGGGGACGTCGCGGGCGATCTGCGCCGCCCGGGCGGCACTCTCGGCCGAGTCGACGAAGCCGCTGAGCTGAACCGTTCCCTTGAAGGTCTCGACCTGGACCTCGGTTGCCTTGACCTGCGGGTCGGTGGCGAACGCCGTCTTGACACGGGTGGTGATGGCGGCATCGTCGATGTACTGGCCGGTGCCGCGATGCGTGCCGGAAGGCGCGCAAGCGGTGAGAATTGCCAGCACCAGGCCGAGAAGGATGAGATGGAGGCGGTAGGAAAGGTTCATGGAAGACTCCCGAGTGTAGGCAGACCAGCCTATTCTCTCGGGTGCCTTTGATCAGCATTTGATGCTGGACAAACGTGCAAACGGACCTTTTTTTAATCAGGTTTGTTCATTGCCAATACCGGTGCCGCAGCATCTCCGGCCGGCTGCGCAGGCCGCAGCGCGAATCCGCGCCGTGCGATGTCACGCCCGATCACGACACGCAGGTTGGCCGGCGCACAGCTTGCCACTTCCTGCAACTGCGCCTCACCGAAGCGGGCGGCCAGGCGCTCGGCGGCGGCGCGGTGAGCGGCTTCGAATTCGATGCGCGTGCGGCGCACGCCGAAGCCCGGCTGGTTCGACAGCCGGGTCACCTTCAGCCCGCCAGTGCCGACCTGGCGCGACAACATGCGCGCCATCCCCGGCACGCCATTGCCGTTGCGAATTTCAACGAGCGCGAGGAATGGCGGGCTGCCGGCAGGCACCGCCGGGACCGGTGCGCTCGGGCTTGCCGGCACCGGGTCGCGCCGCAGCTCCAGCATGCCGTCGGCGCCAGCATGCAGTCGCACCTGGCCCCAGCCCGGCTCCTGCTGTTCAGGTGTCTTGAGTGCGCGGTCGATGGCCGCCACCGAGGTCTGGCCCCCGGCCGCGACGTAGTCGGCGCGCAGGTCATGGGCGCGCAGGGCCGCTGCCTGGCTCAGCATCTGCTGCGCGCGCTCTTCCTGTCCGAGCTTGCGCAGGGTTTCGCCGAGCAGCTGCCAGGAACGGTGGTTCAATGGATCGAGCAGGCAAGCCTTCTCGAGCGCAACCAGGGAATTGTCATAGTCGCCGCTGAGGAAGTAGGCATGTCCCAGGTTGCTGAACAAATAGGCCTTGCCGGGGCCCGCGGCCAGCGTCAGCGATTCGGTCAGCGCACGCCACAAGGCGATCGCGGCGGTGAAATCGCGCCGTTCGGCGTACAGGGTGGCCAGGCCGTTGCGTGCATTCACGTGACCGGGTGCCGCCTGCAGTGCTACTTCATAGGCGGCCTGTGCTTCGTCGTAGCGGCGCGCCAGATGATGGTTGCGGCCGGCGAGGTAGGCCTCGTCCGCCACCGGCCTGGCGGTATCGAAGGTGGCGCGTCCGCCGATCGGGGCACAGGCGAGCAGGCTCGCACCTGCGCACAGCAGTGCCAGACGGGTAAGAAAGGGTGAGGTTCGCATGACAGGCTCCATCGTGTTCATCGCAAGCCGGACAGGCTGCTCGCGGTCCGCATCAGCTGGATGGCAGCGGGACCGAGCAACACCATCATCAGCGTCGGGAAAATACAGAAGATCAGGGGAAACAGCAGCTTCAGACCAATCTTGGCGGCGCACTCCTCGGCCATCATGCGCCGCTTGTAGCGCAGGTTATCGGAGTGCACACGCAGCGAATCGCCCACGCTGGTGCCGAACCGCTCGGACTGAATCAGCATCGCGACCAGGGTGTCCACGTCCTCGACGCCGGAACGCAGCGCGAAGTTGCGCAAGGCTTTTTCTTTACTGAAGCCGGCCCGCATTTCCATCAGGACGATCTGCAGCTCCTGCGCCAGCACGACGCTCTTGATATGGATCTCGGCGGCGACCTTCACCATCGCGCGCTCGAGGCTCAGGCCGGCTTCGACACACACCGTCAACAGGTCGAGCGCATCGGGAATACTTTCGAAAATCTCGCGTCGGCGCCGGCTGACGATGCGTTCGAGGACGATGTTGGGGAGATAGTAGCCAAGCGATGCCGTGACCAGCAGTAGCGCCATCAGCCGCGCACCGCTGAACGCCGCCGGATAGATCATGGCAAGCGGCGCCACCAGCGCGGGCAGCGCCAGCGCCAGCCCGGTCTTCGATGCGAAATACAGTGTCGGGGCGGACGCGTTTCTCCAGCCGGCGTTCATGAAGCGCGTGCGCAAACTGGATTTTTCCCAGCCTTCTTCAGGAACCGAGAGCTTGCTCAGCGGCTTGGCCACGCTGGCGATCCGTTCGACCCAGCCGCCGCCGGCATCGAGCTGGCTCGGTTCGGCGCTGCCGAGGAAGCGGCGCAGTCGCTCACGCAGTGCCAGCGGCGCGAACAGTGCCAGGCCAAGCCACACGAGGCCGAAGACGACGCACAGGACCACAAGCAGGAACAGCAGCTGGGAAGAGTTCATGATCGCCTCAGATCCGGATACGGATGATCTTGCGCAGCCAGAGGAAGCCGACGACGAGCATGGCGGCTGCGTACCACAGCATGCGTTCGCCAGCCGGATCGGTCCAGAGCATGCTGACGTACTCCGGATTCGTCAGCAGCATCATGGCCGCCACCGCGAACGGCAGCAGCCCGAGGATCCAGGCCGACATCCGTCCTTCGGCCGACAGCACGCGCACGTGTGCCACCAGTTTCAGGCGCGCACGGATGATCTGGCTGATATTGCCTAGTATTTCCGCCAGGTTGCCACCCGAATCGCGCTGGATCAGCACTGCGATGATCAGGTAGCGCAGGTCGGTCAACGGGATGCGCGCGGCCATCGCATGCAAGGCTTCGTTGATCGGCACACCGTAATTGATCTCCTCGCGGGCAATGCGGAATTCCCCGCTGAGCGGCTCGGGAAGTTCGTTGCCGACGATTTGCAAGACGTTGCTGAACGAATGGCCGGCACGCAGGGCGCGCGCGATGAAGTCGGCGGCCTCCGGCAGCTGGCGCTCGATGTGGATCAGTCTGCGCGTGCGGGCGCGGCGCACCAGCAGCCACGGCACACACAGCCCGAGCACGGCGAGGAACAGGCGCGCGGACGCCGGCAATGGCCAGGCAAGCGTCAGCAACACGACGGCCGCCATGCAGGCGATCGACCAGGCCATGAACTGCTGCACCGTGGTGGCGACGCCGGCCTGCACCAGCAATGCATCGATCCGGTTTGCCAGTGCAAACCTTTGCAACAGGCGGTCGAAGGTCGCGTTGTGGCTGTAGGAGCGCTGCTTGAGAATCGAGATCCGCTCGCCGCTGCGCTCGGGCGAACCTGACATGGTCTGCAGGCGGCGCGCGACGCGACGTGCCGCCTTTCCGTGCGTGCCCATCCACCACAGGTAAGCGCCCTCGATCGCGAGGATGACCGCCGCGAACAGGAACACCACAAAAGCGTAGAACAGTGCGTCCATGCCTCCTCCTGTGCTAGAAGATCCGGTCGGGATCGAAGGTGTCCTCAGGCACAGGCACGCCGTACATCTTCAAGCGGTCGGCGAAGCGCGGACGCACCCCGGTCGCGCTGAAGCGGCCCTGCACCTTGCCGTCGCTATCGACGCCGGTTTGCTCGAAGCGGAAGATCTCCTGCATCGAAATGATGTCGCCTTCCATGCCGGTGATCTCCTGCAGGCTGACGACCTTGCGGGTGCCGTCGGTCAGGCGGGTCGCCTGCACCACCACCGTCACCGCCGACACGATCTGCTGGCGAATCGCCCGCGCGGTCAGGCTCACGCCGGCCATGCTGACCATGTTTTCCAGCCGCGCCAGCGCATCGCGCGGGGCGTTCGAGTGAATCGTCGCGAGCGAACCTTCGTGGCCGGTATTCATCGCCTGCAGCATGTCGAGCGCTTCCGCACCACGCACCTCGCCCAGGATGATGCGGTCGGGACGCATGCGCAGCGCATTGCGCACCAGCGCACGCTGGGTCACCTCGCCCTTCCCCTCGATGTTGGGCGGGCGGGTTTCCAGACGCACCACATGCGGCTGGCGCAGCTGCAGTTCGGCGGCGTCCTCGATCGTCACCACCCGCTCGTTGGCCGGAATGAAGCCGGATATGAGGTTGAGCAGCGTGGTCTTGCCGCTGCCGGTACCGCCGGAAATCAGGATGTTCACCTTGGCCACGCCCAGGCTTTCCAGCACCCGGATCATCGGCGGGGTCAGGCTCTTGTAGTCGAGCAGGTTCTGCACCGTCAGCGGGCTGGTGCCGAAGCGCCGAATCGACAGCAGCGGTCCGTCCACCGCCAACGGCGGGATGATCGCATTTACTCGCGAGCCGTCCGGCAGGCGCGCGTCGACCATCGGGCTCGACTCGTCCACGCGCCGTCCTACCCGCGAAACGATCTTCTCGATGATCTTCATCAGGTGGGCATTGTCGTGGAAGCTGATGTCGGTAAGCTCGAGCTTGCCGCGCCGTTCGACGTACACCTTGCTGGCGGTGTTGACCAGGATGTCCGATACGGTCGGGTCGTTCAGTAGCGGCTCGAGCGGTCCGAAGCCGAGCATCTCATGCTGGATGTCGAGCACCAGGTGATGACGCTCGTGCTGGTTCAGCACGATGCGCTCCTCCTCGATGATGCGCTGGATCAGCAGCGCCAGTTCGTGCTTGAACTGCTCGGCGGTGAGGCGTTTCAGGCGCTCGAGGTCGATGCGGTCCAGGATCATCTGGTGCATCAGCTTCTTCAGCTCCTGGTAGGCCTGGTTGCCCGCCTCGGCCGGGGCGGCGCCGGGCTGGCGCTCGTGGACGGGAATTGCAAGGCGTTCGCGTAAGGACATGGATTGCTCCGCTTTATCGATTCGATCGAGTGGTTCCGTCGGCGACCGGGCGCCCGCTCAGTTGTCAGACTCGCCGCGGCCGAACAGCCGGTCGAACAAGCCCCTGCTCTCCTGGACGCGGCGGGTGGTTACCAGGTCGACCATGTCGGCCAGGCTGCGCGCGGCCGCGCTCGCGCGGGACAGTTGCAGCACCGGCACGCCCTGGTTGACCGAATCGGTGACGGCGACGTAATCGTTGGGGAAGGTATGCACCACTTCGCAGCCGAGCGCCGCATGCAGGTCTTGCAGGCGCAGCTTGCCGCCCTTCTCGTAGCGGTTGACGATCAGGCGGATGTGGTCGAGCACGTAGCCGAGCGAGCGGAAGATGTCGAGCAGGCGGCGCGCATCGCGGATGTCGGGAAGCGCCAGCTGCAGCACCGGATAGATGGTATCGGTGACGTCCAACGCCCGCAGCGATACCGCGTCAATCTGGCGGCCGACGTCGAGCAGCACGTAGTCGTAGTACTGGCGCGCGACGCGCAGGATGGTGTCGATATGTTCCGGCTTGGCTTCCTTGCCGTGGGCGGAGTCGTCGGCAGCAGCAAGCACGCCAAAGCCGGGAGTCACGTGCACCAGGCAAGACTCGAGGAATGGCCCATCAACGCGCGCGATCTGGGCACAGACGTCGGACAGCGTCATGGTCGGCTTCTGGTCCGACACATACAATGCGGCATCGCCAAACTGACCGTGCAGGTCGATCAGCAGCACCTTCTTGGCGGCCAGCGTGGCGAGCGCATAGCCGAAATTGGTCGAGATGAAGGTGGCTCCGCTGCCACCCTTGCAGGCGATGAAGGCCAGGATCTTCCCGTCGCGCAGGGCCGACACCCCCGCGGCGGCCGAGATGCGGTCCATCGATTCATGGAAGGCGCGATGCGCCAGGGGCAGCTGCAGCACTTCGCGCACGCCGGCGCGCATGGCGCGGATCAGGAGATCCGGCTGGTGCTGGTCGGTCAACAGCATCAGGTGAGTCTCGGGGTACTGGCGGCCGAGACGTTCGAGCAGCGCGGCTTCGGACGGCTCGATGTCGGTCGCGTCGACAATGACCAGTTGCGGACTGTCGGACTCCGGTCGGTCGAGTGCTTCGCGCAGGCTGGCGCGGACGGCGCCGAGGTTCAGCGGCGGCACGCGCGCGGCGCCCTGCGAGGCGATTTCCGCGTAGAGCTGGCTGTCACGGCTGATGAGTAGCGCTTTCATGGGCGAGCCTCGTGGCGACTCCGTTGGGGCAGGAGAGAAGCGGCGCGCTTAGCGCGCGCCGCCGGCGTTGATGATGAGCGCAGGCGGCGCGCTTTCCGGCTGCGCGAAGCTTTGCTGATAGCGGTCATGGGCACCTTTTGCGGCGCGGCCGTCGATACCGGTAGCCGGATTCGTGTTGGCCGCGGCAGCGGGATCGAGCACCTGGGCGGCCAGGTTGCTGCGTGTGGCCACGCCGAACTGCCGGTCCCACTGCGGTGTCGTCTGCGCGCAGCCTTGCAAGCCGGCGCCAAGGAACGCCAGCCCGAGCGCCAGCGACATCAAGCGGATCGTCTTCACGATAGTCTCCTATTTGAGTTCGAAGCCGGAGCTGGTCTGCGCAGTGGGCGCCGTCGGCTGCAAGGTGGATGCGGCCGCGGTGGTCTGGGCCGGTGCGGCCCCTTCGAGACGGCCGCCGAGCAAGACTCCAGCGCGCGACGGGACGCCCACCTTGTCGGTCGGCAGCGAGTAAGCGGCGCCGGGCAACGGCTTGACCAGGCGGGCCGTGATCACGAACACCAGTTCGGTGCGATCCTGCTGGTAATCGGTGCTGCGGAACAGCGCGCCCAGGATCGGCACTTCACCCAGCATCGGCAGGCCTTCCAGGTTGGCCACCAGGTTATTCCTGACCAAGCCGCCGATGGCGAAGCTCTGGCCGTCATAGAGCTGCACGGTGGTGCTGGCCCGGCGCGTCGTCACCAGCGGCAGGATGGCGGTGCCGGCGATGCCGGTGGCCGATACGCCAATCCCTTCGCGTGACAGTTCGGATACCTCCGGGGCCACTTTCAGGTTGATGCGGCCGCCTGCCAGCACGGTCGGGGTGAAGCGCAGGCCAACGCCGAATTCCTTTTCCTCGAGCGTGATCTTCTTGTCGTCCTGGGCAACCGGAATATAGAACTTGCCGCCGGCCAGGAAGGTGCCTTCCTGGCCGCTGATCGCAAGCACGTTCGGCTCGGCCAGCACGCGCACCAGGCTGTCCTGCTTGTTCGCGTCGCCTACCAGCCGGCCTCCCCTGGTCTGGAGCGACTCTTCGCCGGGGAGCGCGCGGCCGCTCAGGAAGTTCGATACCAGGGTAGTGGTCCAGCTGCCGCCGCCGAAGCTGAAGCGGGCCTTGGCTTCGAGCCGTTCGAGCAGGGTTTTCGACACTTCGGCAATCTTCACTTCGAGCTGCACCTGCTGCGGCGCGCTCACGTTCAGAAGGTTGATCACCCGGGTGCTGGCGCTGGCCGTGCCGCCGCCGGTGTTGTTGGTGGTGTCCAGCACACCGTCGTTGTCCTTGCCGCCCGCAGCCGTCAGCTGGCGCAGCGGACGCTGCACGTAGGCGCCGGCCAGCTCCACGGCACGGGCGATCGCGCTGGTATCGCTGACGGTGCCGCTCAGCACCAGGGAATCGGCGGCGGCGGACACCCGGATGTCCTTCTCTTCAGGCATGAGCGCGGCCAAGGTCCCCTGCAGCCCGGCAGGGTCCATGGCGACCACGATATCGATCACGCTGCACAGGCCGCTTTTACCCTGCACGATCATGTTGGTGCTGCCCACGTCGACGCCGGCAATGTAGAGCGTATCCGGCGCCACCAGCATGGCCTGCACGATGTCGGGATTGCCGACGCTGCGGTGGACCACCTTCTCGGGCAGGCGCAGCATGGTCGACTTGCCCATGTTGAGCGTCATGGCGGCAGGACGTGCGGCCTCGCCACTGCAACCCGCGACCGGCTGGGAGCGCGCAAGCGTCGTCCTGGCGAGCTTGGGTGCGGCGGCCTTGGCCGCTGGTCTGGCGGCGGCAGGCGAGGCGCCCGCTGGTACGGCGGGGGCGGCCGCGTGGGCAGGCACGCTGGCGGCCAGCGCCAGGCCGGCTGCTAGCTGTGTGAAGTTGAGGCGTCTGTTCATGGCATCCATCCCGGTTCAAGAGAAGGTCAGAAGCATTCCTGGGAAGCGTGCAGGCCATTGATGACCTTGACGCATTCGCGTTGCGGCGCCGGCGCCGGGCGCGGGACCTGCACGCGCGGCCGGGATGGCGGAGCCGGCATCGATACCGGCCGCACCGGCGCGGCCACCGGCAACAGGTTCTGCTTGGTGGCGCCGGTCGTCTCCGCCGCGGCCGGATCGATCTGATTGCGCAGTGCCAGCGACAGCGTGCCGACGCTGCGCGCCAGGTCGAGCTTTTCGGCCTGCTCGGGAGTGACTTCGAGCGTGACGGCGTTCACCACCTTGGGCTTGGTCTCGTCGCGATTGACTTCCTGCGCCACGGCCAGCACCAGGATCCGCTCGAGCACGATCTTCGAGATGCTCCGCTCGCGCGAGACAGTGGCCTGGGGCGGCGCCTCTGTTTCGGTACTGACGATGATGTCCACGTAATTGCCCGGTAATGCGAAACCGGCCACGCCGATCACGTCGTTGACGCGCACCGTGATGGCCCGCTTGCCTTCGGTGATCAGCGCAGACAGCCCGCCCAGTGTGCCCTCCGGCGCAAGCTTGGCTTCGCTCACGGGGTCGCCCGTCAGGATGCTGGTCTTGAGTACCCGGCCGCTCAGTTTCTGCGGGTCGTCGAAGGCGCCTTTCGGCACGCTGCGGGATGGCCACTCGACCAGCTTGAGCATGTCGGGCGTCAGGCGCTGCCCCAAGTTGATGTCGGAAGTCGCCACCACGATGCGACTGGCGCTTGCCGCGGGTTGCGTCAGCAGCCAGCGCGAGGCCATCACCACGGCCGCCAATCCAAACAGGATCGCGAGCGTCATCATGATTACTGCACGCTTGTTTTTCATCGCATCTCTCCCAGGTTGCTTGGCTCCAGTGCCGCCCTGGCGCCGAACAGGCTGCTCCAGGCCTGGGCCACGCTGTCCGCGTCGAAACGCGGTTCGCGGCCGGCAAAGCCGGCGAAGTCGGCGATCCGGCCCAACAGCTCATGGGGCCAGGCTGCCAGCAACGGACGCCGGGTGCGGCGGTGCAGTTCGTTGATCAGATAGTCGATCGTGCCTTCGTCGGGATCGATGCCGCGCAGCCGGCACTGGCGCCGTACCAGGGCGCGGTAGGCCGGCTCGGGAAGCGGACCGACCGCGATCCGGTAACCGATGCGGCGCAGGCAGGATTCATCGAGGACCGATTCGGGAGCAAGGCTGGTGGCCAGCACCAGCGACACGTCGAAGGGCAGCGCATGGCTTGCCCCGCCAGGTACTGCGACATGGTCGACACCGCGCTCGAGTGCGCCGAGCCAGCGGTGCAGGACCTCGGCGGCCGGTACGCGTTGGCGGCCGAGGTCGTCGAGCACCAACAGGCCGTTGTTCGCCAACAGGTGCGGCGGTGGGCGCAGCACCCCGCTGGCCGCCTCGGCACGCAGGTCCAGCGTGTCGCGCGCCAGTTCGGCGCCGACATGCACCAGCGGACGCTGGCAAAGTGCCCAGCGTGTGTCGCAACTGCGCCGCTCTTCCATCATGCGCGACTGCAGCGGCGCCGCATGCAGGGCCGGATCGTACAGCTGCACGACCTCGTGATTGACGAGCACCGCGTAGGGCACCGCTATCGGTTCCTGGCGCAGTTGCACCAACTTGCGGGCGAGCGTGGTCTTGCCGCTGCCGGACGGGCCGTACAGCATCATTGGACGGTTCGAATGCAGCGCGGCGCCGATCAGTTCACGCACCGAAGGCTCGATGCCATCCTCGGCAAGCACGGCCTGCAGCTCGGCGGGCGTGACGCGCGGGGCCGCGGGATGGCGCAGCGACTGGCTCTCGACCAGCGCACGGTAAGCGGCCAGCGTCACCGGAGCCGGCCCCACGTAGCGCGATTCAGCCAGGTAGTCGGCTGCGGCGCGCTGCCCGAAGGCGGTCAACTGGTAGTGCACATCGATGTCGGAGTCGCCGCACCACGCCACTTCGATCTGCTGCTCGGCGACCAGCTGCTGCAGCACTTCGCGCACCACGCTGATCGACAGGCGCAGGCGCCCCGTCAGCACAGACAGTGCCGTCTTGCCCCCGGCGTGCAGGGTTTTGATGAGCAGGGCAGTAGCGAAACGCGGGTCGAGGCCGGTGTCGCGCACAGTGCGCGGCTGGCGCGGCAGGATGGGCGCAGGCTCTTCCGTCAACCCGCCGCCAGGCGCAGCCGCAAGCGGTCCTTCGGAGACAGCTGGCAACAAGGGCGCTGATAACACTTCCATGGGGAAACCTCCTGCGGGATGCGGACATTTCTTACATTTGTTAAATTGATTCTAGCCATCAGCTCCCCTTCCCCATTTGAGCCCCAGCAAGGAAGCGGGCTTGGTACAAAGTCAAGCGTAAGCGCTCATGACAACGTAGATCGTGCCGGCCGCAATCGCCACGCCATAGGGCATGGAGCCGGCGCTTTCCGTCACTGTCTGGCTCCCTGCCGGAAGCCGCAGCAGGGCGTTGCGAAGGATGCCTGACAGGTTCTTCAGCGCCAGCCGCAACCGGCCACGGAACACAATGATGGCGAGGGCCATGACGCCACCGGCGCACCAGGCGATGATCGCAATGTGGAAGGCGACGGCCGGACCGGTGAACGCGCCGACCGTGGCCATCATCTTGACGTCCCCTGCGGCCATGCTGCGCAGCAGGTAAAAAGGCAGGAACAACGACAAGCCGAGAACGGCGCCGCCAACACAGGCGAGCAAGGCCGCGCCCGGTTCCGGCGATAACGCGTGCAAGACCAGCGCGCCGATCAGGCCGCTCAGCAGCAGCAGGTTCGGGATGCGGCGGCTTACCAGGTCGTTGATGGCGGCGGCGGCGACCAGGAGCAACAGCAGCGTATCGAGATAAGGTGCAACAAGCATGATTCGCTCCCCGAAAAAAAAAGCCCCCGGGGCCGGATGGCACCGGGGACTTGCGCGACGATCAGGACGGACGTTTCGCGAGCTCGGTACCGATGTAGTTGAAGATACCTTTGAGCTGGGTGCTCATTGCGGTGGCCGCACCTGCGATCGCGACACCGACCAGTGCAGCGATCAGGCCGTATTCGATGGCCGTCACACCGCCCTCATCAGCGACAAAAGCTTTGATGGCAGAGGTAATGGTGTTCATGACAAACTCCTTATGGTGAGGTTGATGACTACAACACGACTTTCTCGATAAACCACGCCTGGCCGCGACTGGCGCCAGGCGTCGGCGTCTATCAAGTGGGACGTTTCGCGAGTTCGGTGCCGATGTAACCGAACATGTTCTTGAGCTCGGTGCTCATCAAGGTGGCCGCGCCTGCGATCGCGACACCGACCAGTGCAGCGATCAGGCCGTATTCGATGGCCGTCACACCGTCTTCATCGGCAACAAACGCTTTGATTGCGGAGCGAATCGTGCTCATGACAACTCCTTTGTGGTGGTTGATAAAGTGGGGAAGACTCACTGACAGACGGGGCCCCGTCTTTTCCTTGCCTTCACTACGTCAGTCAGTGAGTTCACTGTAACGAATAGTGCCGCACGGTAAGTTGACGTCCGGCAAGCTTTCCATGTGGAAATTAAAAAGAACAGCTAGAGGAAGGGATGTGTTCGTCTTCGCCAAACATCCCGCATAAACACGCTCAAAAAGATAAATCTTGTTAAGAATAGTTGCCTCTAATACAAAAAAGGCTTATTCTATTTTCTTGGCCGCTACAAAAAACCGCCAGCCTCCGCAGTACCGACATGCTGTACCTTGCCTGACTCTGTTCCTGTAGAAGACATGGATTCCCTGCTGCGACACATGGTGGACATGACTGGTCACCGCGATCACACGATGCTCGACATCTCCGTGATTTCGGCGGTACAGGAACTGGCGGGTGCCGTTCAGACCCGGGTGCTGACCATCGCCACCGTGTGTGGTCAAAAATTCGTCCGCTCGCGCGCCTGCATCCGTCTCGGCGGCGTGGCCTGCCCGGAAGAATTGCACGACGCCGCCAGCCCGGGCGAACCGATTACCGCATTTCCCGCACTGGCGCACTGCCTCGAACGTCACGATTCGCGTGCGGAAGGCGAGGGCGACGACGGACTGCGCCGCCTGTGGCTACCGGTCTGGTTCGGCGACCAGGCCGATACCTGCCTCGAGATCGCGCACGTCCACAGGTTCACGGCGGACGCGATGCACTTGATCACCGGGATCGTCAGCGTCTACCGCAATTTCCAGAGCCTGCTCGACTACAGCGAGCGCGACTCGCTCACCGGGCTCCTCAACCGCAAGACCTTCGACGACCAGCTGGCGCGCATGCTGCACAGCGCGGACGCCGAGCCCCTGATGCCGGGTCAGCCCGAGCGGCGCCAGCACGGGGCCGAAGAAAAGCAGTGGCTGGCGGTGGTCGACGTCGACCATTTCAAGCTGGTGAACGACCGCTTCGGCCACCTGTACGGCGACGAAGTGCTGATCCTGATCGCCAACCTGCTGCAGTCGTCGTTCCGCGCGCAAGACCGGGTCTTTCGCTTCGGCGGCGAAGAGTTCGTGGTGCTGCTGCGCTCGACCACGCTCGAGAATGCGCGCAAGATCATCGACCGCTTCCGTACCAACGTCGAAGCGCATGTGTTCCCGCAGGTCGGAAAGGTGACGGTGAGTGTCGGCTTCACCAGCATCAGCGCCACCGATTCGCCGGTGGTCACGCTTGGCCACGCCGACCAGGCCCTGTACTTCGCCAAGGCCAACGGGCGCAACCGCGCCTGCCACTACGAGGAACTGGTAGCCAACGGACTGCTGCAGACCATCGCCACCAACGACACCGCCGAATTCTTCTGAAGCGCTTTCACGCCCGGTGGGCCCGGGCGAAGGCGAGCGCATCGTCCAGGTGTTCATCTGCCCGGAACATCTCGCCCTCCACGCTGGAGGTCGGTGCACCGACGATTCCACGCACGTTCGCGCATGCCGGCGCGATGCGCCCGCAATGTCAGGCGATGTTCATGAACCGCAACGGATTGACGTTCCACTTTTCGGCCGACTCGTGGCGCAGGATCTTGTCGCCGCCGCCAAAGCCAAGCGGCTTGGACAGGTCGAGGGTCTGCGGCTTGATATAAGTCTGGTTCCTGGTGCTGAAGAAAACGTTCACTTTCGGCGTCAGCAGGCTGGTTTCGTGCGGTTCGATCACCACGCCCAGGCGGCCGGATTCGAGCAGCACCAGGGTGCCGACCGGGTAGATGCCGACGCAGCGCATGAACTCCTGGACCAGCGTCGGGTTGAAGTGGAACTTGCTCCACTCGTAGATCTTGCGCAGCGCTTCGGCGGCCGGCATGCCCTTGTGGTAGCAGCGGTCCGACGTAATGGCGTCGTAGACGTCGACGATCGCCGCCATCTGCGCCAGTTCGCTGATGCCGCCCTCGGCCTGCCTGTCCGGATAACCGCTGCCGTCGCGCCGTTCGTGGTGGTGCAGCGTGATGTCGAGCGGGATCGCGCCGATTTCCGGCGTCTTGACCAGGATGTCGTAGCCGTCGCGCGGGTGGCGCTTGATGATGTCGAATTCTTCGTCGGTCAGGCGGCCCTGCTTGTTCAGGATGGCGTCCGGCACCAGCGCCTTGCCGGTGTCGTGCAGCAGTCCGCCCAGGCCGGCCTGGTAGATCGTGTTTTCGTCCATCTTGCGTGAACGGCAGAATGCGACCAGCAGCGCGCACACGCTGACCGAGTGCAGGAAGGTGTAGTCGTCCTTGTTCTTGATGCGCAGCAGGCCCAGCAGCGCTCCGGAATTACGCAGGATCGATTCGGTCACGCTCTCGACCACCGGCCCTACCTTGTCCAGTTCGACCGCCTTGCCCAGGCGCGCATCGGCCATCACGGTGCGCACCAGGCCGGCGGCCTGCTTGCGAATGTGGACGGCGCGCTGCAGTTCCTCGCCCAGCGAGACGCGGGTGACGATCACCGGCCTGGCGGCGATCGATGTGATTTCCGCCTCGGTCGCGGCCTCGGCCTGCGCCAGCGTCGGCGCATCGTCCACGTCCAGTCCCTTGCCGCAGTCAATGACGACGCCGCGGATCTTTGCATTGCGAATCTTGTAGATCTCGTCGTCGGTGGTCAGCAGAAAACGGCTGCGCACGAACGGATGGTCCATCCAGCCGCAATCGAGATCATGAATAAACATCCCGATTTTCAACTGCGAGGCATCCACCTTTTTTAACATATTGCTACTCTGCTCTGTAATAATGTCGGCGCCCCAACGGGCAGGATCAAGTATAGCAATCTAGTTGCCAATACTCACCTATTGTTGCTCAACAGATACACCTCTAAAGATGGAATTTCGCCAGCTCCGGTATTTCGTCGCCATCGTCGACCATGGTTCGCTGTCGCGCGCCGCGCTCGTCCTGCATGTGGCGCAGCCGGCCTTGACGCAGCAGCTGCGCCAGCTCGAGGAGGAACTGGGCGCGCAGTTGCTGCACCGCTCCGCCCATGGTGTCGTCAGCACCGACGCCGGCAAGATCTTTTACGAGCATGCGCAGGCCATCCTCAAGCAGGTGGCGGATGCGCGCTCGGCGGTGGTCCAGTCCACCACACGCCCCTCGGGCAGCGTCTCGCTCGGCCTGCCGCACAGCATTTCCGGCGCGCTGGCCCTGCCCCTGCTGACCGCCACGCGCGCCAGCTACCCTGAAATCACGCTGCAGCTGACCGAAGAGATTTCGCGCAGCCTCACCGAACAGCTCAAGTCGGGCCGCCTGAACCTGGCGGTGCTGTTCGACGAAGTCCCGGCCGGGCATTTCACCAGTACCGCGCTGGTCGAGGAAGACCTGATGTTCATCTGCCGCGCCGGCTCCTCCCTCGCCCCCGCGACGGACAGGCTCAGCTTGCAGGAAGCGCTGGCCAGCACCCTGATCCTGCCGGCGCGCCAGCACGGTGTGCGTCCGCTGGTCGAACAGGTGGCGCAGGGCGCGGGCCTGGCGCTCGGTCCGGTGCTGGAGATCAACTCCCTGGCCATCCTGCGCTCGGCGCTGCTGGCCGACCTGGGCGCCACCCTGCTGCCAATGGCGCCGCTGCTGGCCGACATCGAGCGCGGCGCGATGGCCGCCTGGCCGGTCGCCGATCCGGCCGTGACACGCCACGTCACGCTCTGCGCGTCGCGTAACATCCCGCTGACGAATGCCGCCGCGGCGATCGCCAGACTGGTGCGCGAAGTGACCGAAGACCTGTGCGCGCGCGGCGCCTGGCCGGGTGCGCGGCTGATCGTGGCTTGAGCGCATAACGGTCATCAGATTTTCTTATACCCCCATCCGCAATCCCTATTGGCCTCGGCCGGCCCAAGTCCCTACACTCCACGCGGTCAAAAAGCGCCCTCGCCTACCCGGCGGTCAGCGCCATAGCACCGAACCACACAATGGAGACACCCATGCCAGATACCGTCACGCCACAAGCGGTGACGCCGGACTACACGTCCCGCCTTCACACCGTCACCCTCGACGACAAATACACCGCCAGGACCGGCAACATCTTCCTGTCCGGTATCCAGGCCCTGGTGCGCCTGCCGATGATGCAGCGCGAGCGCGATGCCGCCGCCGGCCTGAATACCGCCGGTTTCGTCTCCGGCTACCGCGGCTCGCCGCTCGGCGGCCTCGATGAAACCCTGTGGAAGGCGAAAACGCACCTGGAAGCGAACCACGTGCAGTTCGTCCCGGGCGTGAACGAAGACCTGGCCGCCACCGCCGTTTGGGGTACCCAGACCGTGGACCTGATCGGACCAAGCAAGTACGACGGCGTGTTCGCCATGTGGTACGGCAAGGGCCCCGGCGTGGATCGCTGCGGCGACGTCTTCAAGCACATGAACCACGCCGGCACCGCGCAGCACGGCGGCGTGCTGCTGGTGGCCGGCGACGACCACGGGGCGTACTCCTCGACCCTGCCGCACCAGTCCGACCATATCTTCTCGGCCTGCATGATCCCGGTGCTCTACCCGTGCAACGTGCAGGAATACCTGGACCTGGGCGTGCACGGCTGGGCCATGTCGCGTTACTCGGGCTGCGCGGTCGCCTTCAAGGCGCTGGCCGACACCGTCGAATCAAGCGCCTCGGTCGACGCCAACCCCTTCCGTGTCGAGGTCAAGTATCCAACCGACTTCGTGATGCCTGAAGGTGGCCTGAATACCAGGCTGTCCTCGGTGCCGCTGGGCCAGCAGGCACGCGCCCAGGAAGCGCTGATGCAGGACTACAAGATCTACGCGGCGCTGGCCTATGCGCGCGAGAACAAGCTCAATCGCACCACCATCGACAGCCCGAACGCCAAACTCGGCATCATCGCCTCGGGTAAATCCTACCTGGACGTGCTGGAAGCGCTGGAAGAACTGGGCATCGACGAAGCCATGGCCGGCAGAATCGGCCTGCGCCTGTACAAGGTGGCGATGATCTGGCCACTGGAGCCGGAAGGCGTGCGCGAATTCGCCCAAGGCCTGGAAGAGATCCTGGTGGTCGAAGAAAAGCGCCAGGTGGTCGAGTACCAACTGAAGGAACAGCTGTACAACTGGCGCGACGACGTACGTCCGCACATCGTCGGCAAGTTCGACGACAAGGGCGAATGGGTGGCCCCGCGCGGCGACTGGCTGCTGCCGCCGAAAGCCGACTTCTCGGTGGCGCAGGTGGCGCGCGTCATCGCGGGCCGCATCGCGCGCCTGGTCAAGGACGAGACCACGCGCGACCTGATCAAGGCACGCCTGGCCTTCCTGGAAGCCAAGGACGCAGTGCTGCAGAAGGCGATCACCACGCCCTTCCGCCCGGCCTTCTATTGCTCCGGCTGCCCGCACAATACCTCGACCAAGGTGCCGGAGGGCTCCTTCGCGCTGGCCGGCATCGGCTGCCACGTGATGGCGACCTCGATCTACCCGGAAATGAACAAGCTGACCACCCACATGGGCGGCGAAGGCACGCCCTGGATCGGCCAGGCCGCGTTCTCGAAAGTGCCGCATGTGTTCCAGAACCTGGGCGACGGCACCTATTTCCACTCGGGTTACCTGGCGATCCGCGCGGCGGTAGCGGCCAAGGTCAACATCACCTACAAGATCTTGTACAACGACGCGGTCGCGATGACCGGCGGCCAGCCGGTCGACGGCCAGACCTCGGTACCGATGATCGCCCAGCAGATGGCTGCCGAAGGCGTCAAGCGCATTGCGCTGGTTACCGAAGACCTGTCGCGCTACGCCGACCGTTCGAACCTGCCGGCCATGGTCACCCTGCACGACCGCAAGCACATGGACGACATCCAGCGCGAGCTGCGCGAACTGCCGGGCGTTACGGTCATCATCTACGACCAGACCTGCGCCGCCGAGAAGCGCCGTCGCCGTAAAAAGAAGGAATTCCCGGATCCGAACCAGCGCATGGTGATCAACGAAGCGGTCTGCGAAGGCTGCGGCGACTGCGGCATCCAGTCGAACTGCGTCTCGATCCTGCCGAAGGAGACCGAGTTCGGCCGCAAGCGCCAGATCGACCAGTCCTCGTGCAACAAGGATTATTCGTGCGCCAAGGGCTTCTGCCCGAGCTTCGTCACCGTCGAAGGCGGCACCCTGAAGAAGAGCAAGGCCGGCGTGAGCAAGAATGGCGCGATTGATGCCTGGGGCGCGCTGCCCGAGCCAATCCTGCCGAGCGTCGAGCATCCGTACAACATCCTGATCAACGGCATCGGCGGCACCGGCGTGATCACCGTCGGCGCGCTGATGGGCATGGCTGCCCACCTGGAAGGAAAAGGCGCCTCGGTGCTGGACATGACCGGCATGAGCCAGAAAAACGGCTCGGTGACCTCGCACGTGAAGATCGCCGCGACCCCGGATCGCCTGCGTGCGCAGCGCATCGCCACCGGCGAAGCGGACCTGATCCTGGGTTGCGACATCCTCACCACCGGCGCGGCGGACGCGGTCTCGAAAATGCGCCCGGGCCGCACCCTGGCCATCGTCAACCTGCACGAGCAGCCGACCGGCACCTTCGCCCAGCAGCGCGACTGGGAGTTCCCGCTAGGCGACGTACGTGCGCTGATCCTGGAAGCCGTCGGCGGTGAAGCTGGCGTCGATTTCGTCGACGCCACCAGGCTGGCCACCGCGCTGATGGGCGATTCGATCGCGACCAATCTGTTCCTGATGGGTTACGCGTGGCAGAAGGGACGCGTACCGCTGTCGGAAGCCGCCCTGCTGCGCGCGATCGAGCTCAATGGCGTGGCCGTCGCTTCCAACAAGATGAGCTTCCTGTGGGGCCGCCGCGCCGCGGTGGACTTCAAGCGCGTCGAGAAACAGGCGACGCCAGGCCAGACCGTCGTGATCCAGATGCCGCAAAGCCTGGACAGCGTGATCAGGAAGCGCATCGAGCACCTGACCGGCTACCAGGACGCCGCCTATGCGGAGGTCTACAAGCGCCTGGTGGAGCGCGTGCGCGCCGCGGAATCGGCGCAAGGCCTTGGCAGCAAGCTGTCGATGGCGGTAGCGAAAAACTATGCCAAGCTGATGGCCTACAAGGACGAATACGAAGTCGCGCGCCTGTACACCGACGGCCGCTTCGTCGAGCAGCTCAAGACCCAGTTCGAGGGTGACTTCAGCCTGAAATTCAACCTGGCGCCGCCGCTGTTCGCCAGGAAGGACGCCAAGGGCCACATGGTCAAGGCACAGTACGGCTCCTGGATGTTCGGCGCCTTCAAGCTGCTGGCGAAAATGAAGGGCTTGCGGGGCGGCGCCTTCGACCTGTTCGGCAAGACCGCCGAGCGCAAGATGGAACGCGCGCTGATCGGCGAATACCGCGAGATGGTAGAAATGCTGCTGGCCAGGCTGGATGCGGCCAACCATGCGGACGCCGTCGAACTGGCCTCGCTGCCGGAACAGATCCGCGGCTTCGGCCACGTGAAGGAACAGGCCGTGGCCGAGTTCCGCGCACGCAAGGAGGAGCTGCTTTCCGGCAACATCAAACGTCGTGCTGCTTAATTAATACGCACACTTCATCGACGTCGTCCCGGCGTAGGCCGGGACCCAATTTCTCCGCCGCGAGCCATACGAGCTTGATCGACACGCGGCAAGCTTGGATTCCGGCCTGCGCCGGAATGACGTCCTGGTGCGCGTCGCTGGCTTGACGTTAACGTTAACGTCATATACCGTACCGATCTACCCCTGTCCTCCCGAACTCCAAGGACCCAATCCAATGAACGACATCACCCCCGCCGCGAAACTCGACCTGCCGGAGCAGCCGAAGCTGGCCAACAAGGTGCGCTTCGTCACCGCCGCTTCCCTGTTCGACGGCCATGACGCCTCGATCAACATCATGCGCCGCATCCTGCAGTCGAACGGCGCCGAAGTGATCCACCTCGGCCACAACCGCTCGGTCGACGAAGTCGTCACCGCAGCCCTGGCCGAAGATGCGCAGGGCATCGCCATCTCGAGCTACCAGGGCGGCCACGTCGAATACTTCAAGTACATGATCGACCTGCTGCGCCAGCGCGGCGGCGCCCACATCAAGGTGTTCGGTGGCGGCGGCGGCGTGATCGTCCCGAGCGAGATCGAAGAACTGCACGCCTACGGCGTCACCCGTATCTTCAGCCCGGAAGACGGCCAGCGCATGGGCCTGGTCGGCATGATCCGCTCGATGCTGGAAACCTGCGACGTCGATTTGTCCTCGTACGCGCCGACCTCGATCGAGGCCCTGAAACAGGGCGACATCGCCGCGCGCCACCGTCCGCTGGCCCAGCTGATCACGGCCCTCGAAAACGGCAAGGCCGACGAGGACCTGCGCAAGCAGATCGTCGAAGCCGCCGACAGCATCAAGGCGCCGGTACTGGGCATCACCGGCACCGGCGGCGCCGGCAAGTCCTCGCTGACCGATGAACTGATTCGCCGCATCCGCCTCGACCAGGGCGACCGCCTCAACATCGCCGTGATCTCGATCGACCCGTCGCGCCGCAAGTCGGGCGGCGCCCTGCTGGGCGACCGCATCCGCATGAACGCGATCAACCCCTGGAACGGGCAGGCACGCGTCTTCATGCGTTCGCTCGCCACCCGCGAAGCCGGCTCCGAAATCTCGCAGGCCCTGCCGGACGTCATTGCGGCCTGCAAGGTCGCCGGCTTCGATCTCGTGATCGTCGAAACCTCGGGCATCGGCCAGGGCGACGCCGCCATCGTGCCGCACGTCGACACCTCGATGTACGTGATGACCCCGGAATTCGGCGCCGCCTCGCAGCTCGAGAAGATCGACATGCTCGACTTCGCCGACTTCATCGCCATCAACAAGTTCGATCGCAAGGGCGCCCAGGATGCGCTGCGCGACGTGTCCAAACAGTACCAGCGCAACCGCGAACTGTGGAGCCGCCAGCCGGACGAGATGCCGGTCTACGGCACCCAGGCGTCGCGCTTCAACGACGACGGCGTCACCGCGCTGTACCACGGCCTGCTGCCGAAGCTGGCCGAACTGGGCCTGCAGGTCGAGCCGAGCCGCCTGGCCCCGCCTTCGCAAAAATACTCGAGCGGCAAGAACGTGATCGTGCCCCCAAGCCGCGCGCGCTACCTGGCCGAGATCGCCGATACCGTGCGCGGCTACCACCGCAACGTCAAGAAGCAGGTGCAACTGGCGCGCGAGCGCCAGCAGCTGAGCGAGACCAAGCGCATGCTGGCCGCGGCCAACCGTGATGTGGTGTTGGACGACCTGATCACCGAACGTGAAAACGCCATGGAAGGCGGCGCCAAGAAGCTGCTGGCCATGTGGCCGGACATGCAGGCCGCCTATGCGGGCGACGACTACGTGGTGAAAATCCGCGACAAGGAAATCCGTACCCGCCTGGTGCAAAAGACCCTGTCGGGCAACCCGATCCGCAAGGTCGCGCTGCCGAAATTCGAAGACCACGGCGAAGTCCTGCGCTTCCTGATGCTGGAAAACGTGCCGGGCTCCTTCCCGTACACGGCCGGCGTGTTCGCCTTCAAGCGCGAAGGCGAAGACCCGACCCGCATGTTCGCGGGCGAAGGCGACGCCTTCCGCACGAATAAACGCTTCAAACTGGTGTCGACCGGCATGGACGCCAAGCGCCTGTCCACCGCCTTCGATTCGGTGACCCTGTACGGCGCCGACCCGGCGCTGCGACCGGACATCTACGGCAAGGTCGGCAACTCGGGCGTGTCGATCGCCACCCTGGACGACATGAAGGTGCTGTACGACGGTTTCGATTTGTGCAGCCCCTCGACCTCGGTGTCGATGACCATCAACGGCCCGGCCCCGACCATCCTGGCGATGTTCATGAACACCGCCATCGACCAGCAGGTCGACAAGTTCGTGGCGGATAACGGCCGCCAGCCGACCGACGACGAAGCCCAGAAGATCAAGGACTGGGTCCTGATGAACGTGCGCGGCACCGTGCAGGCCGACATCCTGAAGGAAGACCAGGGCCAGAACACCTGCATCTTCAGCACCGAGTTCTCGCTGAAGGTGATGGGCGACATCCAGGAATACTTTGTCCACCACCAGGTGCGCAACTTCTACTCGGTGTCGATCTCGGGCTACCACATCGCCGAAGCCGGCGCGAACCCGATCTCGCAGCTGGCCTTTACCCTGTCGAACGGCTTCACGTTTGTGGAAGCCTACCTGGCGCGCGGCATGCACATCGATGATTTCGCGCCCAACCTGTCGTTCTTCTTCTCGAACGGCATGGACCCGGAATACACGGTGCTGGGCCGCGTGGCGCGCCGCATCTGGGCCGTCGCCATGCGCGACAAGTACGGCGCCAACGAGCGCAGCCAGAAGCTGAAGTACCACATCCAGACTTCGGGCCGCTCGCTGCACGCGCAGGAGATCGACTTCAACGACATCCGCACCACGCTGCAGGCGCTGATCGCGATCTACGACAACTGCAACTCGCTGCACACCAACGCCTACGATGAGGCGATCACCACGCCGACCGACGAATCGGTCCGCCGCGCGCTGGCGATCCAGCTGATCATCAACCGCGAATGGGGCCTGGCGAAGAACGAGAACCCGAACCAGGGCGCGTTCATCATGGACGAACTGACCGACCTGGTCGAAGAGCAGGTGATGCAGGAGTTCGAGCGCATCGCCGAGCGCGGCGGCGTGCTGGGCGCGATGGAAACCGGCTACCAGCGCGGCAAGATCCAGGAAGAGTCGATGCTGTACGAGCACAAGAAGCACGACGGCTCGCTGCCGATCATCGGCGTGAACACCTTCCGCAATCCGAACGGCGCCGGCGCACCGGCAACGATCGAGCTGGCGCGTTCGACCGACGACGAAAAGCAGTCGCAGCTGACCCGCCTCGAGGACTTCCACCGCCGCAATGCGGGCGAAGCGCCGGCCGCGCTGGCGGCCCTGCAGCAGGCCGCGATCGACAACGAGAACGTGTTCGCCAGGCTGATGGAGGCCGTGCGCGTCTGCTCGCTGGGCCAGATCACGACCGCGCTGTTCGAGGTCGGCGGGCAGTACCGTCGCAATATGTAAGTGTCGCTTCAAGTGCCGAGCAACACACGGCGCTCGCTTCAACAGGCTAGTTCGGTTTCGGACTAGCCTTTTTGTTTGTACTGTCGCGTTTGCTCAACGGGAAGAGGGCAGTGAAGACGAGCCAGGCATTTACTTGTTGAAATAAAACTAAAACGAGCGCAACATAAGTTAGTTCCCATTAGTAATCGTTTCTCAAGCACAAATGTTAGCGAAGGAGCTTTACCGTGGATCTGATGGACCAGCTGCGAACACTTGCTACGCGAATCCAGAGCACTAAATCTCTGATTCAAACAGAAGAGGCGACCAAGAACGCCATGGTCATGCCCTTCATTCAGCTACTCGGCTATAACGTCTTCGACCCAACCGAGGTCACACCCGAGCTCGTTGCCGACATTGGGACGAAGAAGGGTGAAAAGGTCGACTACGCGATTCTTCGCAATGGCGATCCGATTATGCTATTCGAGTGCAAGAAGTGCGGTGCCGATCTTCATATCAACCACGCAGGTCAGCTATTCCGGTATTTCCACGTAACCGAATCACGCTTCGGCGTGCTGACCAACGGCCTGAGGTACAAGTTCTTCACCGATCTCGAACAACCAAACAAGATGGATGACACGCCGTTCTTCGAGTTCGACATCCTCGACTTCAAAGAACGGGATGTAGAGGAACTGAAGAAGTTTGCGAAGACCTCGTTTGATGTCGACACCATCCTCAACACTGCCAGTGACCTGAAGTACACACGCGCCATTCAGGAGCGGCTGGCAGAGTGGGTGTCCAATCCTCCGGACGAATTCGTTCGCTTGCTTGCTAACGACCTGCTCGGCGGCCGACGCTTTACACCGACCATCAAGGACCAGTTCACGCACATCACGAAACGCGCGTTCGAGCAGCTGCTCGCGGAACGAATCAATGTCCGCCTCAAGGGCGCGATGGCGGCAGAATTCCCGCTGGCTGAAGAGAGCGCAGCACCCATCATTCCACGTGTGGACGATGAACCGGAAGTCGTTACGACCGCTGAGGAGATCGAGGGCCTGCACATTGTCCGTTCCATTTTGCGGGACGTCGTCAGCCCGAGGCGAATTGTGATGCGTGACAATCTGAGTTATTGCGCCATTTTGCTAGACGATAACAATCGAAAGCCTGTTTGCCGACTGCGCTTCAACAACTCGCAAAAACTCGCTGTTGGAATCTTTGGCGCTGACAAGGCGGAAGAGAAATTTTCCCTGAATGACATCGATGAGCTCTACGGCTTCGCAGACAAATTGCGCGCGACCGTCGCCATGCATTTACCGCAGGGTGACCAATGAGACGGGAGATGCCTGTCCGCACATCGCCTGCATGAAGACCCTGTCCAATCCCGTGGTCGTCGTTCGGCACCCTGGCCTAGAATAAACTTACCTGACCAGCGGAGTGCATGCATGCCGATCCAGCCCGAACAACTCGCCGCACTGATGCGCGAAGTCGAACAGGAAGACCCGATCGACTTTGCCGACCTCCCCTTTCCTGAAGACGAACTGCGCGAACTGGTCGCGTCCCACTTGTGCGAGATGGCCGGTGCGATGGAAAACTTCAGCACCGAAGACCGCCTGATGACCTTGCTCGCCGTTTCGGCCAAGCTGGTGCTGGAAAACCTCGTCCTCCATGTACAGCTGCTACGTCGACATGGCCTGCCCGTTGGCGACAACGTCGAAGCCCTGCTGAGCCGCTTGCGCAAGGGTTAGCTGCCTCTTCCAGTCAAAGGATGGGGCCACCCGGCGCGCAAGCAGCAACGGGATCCATATAGTTGACAGCCGATCCCCCCTGGCGTGGGGCTGCCATCCGCTGCGAACTGCTGTTATCTTTCCACAAATCAACAGTTACTTCGTCTCAAGCTCGCACAATAGCAACAGTGGTCGGCTATTTGCGTATACGGATGAGCTGATGCCGTTGGCAACGGATTCCTTGGGGTATTATTAACACTCGGGAAACTTCGCTTGCACCCAAACCAATTTTTACGCAAGCGCCTTCATCAAAGGGAAGACAATGCCGGGTACTCTCACCAAGAAACAACTTGCCGTTGCCGTGGTTTCCGGCGCCATCCTGCTCAGCGCGGGCATGGCTGGCTGCAGCCGCTCGCAGACTGCGGAAGAGCTCATCGCGGAAGCGCAACAATATGAAAAAAAAGGCGATCGCAAAGCCGCGCTGATCCAGCTTAAGAATGCCGTGGCGCAAAACCCGGAAAACGCCGATGCGCGCCTGCGCCTGGGTAACCTGTATCTCGAACTCGGCGACGTGGCTTCGGCCGACAAGGAACTGCGCAAGGCTGCCAGCCTGGGGGTTCCTGCAGACAAGACCCTGCCCCAGATCGCCCGTACCCTGCTGTTGCAGGGCAAGTTCAAGGAGATCCTCGACGAAGTCACGCCGGAAAAGGCCAAGGGATCGGCCGAACTGCTGTCGCGCCGCGGCGATGCCTACCTGTTGTTGGGCGATAAGGCCAGCGCGAAGGAAGCCTTCGACGCCGCCCTGGCGCTGGACCCGAACTCGGGCGATGCCCTGGTCGGCCTGGCGCGTCATGCGGTCGTCAGCAACGACCCCGAAAGTGCCAAGCGTTTGATCGAAGAAGCCACGACCCGCGCCCCGAACAACACCGATGCCTGGATGATGCAAGGCGGCATGCTGCGCGGCATGGGCAAGACCAAGGAAGCGCTCGCCGCCTATGACAAGGTCCTGCAGATCAATCCGGGACACCGCAGTGCCCATGTCGAAAAAGCCTATGTCCACATCGGCACCAAGGACCTGGCCGCGGCAAAAGCGGATCTGGATGCCGCCAAGAAGCAATGGAACGGCGACCTGAACGTGACTTATGCGCAGGCCTTGCTCGACTACACGGGCGGAAAGCATGCCGAAGCACGCGATTCGCTGCAAAAAATCCTGAAAGTCGCTCCGGACCACATGCCGAGCCTCCTGCTCGCCGGCGCCGTGCAGCTGAACCTGGGCGCCACCCAGCAGGCCGAGCAGCACCTGCGCAAATACCTTGAATCGGACCCGAAGAACCTCTATGCCCGCAAGCTGCTGGCGCAAGTGTTCCTGAAATCCGGCCAACCCGCCGAAGCAACCGCGGTGCTGGCCCCGGCCCTGAAGGACAGCGGCAAGGACGCCCAGTTGCTGGCCCTGACCGGCCAATCCTACCTGCAATCGCGCGACTTCGCCAAGGCCTCGGCCTACCTGGAACAGGCCAGCGCCCTGGCGCCGGAGGCGGCCGGCATCCGTACCTCGCTCGGCCTGTCCCGGATGGCGCAGGGCGACGTCGACCAGGCCATCGGCGACCTGGAACGCGCTGCCACGCTGGACCCGAAGTCCACCGATGCCGGCTTCGCCCTGGTGCAGGCCGAAGTACGGCGCGGCCAGTTCGACAAGGCGCTGGCGGCGGTGCAGACGCTGGAGAAGACCCAGCCGGACAACCCGGCAGTCCATAACATGAAAGGCGGCGTCTACCTCGGCAAGAAAGACCTCAAGAGCGCGCGTGCCAGCTTCGAGAAAGCAGTCGCGCTGAACCCGACCTTCTTCCCTGCCGTGGCGAACCTGGCGCGGATCGACGTCGCCGAGAAGAACCTCGCCGGCGCCACCAAGCGCTTCGAAGCCGTGCTGGCCAAGGACAAGAAGAACATCCAGGCCATGAACGCACTGGCGGAACTCGAACTGCAGCAGGGCCGTCCCGCCCAGGCCACCGCCTGGCTGGAGAAAGCCCAGGCGGAACATCCGGATGCGATCCCGCCGGCGATCAGCCTCGGTACGCATTACCTGCAAACCAAGCAGGCCGACAAGGCGCTGGCGCTGGCACGCAAGATGCTGTCCCTGCACCCGGCCAGCCCGGACCTGCTGGACCTGACCGGCCAGGCACAGATTGCGACCAAGGACTACGCGGGCGCCCTCGAGTCGTATAGCAAGCTGGCAGCAGCCGCGCCGAAAGCGCCGTTGGCGCAGATGCGCCTGGCAGCGGTGAACACGCTGATGAAGAACGATGCGGCCGCCGACGACAACCTCAAACGGGCGCTGGCGCTCGACCCGACTTTCGTCCCGGCGCGCATCGCCCAGGTCGAACTGGCAATGCGCGGCGGGAAAATGGACGAGGCCCTCGCCTTGGCGCGCCAGATCCAGAAGGATGCGCCGAAATCGCCGGTCGGTTTCCAGATCGAAGGCGATCTCTTGCAAAAACAGCAGAAGCTGGCGCCGGCGCTGGCCGCTTATGAGAAGGCGTATGCCCTGAGCAAGGCACCGGGCCACCTGGTCAAGATCAGCGAAGTGCTCAAGCGCAGCGGCAAGGAAGGCGAAGCCCAGGCGCGCCTGGCGAAATACCAGGCCGCCAACCCGAACGACCAGGTGGTCGGGCTCCTGCTTGCCGATAGCTACCTGGCCAAGCGCCAGTTCAAGCCGGCGATCGCTAGCCTGGAAAGCCTTGTCAAGGTCAATCCATCGAACGCTGCGGCGCTCAACAACCTGGCCTGGGCCTACCAACAGGAAAAAGACGCGCGCGCCCTGCCGACTGCGGAACGCGCCTACAAGCTGGCCGCCCAGACCCCGGCGGTGATGGACACCTTGGGCTGGATCCTGGTGGAAAAAGGCGAAACGGCGCGCGGGCTGGACCTGCTGCGCAAGGCCGTCGCCGCGGCGCCGGAAGCCCAGGACGTCCGCTATCACCTGGCAGCCGCCCTCGCCAAGTCCGGCGACAAGGCTGGCGCCCGCAAGGAACTCGAAAAAACGCTCGCGTCCGGAAAACCGTTTGCGGCCATGGACGATGCCAAAGCACTGATGCTTCAACTGTAACCATGCGCGGCGGCTTCGGCCGCCGCCTTCCTGCAACGATTTTTTTGCCTGACCATGACCTCTATTACCCAACATCAGGAATGCGAACCGGTTCGAAGTGGTTTCTTCGGCCGACTAGTCCAGCGTTTCGGCGGCAAGCGTGACGTATTGGTTCCGTACTTCTCGTTCCAGCAGGTGTTGAAGGGGAATATGGAGTCGTATGTGCTCAAGGAGATCTACAAGCTGCGCTACGAGGTCTACTGCCTCGAGCGGCATTACCTGGAGGCCAGCGAATTCCAGAATGGCCTGGAAACGGACGAGTACGACCCATGCTCGATCCATTTTGCCGCCTATACCCTCGACAAGGACATTGTCGGTACCGTGAGGCTGGTCCAGCCGAACGACGGCCAGCCCTATCCTTTCGAAAGCCATTGCACGCCTTTCCCAGAGTTTTCCTGTCCCCCGCGCGAGGCTGCGGCCGAGATTTCGCGACTGGTCGTCAAGAAGACCTATCGCAGGCGCCGGGGCGACTCGATGGAGGGTATTTCGCAGGACTTCGTGGAAAAAGGCAGCACGAAGACGATTCAACCGAGTTCAACCGTGCGGCGCGACAGGCGCGGCAATAGTCCGCTATTATTGCTCGGCATGTATCGAGAGATGTACCGTTACAGCCGTCAGAACGGGATTCGTTACTGGTACGCGGCGATGGAGCGGTCACTGGCGCGCTCGCTGCAAAAAATGGGATTCAGGTTTGTACCGATTGGACCGCAAGTCGATTATTACGGTCCGGTCACACCCCACATGGTCGACCTGGATGAACTGCTCGGGCGTTTGAGAAGAGAAAACAAGTTCCTGGCTGCCTGGTTCAATGACGAACCAATCCCTTTGTGGATCATGCTGAAAACCATGGTCGGCAATTATCTGGGGAGCCGCTTCAGGAAAAAATAACCAGGGTCCAAGACTGGACAAAAACTACAGATGGACAACGGAAAAGCACGCGTCGATCCTGACGCCTTCCTGTCCCGTGTTGAGTTCGGGGCACACCAGGAAACAATCGATCACGTCAATCGCAAGATTTTCCGGGCTTACCGGGGCGGCCACAGTGGCGTGATCCCCGGTGATATCTTCAGGCTGAGGCACCAGGTGTATTGCCTGGAATGCGCCTTCCTCCAGGCCGAGCAGTACGTGGACGGCATGGAGTTCGACGACTACGACGACGTCTCCACCCATTTCGCCGCCTACACGCTGGACGAGAAACTGGTCGGCGCGGTACGCCTGGTGCAGCCGGATGCACCGAAACCCTATCCGTTCGAACTGCACTGCGAAGTGTTCAGCGATTTCGACATGCCCGACCGCGAACAGTCGGCCGAGATCTCGCGCCTGGTGGTCAAGAAAAGCCACCGTCGCCGGCGCGCCGACAGCGTACTGGGCATTCCCGGCTTCCTGCCGCCCAGTCACCACGACCCTGCCAGCGAATTCGATCCTTCCGTCGACCGTCGCGACCGGACCTCGCCCATGCTCTTGTTGGGGATGTACCGCGAAATGTTCCGCCATAGCCAGGAAAGCGGCATCCGTTACTGGTATGCGGCGATGGAGCGCTCGCTGGCGCATGCACTGAAGAAGATGGGTTTCCGTTTCCTGGCGATCGGCCCGGAAGCCAATTACTACGGCTCGGTCACGCCCTATGTGCTCGACCTGCACGACCTCGGGCGCAAGCTGCGCCACAGCAACCCGACACTGGCGGCCTGGTTCAACGAGAAGGCGCCCGTGGTCGAGCACACCCACCCGTCCCGCGTGCACGTGGTGCGCAGGCAGGAGCTGGGCAAGGTGCCCAAAGACATCAACTAGCGATATTCACCAGTTTCGTGACGTGATTGCGGAAACTGTGGATCACCATGTTCGGCGCTGGCGGCACCTCCATGCCCGCGAGCATGTCGTGCATCATGGCCATGGCCAGCGCTGCCACCGAGAAACTGCCGACCGCGATCTGTGAAGCCGGGCAGGCGGTACCGTCTTCCATGATGGTCAGGGCCTTGGCCACCTCTTCCATCACCTGACGGTCCAGGTGTGCGCCGATGCGTCCCATCACCCGCTGGAACACCGCGGTGTAGCTGAGATTGCCTTCAGCGGCCGCGGCTTCGACGTCGCGCTGCAGGATGGCCGGCAGTGAATTGCCCGAGCCCGGCGGGAAGTACATCACGCCGGCGCCGAAGCCGATGTTCATCGCCGTGAAGATCGGCTTGGCCTGTGCCGCCGCATTGCCGTGCAGCGCCAGCACGGCTTCCAGGTCCACGAAGTCGATGGTGTCGAAGATCAGGTCCACCTGGCTGACCAGGTCGGCTGCATTGTTCTTGTCGAGCATGGCCACATGGGCCTCGACCCTGGCTTCCGGATTGATGCGCAGGATGTGTTTCTTGAGCGCTTCGACCTTGGGCATGCCCACATCCTCGAAATCGAAGAACTGGCGGTTCAGGTTATGCGCATCGACCGTGTCGCCGTCGATCAGCACGAAGTGCTGGAAGCCGGTACGGGCGGCGCAGATCACCGGGCCACTGCCGAGTCCGCAACCGGCGAACAGCACGCGCGCAGTGCGAATCTTGTCCTGGGTGTCCTGGGCAATATAGCCACTATTGCGCGTTACAAAAGTATCGTAGTTGAAGGTCGCCATATCCATCTCGTTTGTCGGTAGTGAAGCAATATCGTAGTGGAATTCTGTTCAGAAAGCGACCCGTATGTTAACTGGCGCACTGTCGATTTTTCTTACAAATATTGCATCAAAAGACACATTCCCAAAATAAACTTTTGCATAAATTCGTTTTATATCAATTGCTTACGTCGTTTTGTGAAAAGCTGGCACAGCTCATGCTTAGTGTTCATTGTCGCTGTCGTGTACAACTACCTTGTGAGGAAATGAACAAATGAACATCAAGAAAATTTCGGGAATCATCGCTGGTGTCGCAATGGCTGCTGGTCTGTCGGCCCCGGCTAGCGCCGTCGTCCTGCAAGCTGGCGACCTGAAAATCACCATCAATGCATTCGACGCCGGCACCGTCGGCTACGGTAACGACTCGGGCACCAAGTGCGAAACCATCGCCGACTGCGATGCCGTTCCCGGCATCATGACCGCGCCGAACGCCGTCGGCAGCGAAGACACCTGGGGCATCTTCTCGGTGCAGAGCATCTCGCGCGTCTCCGACGGCAGCCTGCTGTTCACCGCCGGCCAGAACGGCGAATACCTGACCGGTATGTTCGGCGGCATCGCCGACACCTATGTCGAAACCAACGGCGGCATCTCGCCGACCACGCTGGCACTGGGCACCGGCGGCTGGCTGAACATGTACCTGACCGGCCAGAACTACGACAGCTCGTTCGGCCCTGGTGGCCGCCTCGGCCAGTACGGCTACACCGGCATCACCAACGTCGGCGGCACCCTGGCCCTGTCGGCCAACTTCGGCGCCGGTGCACTGGGCGATTACCCGGAATACACCTACGTGTCGAACTTCGCGAACAACACGATCTCGGGTAACGGCCAGGGCTTCCTGGACGTGACCGGCGGCAGCTGGGCAGACATGTTCGACACCGATGCTCAGATCGATCCGAACGGCAACATGCACGACATGTTCCTGAAGGTCACCTACGGCCAGACCGGCGCGTCGGCAGACGCTGGCTGGACCGTCGACGCCTCGGGCGACGTCCAGGGCGAAATCGGCGAAGTGCCGGAACCAGGCTCGCTGGCCCTGCTGGGCCTGGGCTTCGCCGGCCTGGCAGGCCTGCGCCGCCGCAAGGCTGCCAAGTAATCAGGCATACCCTTCCCGCCGCGGCGGGAAGGCTCCACGCCCAAAAAAAGCCGGCCCCCATCAGGGATCCGGCTTTTTTCATTGGCGCCCGGCCTTGCCGGTCTGCTGGATCGCGCCGCCCAGCTGGCCGATCAGTTCGGTCGCAGCGCTGACGATCTGGCCCGGCGCGAAGCCGGCCCGCGTCATCTCCTTGTAGAACGAGCGCGCCAGGATGCGCGCGACCTCTTCCGGGTTCTGGTAGGCGGTATCGGCGGCAATCGTGCCGCTGTCGTGCGCATTGCGCACCAGGGCCATCTGCGCAAAGCGCGAGGCCAGCAGGCCCTGCAGTTGGATGACCTGGGCCGATTTGCCGATGAAGAGCGCGATCACCTCGAGCAGTTGGAGTTCGGCCTCGCTGAACGCGACACCGCTGACATTGAGCACGCCCACGATGCGGGCATCGATGCGCACCGGCGCCGACATCAGGGCCGGCACCGCCGCGCGCCGACGGCGCGCCAGGCTGGCGAATTCGGAACGGTCGATGTCATCCACCAGCAAGGCCCGGCCGCTGGCCAGTACCCGGCCACAGATGCCCTCGCCGCTGCCGACCAGGGCGTCGGCGGCTTCCGCGGGCATGTCGCCGGCACTGGCACACAGGCGCATGCGCAGGTCGTCCGGCGTTTCGCCATTGAGCAGCATGACCGAGCAACTGGTGGCCCCTACCAGGCGCCGGGCCAGTTCCGCATGGTGCGCCAGGTTGGCGTCGAGTGAGCCACTGGCAAGCAATGCCTGCACGTCCTGCAAGCGCAGCAGGTGCTTCGTTTCGTTCAACATGAGTCGCCTTTCGAAAGGTCAACGCGCCACCGGCCGGCCCCGCCAGTTGATGATAAGTTAATTCACTATTTGCAACAAGCTCTTACATGGCCTGCTGCGGCTCGTCGGTCTGGCGCGGCGAAATGAAGGCTTTATGGAACAGGTGGCGCGCCAGCATCGGCGGCGGCATGCGCAGCCAGTTGCCACGCAGGTAGAGTGCGCCGAGCGCGGCCGGCGTGAGGCGGCCGGCGCAGCTGGGATGCGGCGGCAGCAGCGCGCGCAGGAACAGCGCGTCCATCAGCGCCAGCAGCGCTGCGCCGGGGGTGCCGGCAGCTGCCGCCTCGGCCATCACGACCGGGGGTATTGGCGTGCCGAGCAGGCGTGCGGCGTAGCGCAGCGCATAGAACAGCGGGCGTGCGAGCTCGAGCCGGACGGCGCGCGCCACCAGACCGTCCCAGAAGCCGGGCGCAGCACCGAAATGCAGCAACAGCCGGTGCAGGTCGAGCAGGTCGCGCAGGCCGTGGTGCCACTCGCCTTCCGAGAACAGGTGCACCGCGCTGTGCAGCACCATATCGTGCGGGGCCAGCGTCCACAGGCCGACGGCCGACGCCGCGCCGGCCGGCCCGGCGTCCCGAATCGGCAGCGCGTCCGCGCGCAGCAGCGCCGGATCCGGCCGCACCCTGGCGGTCTCGGGCAGGATCGCGTGGTGCACGTCGATGGTATTGCCACGCCAGACGTGTTCCATCGGCGGCAGCTCGTGCATCCACTCGCGGTAGTAGCGCTGGTCGTAGGCATCCTGGCAAGTGCCGGCCCAGCCGTGCATCAGGAGCGCCGCTTCAACCTCGGGCAGGCGTTCCTTGGGCACCAGGATGTCGACGTCGGAGAACACGCGGCCGGCGGCCGGCGGCAGCCCGGCCATGACATAGGCCGCCCCCTTGAGCAGCAGCAGCGGCAGGCCGAGGCCGTCGAGTGCACGGCGGATCTGGCCGACCTCGAAACGCAGTGCGCGCCGGTGGCGCGCCAGCAGCACGGCGGCCCAGGCAAAATGTTCGCGCGGCGCCGCCGGCACGGCCTCGTGCAGGCCCGCCTCGTCGAGCAGGAGACCGAGGGTCGCGCTCAACTCGGCATGGGCGGCCTGGCGCAGCAGCAGGTCCCAGCCGGCAGGATCGAGCGTGCGTACGCGCTCCGGCGTACGCAACACCTCGACCAGCAGCGGCAAGGCCGGCCGCCTCATGGCGCCCCCGCCAGCGTGTCGAACACGGCAATGGCCTCGTCCAGCCGGCTATAGCAAAAATCGAATCCTGCGCAGGTATCGACCAGGCCGGCGAGCGTGTCGAAGCCGGTCTCGCCCAGCACCGCATAATTGAAGGCATTGTCGGCCACGCGCGTGAACAGGCGCGCCTTCGGCACCGGCGCCAACGAGGTCGCCGCGCCGGCCTGGTAGCGCGGGAACACGATGTGGGTGGCGTGCGCCACCTCAGCCGCGGCGGCCACGCTGGCTGGTGGCGCGCGCATGTGGGCAATGGTGCCCTTGCTGGTTTCCGGTACCGCCGGGCCGAACACGGCCTGCGGATCCCAGGCCCGGATCACGTCGATCGAGGCGTTCTTCAGGCTGACCGGGCGCGGCAGCGGCACCAGGGCCAGGTCCGCCGGGCGCACCAGCGCCAGTTCGTCGGACAGCAGGCGCCAGCCGCGGCACACCAGCGCGGCGCACAGCGTGCTCTTGCCGGAACCCGGCGGCGCCGGCAGGATCAGCGCATGCCCGCCCCGCTCCAGCACCGCGGCATGGATGACCAGGTAGCTGTGCGCCTTGTTCGACACGCACCAGTTCATCACCCATTCGAACATCGGGTAGGCCTGGCCCTGGGGCAGCGGCTTGAACGGTTGCAGGCCGTCCTGGTCGAAGCGCACCTGCGGCCGCAGCCAGCGGCGCCAGCCCCCGGCTGCGCGCAGGTGCAGCTGGAAGTCGGCAAAGCCTTCCTCGTCGACCGGGTAGTCGGCGTACAACAGGGCGATGGTGTCGGCCAGTTGCGGGATGTCGGTACGAATGCGGCTACGGAAGGGCCCCGTGCGCAGGACCAGGCCGGGGCCGGCGAGGCGCCGGCGCAGCGCGTGTCGCGTGAGCGAGGACAGGGTCAGCATGGACAGGGCTCGATCAGGTCGAGCCGCACCAGGTCGTCGAGCAGGATGGCCAGCTCATCGGCCAGTGCGTCCTCGTCGACCTCGAAGGCGTCGCGCAGCGCGGCAGACAGGGACATGGCGTTGCCCGGCGCCGGACGCAGTGCCTCGAGCAGACACAGGGCCGCCGCACCCAGCAGATGGGTCGCGCCCGACACATCGTTGTAGAGCACGGCTTCGTCTTCCCATTGCCGGTAGCGCAGGGACTGCCCGGGAATCACACGCCACATCGGCCGGCGCCGTCCTTAATCGTGGGTGGCTTCGAGATATTTCTTGGTCAGCTCGGCATTCCAGAATACGCCCTTGGCCGGCTGGTAATAACCGGGGCTCTGGAGCTCGCGCCACATCTGCTGCAGAGTCGCGACCGACAGGAAGCCGATGCGGCCCGACAGCACATTCAGATAGGTGGCAACCAGGTGCATGCCAAGATTGTATTTGTCGAAATCGCAGCCCCGCAAAATGTCCAGCAGGGTCTTTTTCCCATACGTGCCGGCGTATCGGCTACCACAACTGAACACCTCGCTGAAGGCCGTGTTCGAGGCGGAAGGCCAGCCACCATGATTTTTCCAGTAGCCGGGAGACTTGCCGTTGCATGCAGTCGGCTTGTCGGCGTAATTACTGCTGAGGCCGCCAGACAGGGCGCCGGACGGCGACACGCACACCATGGTTCGCATCGACGCCCGGCTGTCGAGCGTCCACAGCACGCTGGCCGCGCCTACGCCGGCCTTGGTCAGGCGCCGCCGCGCTGTACCACGCGGCGTCAGGGGCGGCGCACCAGTGGTGCGCGTTGCTTGGTCATCGGTCGACACGGGTTCGATCCTCTTCATTGGTTATGCGGGCTATCGGCAGAAAGCGGCTTGCTTTCGATTAAGCAAGAATTATGCCTTTTTCTCAAGCCTACCGAAAAGCCCTTGAAAAACAAGCGCCTCCAGCAATGCGCCGCCTCCTTACTGCGTCAGTCTAGCCAGTAACTCTACCGTTGTGTAAGAATTTTCGACAGCCGATCAGAAAAAGCTTTCGGGGATCACCAGGATGTCGCCCGGGCGCATCGCCTGGTTAGCCGAAATGTCGCCATCCTTGATCAGATCGTCCAGGCGAACCTGCAGCTTCTGCTGCTTGCCGTCGACCGTACGGATGATGGTGGCGCGGTTGCCTGCGGCGAACTCCGTGACCCCGCCGACGGCGATCAGCACATCCATCAACGACATGTCTTTACGATAAGGCAGGGCTTGCGGCTTGGCGGCCTGGCCGATCACGCGGATCTGCTCGCTATAGTTGCCGACGAAATTGGTCACGACCACGGTCACCACCGGCTGCTGGATGAACTTGGCCAGCGCGCCTTCGATGTCGCGCGCCAGCTGGGTCGAGGTCTTTCCTGCCGCCGGCAGGTCTTCGACCAGCGGGGTGGTGATCTTGCCGTCCGGACGTACCGGCACCGACATCGATACCTCCGGATTACGCCAGACGATAATATTAATATTATCGCCGGGACCGATCAGGTACTCGGGATTGATGGCTGGCGCGGTGGCAACTGGTGCCGGCGCGGTGGCGCAGCCACCCAGTACCAACAGGCAGCTAACGGCGGCAGCCTGGGCTGCGCGCTTGATCTGGTGCGTCATTTTCGTGCTCACGTCAAAGAATCCCCTGGTTTGGCATGGGCCGCAGCCTTCCATTCCGGGGACCGCGGGCGGGCTCGCTATGTGTCGAGCCCTATTTTATACCATAGCACTTAGGCAACCCCATGCACTGCTGAAATACTATGGGCTTCTTTGCAACAGTTCGCGCACGTAGCGCACCGGGATCGCATAGGTAATCCCGCTCGGGTTCGACACCGCACTTTCCTTCAAACCCTTAAGGTAGACCATGTTGATGACGCCGACAACGGCCCCGGTGTCCGGCTCGTACAGGGGGCTGCCGCTATTGCCCGGATAGGCGGTGCCATCCAGCTGGTAGATGCCGAAGGCGTTGCGCTGGAGTTGGGCGATGGCGCGCGCATCCAGTTGCCGCGAGCTGAGCGAGGGCCGTACGGCGGGCGCGATTGCCGCCAGCGTGGCCCGGTGGGTCGCAGCATGCAGGCCCAGCCGCATTCCGAGCGGGTAGCCGGTAAAGGCCAGCAACTGGCCCTCGGCCACGGCATCGTCGGCGCCCAGGCTCATGGCCGGCAGCGGCGTACCGGACAGGCGCAGGTGCGCCAGGTCGTGTTCGCGGTCGAGGCCCACCAGGCGGGCTGCGCGAAAGCCCACCGTTTCCGGCCCGGCGCCGAGCACAATGCCGAGCTCCTCCATCCGCGCGACGTCCAGCCGCTCGGGGATCACGTGGGCATTCGTGATGACGCTCAGTCCGTCGCCGACAACGAAGCCGGTGCCGACGAAGATCGTGGCCGGCTGGCGCGTCTTGAGCAGGGTACCGACCCCGACCACCGAGGGCTTGACACGCGTGACCGTCGCGGGAAGCGGGTCGGCTGCTGCCCGTGCCGGTGCAGGGCCCAGCAAGACAGAGATAATTGCTAAAAATGCAATCAACAGGATACCCGGCAGGGCAAGCGGACGACCGTGAAAACTGTTCCGAATAGAAATCAATTGTGTGGGCACTTTTGCAATCTCGACATTAAAATAGACATTTGATCCAGGGCAATACTTGTTATAGAGGACAGTATGAGGGTCCTGTGCCCACTTTGCTGCGCTTGACTGAAGAAAACATTTTATCCGCCCGGAAGTTGCAATTTTGAAAGCAACTGCGGGTAGATGTTGCAAAGCTTGAACAAAAGTGTTGTTGTTGGGAATTTGTGTTGTACACACCGTTAGATTCGTCGCGTTCGCCGTACATTTTTCCGACCCGCAATTGCAATTGCTCAGTCAACAAGCGATCATGCAGTTTATTTATTGATTGGTGTACTTGCGTTAGCGCAAGTCCTTAAGGCGAGATTCATGACATGGCAGACATCACAGCCGCTATCCTCACATTCCTAAAAGCAATCGGAAAATACCGCTGGCACGCGGTCGTCATTACCTGGGTCGTGGCCATCGTCGGCTGGGCCGTGGTACTGAAGCTGCCCAACCAGTACGAAGCGTCCGCGCGCGTCTATGTCGACACCCAGAGCATCCTCAAGCCGCTGCTGTCGGGCATGACGACGCTGCCGAACGTCGAGCAGCAGGTGATGTTCATGCGCGGCACCCTGATCAGCCGCCCGAACGTCGAGCGGGTCATGCGCATGGTCGACCTCGACGTCCAGGCCACCAATGCCAAGGAACACGACAAGATGGTCGACGAAATGATGTCGAAGATCAAGCTCGGCGGTACCGAACGCGACGACATCTACACCATTACCTATACCGCCACCGACCCGAAGCTGGGCAAGGACGTGGTGCAGGCGCTGCTGACGATCTTTGTCGAGGGTAGCTTCGGCGGCAAGAAGCAGGATTCGGACAAGGCGGTGCAGTTCATCGACGACCAGATCCGCAGTTATGAAGAGAAACTGGCCGCGGCCGAAAACAGCCTGAAGGAATTCAAGATCCTCCACCTCGGCATGCTGCCGTCGCAAGGCGGCGGCGACTATGGCTCGCGCATGGTGGCCGCGAACGATGCGCTCAACAGCGCGCGCCTGGAGCTGGCCGAGGCCGAACAGGCCCGCAATGCGCTGCGTCGCAGGATCTCGGGCGAATCGGCGCCGGGCGACACCGTGGTGGCGCCGGTCAGCAATCCGGAACTGGACGAGCGCATCGCCGCCGTCACCAAGACCCTGGACAGCCTGCGCACCCAGTACACCGAAGCGCACCCCGACATCGTCGCCAACGTGCGCCTGCGCGACCAGCTGATCGCGCGCAAGAAAGAAGAAGCCAAGAACCGCAAGCCCAGCGCCGATCCGGGCGCCGGCTACAGCCCGATGTTCCAGCAACTGAACGTGTCGCTGGCCGATGCCGAAGCGCGCGTGGCATCGTTGCGGGCGCGTGTGTCCGAGTATGCCAACCGCGTGGCCCAGTTGCGCGCCCGCAGCACCCAGGCGCCGGAAGTCGAAGCCCAGCTGGCCCAGCTGAACCGCGACTACGAAGTCAATCGCGAAAACTACCAGAAACTGGTCGAGCGCCGCGAATCGGCCAAGCTGTCGGGCGACCTGTCCTCGGCGACCGACATGCTGACTTTCCGCGTGATCGATCCGCCGACCGCGCCGAACCTGCCTTCCGGCCCGAATCGCCTGCGCCTGTTCTCGCTGGTGTTCGTGGTGGCGCTCGGTGCCGGCCTGGCTGCCGCTTTCCTGATGAGCCAGCTGCGCCCGACCTTCCTCAGCCAGTCCTCGCTGCGCGACGCCACTGACCTGCCGATCCTCGGCTCGATCAGCATGAACTGGACCGGCGAGCAGACCGTCCGCCGCAAGCGCCGCCTGTATGCGCTGGGCACCGCCATGCTGGTGCTGCTCGGCCTCTACGGCGCGGGCGTCGCCGCCATCCTGGTGCGCCCGACCGGCCTGTAACGATCACAAGGAGCAGACGTGAGCATTATCGAAAAAGCGGCGCGCCGCATCGACCTCGAACGCGGCCAGGCGGCCATGCCGGCGCCGGCCACCGATACCGACATCGGGATCCTCGACACCACGGCGGCTGCCGCAGCGCCGGCCGTTCCCCCGCCGGCACCGGCCGCGCCAACCCTGCCCGTGCCCGAGAGGGCCCCGCAGGCATCGGCCGCGGCAAGCGCCGGCGCGACCATGCGCCACGCCCCGCGCAAGGTCGAGCTGGACCTGGCCAAGATGCGCGACGAGGGCATGGTCACCGCCGCCGGTGGACGTACCAGCCTGCTCGAAGACTTCCGCATCATCAAGCGTCCGTTGCTCAAGCGCGCTTTCGACGCGGAAGGCAACAATGGCAAGCCAGGCAACCTGATCATGATGACCAGCTCGCTGCCGGGCGAAGGCAAGACCTATTGCGCGATCAACCTGGCGATGAGCATCGCCATGGAACTCGACCATACCGTGCTGCTGGTGGACGCCGACGTGGCGCGCCCCTCGGTGCTGCGCACGCTCGGACTGCCGGCCCAGCGCGGCCTGATGGACCTGCTGATCGACGACAAGCTCGACGTCTCCGACGTCCTGCTGCGCACCAACGTCGACACCCTGAGCATCCTGGCCGCCGGCACCAGCACGCCGCGCGCCACCGAACTGCTGGCCAGCTCGACGATGGCCTCGCTGGTGAACGAGATCGCCCACCGCTACCCGGACCGGATCGTCATCTTCGATTCGCCTCCGCTGCTGCTCACCAGCGAAGCGCGCGCGCTGGCCTCGCACATGGGCCAGATCGTGGTGGTGGTCGAAGCCCAGACCACGACCCAGCACGCCGTCAAGGAAGCGCTGCACCAGCTCGATGGCTACGACAACGTCAACCTCATCTATAACAAGACCAGGGACATCCCCGGCATCGAAGAAACGTATGACTACCACTATGGCTAAGCTGCCGCGCCTGGCGCCGCTCGCCGCCGCAGCCATGCTGCTGGCAGGCGAATGCCAGGCCGACTGGCGTATCCAGCCGACCATCAGCGTCACCGAAACCTTTACCGACAACGTCAGCCGCCAGGACGACGCGCGCGCGCATTCCCAGTTCGTCACCGACCTCAACCCCGGCCTGACACTGTTCGGCAGGAGCCGCCGCTTCCAGCTGGCGGCCTCCGGCCAGGTGCACCAGTTCGCCTATAGCCGGGGCGGCATGCCAAATACCGCCGATCGCAGCTACGGCTATGCGCTCGACGGCCGCGGCGAGCTGGTCGAGGACTTCCTGTTCGTCGACGCCAGCGCTTCCTCGTCGCCCGAGAGCATCTCGGCCTTCGGCGAGCAGGGCGGCCGCCTCTACTCGCTGGGCAACCGGACCCAGGTCAAGACCTGGCGCATCAGTCCCCGCCTCGAGCAGCGCTTCGGCCATGCCGCGCACCTGTCGGTGCGCTATACGCGCGACTCGGTCGACTCGGATCGCAGCGCCTTCGGCGACAGCTCGAGCGACAATCTCAGCGCCAGCCTTGCCAGCGGCAAGTCTTTCGACACGCTCGGCTGGGGTCTCAGCTACATGCGCCAGGACCTCGACAACGAGGTGAGCGGCGAATCGTCGAGCGAGAACGCGAACGGCAGCCTGCGCTATGCCCTCAACAAGCGTCTCTGGCTGACCGGCCGGATCGGCTACGACCGCTACGATTACCAGTCGATGGGCGGCCGCACCGAAGGACGCAGCTGGTCGGGCGGTTTCGACTGGACCCCTTCCCAGCGCACCCGCCTGAACGCCGAGATCGGCCGCCACTACTATGGCCAGACCGGCAAGCTGCTGGCCTTGCACCGCAGCCGCCACACGGTCTGGAACATCAGCTACGACGATCTGATCACCACCAGCCGCCAGCAGTTCCTGCTGCCGTCCACGATCGACACCGCCGCCCTGCTCGACAGCCTGTTTTCGGCAACGATCACCGACCCGGTGTTGCGGCAGCAGGCAGTGGCCGACTACATCCAGCTGACCGGTTTGCCGCCCAGCCTGGCCGACAGCATCAATTTCCTGAGCAACCGCTACCTGCGCGAAAAGCGCCTGCAGGGCTCGGTGGCCTATGCAAAGGGCCGCAGCCGCGCCGTCCTGAGCGTATACCGCACCGAACGCGTCGCCCTGTCGGACCAGCAAAGCGACAGCGAACTGCTCGGCAGCCAGCTCAGCAGCCTGAACGACAACGTGCGCCAGAAGGGCGTCAGCCTGAACTACGACTACCGCCTGAACTCGCGCACCAGCATCACCGGCGCGGCCGTCATTTCGCGCAGCCTGTCGCTGAGGACGGGCTACGAATCTCCCCACCACGAACTGCGCATGGGCCTCACCCGCCTGCTCGGCAACGACTTGCGCGGAGCCATCGAAGTACGCAGGACGGGCGGTGGCCGCGGCCCGAATGCGGGCGACTACCGCGAAAACGCCATCTCCGCCAGCCTGACCGTGCTGCTTTAAGGAATAGCGAGCCATGTACGAAACCTATTACGGACTGTCCGCCAAGCCCTTCCAGCTGCGTCCCGATCCCCATTTCTTCTTCGGCAGCAAGGGCCACAAGCGCGCCATGGCCTACCTCGAGTACGGCCTGTCGCAGGGCGAAGGCTTCATCGTCATCACCGGTGAAGTCGGCGCCGGCAAGACCACGCTGGTACGCAACCTGCTCAACAAGATCCCGACCGACCAGATCGTCGCCGCCCACATCGTCAACACCAGCCTCGACCCGGAAGACACGCTGCGCATGGTGGTCTCGGCCTTCGGCCTGCCGTTCGAAGGCGCCAGCAAGGCCGAGCTGCTGAACCGCCTGGAACAGTTCCTGCGCGGCGTCGACCGCCAGGGCAAGCGCGCCCTGCTGGTGATCGACGAAGCCCAGAACCTGAATGCGCGCACGGTCGAGGAACTGCGCATGCTGTCGAATTTCCAGACCGACGACCGCTCGCTGCTGCAGACCTTCCTGCTCGGCCAGCCGGAATTCCGCGCCACCCTGCACAGCCCCGGCATGCAGCAGCTGCGCCAGCGCGTGATCGCCAGCTACCACCTGGGCCCGATGGACGCGCAGGAAACCCGCGCCTACGTCGAGCACCGCCTGGCCACGGTCGGCTGGAAGGGCGACCCCGCTTTCGACGACGGCGCCCATGCCGCGGTCTACGGCTACAGCGGCGGCATCCCGCGCAAGACCAATACGCTGATGGACCGGGTGCTCCTGATGGGCTACCTGGAAGAGATGCACGCCTTCAGCGAAGCCGATATCGGCGAAGTGGTGCGCGACATCGCCGAGGAATTCCAGGCGCCCGATGTCCTGGGCACGGCGGACCCCGCAGCCGCTGCCGCCCTCGAGGGGGATGACCTGGGCGCGCTGGACAAGCGTGGCGGCGAGCGGCGCGCGGGCGCCAGCGTGGAAGTGCTCGACGAACGCATGATGCGCCTCGAGAAATCGATCGTCTCGGTACTCTCGATCCTGAAGAAAATCGTCGCCACGCCGCAGGGCGCGGCGGCCCAGCACATGGACAACCAGGAATGAAACTCTACGCCCCTGCCCCGCGCCGCCAGCCTGCTCCGGGCGAGCGCATCAAGAATGCCATGACCTGCGACGTCGAGGATTACTTCCAGGTCTCGGCCTTCGCGCCCTACATCGACCGCGACAGCTGGCCGAGCCGCGAGTGCCGCGTTGAGGCCAATATGGAACGCATCCTGGCGATCTACGAACGGCACGGCGTGAAGGCCACTTTCTTCACCCTCGGCTGGATCGCCGAACGCTATCCCGCCATGGTGCGCAGCATCGTCGCCGCCGGCCACGAACTGGCCAGCCACGGCTACGCCCACCTGCGCGCCTCGGACCAGGACCGCGCCCAGTTCGACAACGATATCCGGTCAAGCAAGGCCCTGCTGGAAGACATCGGCGGCCAGGCGGTGCTCGGGTACCGGGCGCCGAGCTTCTCGATCGGCCACGCCAACCTGTGGGCGCTGGAGGCGCTGCAGGAAGCCGGCTACCGCTACAGCTCGAGCATCTACCCGATCGCGCACGACCACTACGGCATGCCGGACGCGCCGCGCTTCGCGTTCTACCCGCATGGCCCGGACGGCCTGCTGGAAGTGCCGGTCACCACGGTCAACATGCTGGGACGGAACCTGCCGGCCGGTGGCGGCGGCTACTTCCGCCTGCTGCCCTACGCGCTGTCGCGCTGGATGATGCAGAAGGTGAACCGCGAGGATCGCCAGCCGGCCCTGTTCTACTTCCACCCCTGGGAACTCGACCCGGGCCAGCCGCGCCCGGCGGGCCTGGACGCCAAGTCGCGCTTCCGCCACTACGTCAACATCGAGCGCATGGAAGGCCGCCTCGAGCAACTGGCGCGCGACTTCGCATGGGACCGCATGGACCGCATCTTCCTCGACGGTCAATGAACAACGCAGCAACACACTGTACAAGCGCAGCAAACAACAACAAGGCATAGCACGGCATGAACTCGATCATTGAAGCGGCACAGGCCAAACGCGCCGCCCCGGTGCTCGCCACCGGACCGCAAACGCTCCACCTCCTGCAGCCGCACGAACGCGCCCGCTGGGATGCTTTCGTGCGCGCCTGCCCCGACGCCACCTTCTTCCACCTGTCGGGCTGGCAGAAAGTCATCGAAGCCTCGTTCGGCATCAAGACCTGGTTCTACTACGTCCAGCAGGACGGCCAGATCCAGGGCGTCCTGCCGCTGGCGCAGATCAAGAGCCGCCTGTTCGGCCACTCGCTCGGCGCCATGCCCTTCTGCGTCTACGGCGGCGTGGCGGCGATCGACGACGGCGCGCGTTTGCTGCTCGACGAAGCCGCCGACAAGCTGGCGCGCGAACTCGGCGTCGGGCACCTCGAATACCGCGGCATGCAGCGCGCCCACCCGGACGACCCGAGCTGGCACACCAAGGAGCTGTACGTCACCTTCCGCAAGGAGATCAGCGCCGACGATGAAGAAAACCTGAATGCCATTCCGCGCAAGCAGCGCGCGATGGTGCGCAAGGGGATCAAGCTGGGCCTGAAGGGCGTGGTCGAGGACAACGTCGACCGCATGTTCGAGGCCTATGCCAACAGCGTGCTGCGCCTGGGCACCCCGGTGTTCCCGAAAAAATACTTCGCCATGCTGCAGCAGACCTTCGGCGACGAGTGCGAGGTGCGCAGCATCTACACCAGCGACGACCGCCTGGTGGCCTCGGTGCTCTCGTTCTACTGGCGCGACGAGGTAGTGCCCTACTACGGCGGCGGCATGGACCTGGCGCGCGAAGTGGCCGGCAACGACTTCATGTACTGGAACCTGATGCAGGCCGCCGCCGCGCGTGGCTGCAGGATCTTCGACTACGGTCGCAGCAAGCTGGGCACCGGCGCCTACGACTTCAAGAAGAACTGGGGATTCACGGCCACGCCGCTGCCGTATGAATACAAGCTGTACGCGTCAAGCCAGCTGCCGGACAACAATCCGCTGAATCCGAAGTACCAGCTGTTCATCAAGATGTGGAAGAAGCTGCCGCTGCCGGTGGCGAACTTCCTCGGCCCCTACATCGTGCGCAACCTGGGATAAGACGTGGAAGACCTGCTGCTGCTGATCCACCGGATCCCCTACCCGCCCAACAAGGGCGACAAGATCCGCTCCTACCACCTGCTCAAGCACCTGGCGCGCGACTACCGGGTGCACCTGGCGACCTTCGTGGACGATGCCGACGACTGGCAACACGTGCCGACCGTCGAGAAGATGTGCGCGAGCAGCCACTTCGCCAGCCTGAACCCGTTGCTGTCGCGGGTGCGCAGCCTGGGCGCGCTGGTCAAGAACCGCTCGCTCTCGCTCGACTACTACCGCGACGCCAGCATGCAGCGCTGGGTCGACCAGACCGTCGCCGCCCACAAGATCGAGCGCGTGCTGGTGTTCTCCTCGGCGATGGCGCAGTACGCCGACAAGTACCCGAACGCGCGCCGCGTGGTCGACTTCTGCGACGTCGATTCCGACAAGTGGCGCCAGTACGCCGACAAGAAATCCTGGCCGATGAGCTGGCTGTACCGCCACGAGGCGCGCCAGCTGCTGTCCTACGAGCGCCAGGTGGCGCGCGACTACGACGCCTCGCTGTTCGTATCCGCCCCCGAGGCCGACCTGTTCCGCCAGCTCGCGCCGGAAAGCGATGCCCGCATCGGCTTCTTCAGCAACGGCGTCGATACCGACTACTTCTCGCCCGAGGCGGTGCAGTCCAGCCCCTATGCCGAAGGCGAGCGCGCCATCGCGTTCACCGGCGCCATGGATTACTGGCCCAACGTCGACGCGGTGCAATGGTTCGCCGCGGACGTGATGCCGCTGCTGCGTGCGCGCTTCCCCGACCTGCGTTTCTATATCGTCGGCGCGCGCCCGACCCCGGCCGTGCTGGAACTGGCCAAGCAGCAGAACATCGTCGTCACCGGCACCGTGCCCGACGTGCGTCCGTACATCGCCCACGCGCGCGCCGCGGTGGCGCCGCTGCGCATCGCGCGCGGCATCCAGAACAAGGTGCTCGAGGCGATGGCGATGGCCACCCCGGTGGTGGTGTCGCCGCAGGCGCTCGAGGGCATCGAGGCCGAGCCGGGCCGCGAACTGGTGCTGGCGCACGACGCCGCCGGCTTCGCCGACGCGGTCGGCGCCCTGCTGGCCCGCAGCGGCAACGAGATCGGCCTGGCCGCACGCGCCAGGGTCGAACGCAAGTACAGCTGGCCGAGCAACCTGGCCTGCATCGGGGAGCGACTCGAATGCATCTGACCCCTCCACCCGGCGTACTCCAGGCGGGCGTCGACACCCCTGCGCCGCCTGCGCGCGCCAGCCTGCTGCTCCTGGCGCTGGCGCTGCTGGCGCCCTTCCTGCTGTACCTGGGCACCGTGCGCTCGATGGTCGACATCTGGAACAGCTCGGAGACCTTCGCGCACGGCTACGTGATCCTGCCGATCAGCCTGGGCTTGATCTGGCGCGAGCGCGCCTGGTTCGCGCGCCTGCCGGCGCGGCCGTGGTGGCCGGGACTGGTGCTGATGGCCGGCGCCGGCCTGGCCTGGCTGGCCGGGCGCATGGGCGACGTCCAGGTGGTGATGCAATACGCGTTCGTGGCCATGCTTCCGCTGGCGGCGCTCACGCTGCTGGGCCCGCGCCTGGCCTCGAAGTTCACCTTCCCGCTGCTGTTCCTGCTGTTCGCGGTGCCGTTCGGCGAAATCTTCGTCGCTCCCTTGATCAACTACACCGCCGACTTCACGGTGTGGGCGGTGCAGGCCACCGGCATCCCGGTGCTGCGCAACGGCACCCGCTTCGAGCTGCCCACCGGCAGCTGGTCGGTGGTCGAAGCCTGCAGCGGCATCCGCTACCTGATTTCCTCGATCACCCTGGGCTGCCTGTACGCCTACCTCACCTACCGCTCGAACCTGCGCCGCGCGATGTTCATCGGCCTGTCGATCGTGGTGCCGATCGTGGCCAACTGGCTGCGCGCCTACGGCATCGTCATGATCGGCCACATGAGCGGCATGGAGCTGGCCACCGGCGTCGACCACCTGGTCTATGGCTGGCTGTTCTTCGGCATCGTCATGTTCATCATGTTCTGGATCGGCAGCTACTGGCGTGAGGACGACCAGCCCGCGCCGGCCGTCGCGTCCGCCCCTGCAGCCGGCAAGACATCCGATACGGCCGCACCTGCACCAGGCCCGGCGAAATCGCTGCTGCCGATGGCCCTGGCCGTCGTCGCAATGGCCGCCGTCTGGCCAGCCTTTGCCGCCTACAACGAACGCGCCAACCACAATCCGCAGCCGGTCGCGCTGGCCGCGCCGGGCGTGGCCTGGCCGGCGGCTGCCGGCTTCCCGGACTGGGAAGTGGACTACATGGAACCGGACGCGCGCCTGGTCCGCGTCTATCGTGCCCCGGAAGGCCGCCCGGTCCAGCTGCAGCTGCTGTACTACCGCAACCAGAGCAAGCAGAAGGGCTTGATCAGCTCGGTCAACCGCCTGGCGGGGTGGCAGGATGCCTTCCACGAGACCGGCTCGGCGCAACGCAGCGAACAGGCCGCCGGCCGTACGCTGGCGCTGCGCGAAACGGTGCTGTCCGGTCCCGGCGGGCCGCTGCTGGTCTGGCATGTGCTGTGGGTGGACGGCAGCTATATCACGAGCAACGTGACCGGCAAGCTGCGCCAGGCCCAGGGCAAGCTGCTGTTCCGCGGCGACGACGGCGCGCTGGTGGCGATCGCCGCACCTGCCGCCGACAGCAAGGATGCGGCGCGCGCCGCGCTGCGCGCCTTCCTGACCCAGAATTTCGCGGCGGTCGACGCCGCGCTGGCGAGCACCAGGGGTCATTGAGATGAGCGCCGTACACGTTTCCGTGCAAGTGCCACTGGTGGCGCACCTGATCTACCGCCTCGACATCGGCGGCCTGGAGACGTTGCTGGTCGACTCCATCAACCGCATGCCGGCCGGCCGTTACCGCCACGCGGTGATCTGCCTGACCGACTATACCGACTTCGCCCAGCGCATCACGCGCCCCGATGTCGAGCTGTTCGCGCTGCACAAGCCGGCCGGCCTGGCCCTCGGCACCCACCGCGACCTGTTCCGGCTGCTGCGCCGGATGAAGCCGGACGTGCTGCATACCTACAACCTCGGCACCATCGAATACGCCGCCACCGCCTGGGCGGCCGGCGTGCCGGTGCGTGTGCATGCCGAACACGGCCGCGACGCACGCGACCCGCAGGGCATCAATCCGAAGCACAACCTGCTGCGCCGGCTGCTGGCGCCCTTCATCCACCGCTATGTGCCGGTGTCGCGCGACCTGTGCGGCTGGCTCGAACGCGTGGTGCGCATCCCGGCAGCCAAGCTGCAGCTGATCGACAACGGCGTCGACACCGAACGCTTCCGCGCCGATGCCCCCGCCGCCGGCGCCCTCGAGACCTGGCAGGACGATCCGGACGCCTTCGTGATCGGCACCGTCGGCCGCCTGCAGGACGTCAAGGACCAGGCAACGCTGGTCGATGCCTTCGCCCTGCTGCGCACGCTGCTGCAGGCCGAACTGCCCGAGGCGAAGCTGCGCCTGGTGCTGGTCGGCGACGGCCCGCTGCGCGCCCAGCTGGAAGCGCGCGTGCGCGAACACGGCATGCAAGACAGCGTATGCTTCGCCGGCCCGCGCAGCGACGTGGCGCCCGTGATGCGCGGCTTCTCGTTGTTCGCCCTGTCCTCGATCGCCGAAGGCACCCCGGTGACCCTGCTGGAAGCCATGGCGAGCGGCCTGCCGGTGGTGGCCACCGCCGTCGGCGGTATTCCCGACCTGGTCGAGCAGGGCGTCAACGGCGCCCTGGCGCCGCCGCGCGACCCGCAGGCCCTGGCCGCGGCGATCGTCCCTTACGTGCGCGACCGCGCGCTGGCGCGCCGCCACGGCGCCGCCGGCCGCGCGCGCGTCGAACAGCAATACAGCATGCAGGCCATGCTGGCCGCTTACGTCGCCCTGTACGACGAACTGTGCCAGACCAAGACAACACCGAATAAGCCAAATAAGGCGATTACACCATGTGCGGAATAGTAGGAATTTTTGATACCAAGGGCAGCCGCGCCATCGACCGCGACCTGCTGCACCGAATGAACGAGACGCAATTCCACCGCGGACCCGTGGAAGGCGACCTGCACCTGGAACCGGGGCTGGGCTTCGGCCACCGCCGGCTGTCGATCATCGCGTTGGAGGCCGGGCTGCAGCCGCTGTTCAACGAGGACGAGACCATCGCCCTCGTATTCAACGGCGAGATCTACAATTTCCGCGAGCTGCGCGCCGAACTGCAGCGCCTGGGCCACGTGTTCCGCACGCCCTCGGACAGCGAGACCATCGTCCACGCCTACGAGCAGTGGGGCGAAGCCTGCGTGAGCCACCTGCGCGGCATGTTCGCCTTCGCGATCTGGGACCGCCCGAAACAGACCCTGTTCCTGGCGCGCGACCGCATCGGCATCAAGCCGATGCACTACGCGCTGCTGCCGGACGGGATGTTCGCCTTCGGCTCGGAACTGAAGTCGCTCTTGACCCTGCCGAACCTCAGGCGCGAGATCGACCCGCTGGCGGTCGAGGAATATTTCGCCTACGGCTACGTACCGGAACCGCGCACCATTTTCACCGACGCCAAGAAGCTGTTGCCGGGCCACACCCTGACCTTGCGGGTGGGCCAGCCGGTGCCGGCCTCGAAGCAGTACTGGGACGTGCCTTTCACGCCGCATGCCGCCATGAGCGAGCGCGAGATCGAAGCCGAGCTGGTGGTGCGCCTGCGCGAGGCGGTGCAGAGCCACCTGATCTCGGACGTGCCGCTGGGTGCCTTCCTGTCGGGCGGCGTCGATTCGAGCGCGGTGGTGGCGATGATGGCCGGGGTCACCGACGGACCGGTCAACACCTGCTCGATCGCGTTCGACGACCCGGCCTTCGACGAATCCGACTACGCGCGCCAGGTGGCCGAGCAGTACAAGACGACCCACCAGTGCGAAACCGTCGACACGGACGACTACGGCCTGCTCGACACCCTGGCCGCGCTGTACGACGAGCCCTATGCCGACAGCTCGGCGATCCCGACCTACCGGGTCTGCCAGCTGGCCCGCAAGCGCGTCACCGTGGCGCTGTCGGGCGACGGCGGCGACGAGAACTTCGCCGGCTACCGCCGCCATCGCATGACCATGGGCGAGGAACGCGTGCGCTCGATGCTGCCGCTGGCGCTGCGCAAGCCGGTGTTCGGCCTGCTCGGCGCGGCCTATCCGAAAGCCGACTGGGCGCCGCGCATGTTCCGCGCCAAGACCACCTTCGAGTCGCTGGCGCGCGACCTGACCGACGGCTACTTCCACAGCGTGTCGATCAACAACGACCGTATCCGCAACCAGCTGTTCTCCGAATCGTTCAAGGGCAGGCTGCAGGGCTACCGCGCGGTCGAGGTGATGCGCGGCTATGCGGCCAAGGCGCCGACCGACGACCCGCTGTCGCTGATCCAGTATCTCGACATGAAGACCTACCTGCCGGGCGACATCCTGACCAAGGTCGACCGCGCCAGCATGGCGCATGCACTGGAAGTGCGCGTGCCCCTGCTCGACCACCAGTTCGTGGAGTGGGTCTCGGGCCTGCCCTCGAACACCAAGCTGCGCAACGGCGAGGGCAAGCACGTCTTCAAGAAGGCGCTCGAACCCTTCCTCTCGCAGGACATCCTGTACCGCAAGAAGCAGGGCTTCTCGATCCCGCTGGCGGCCTGGCTGCGCGGGCCGCTGGCGGACGCCATGCGGCGCGCGGTGCTCAATCCGGCCCTGCTCGACACCGGGATCTTCAACCCGGCCTTCCTGAAGCAGATGGTGGACGAGCACCAGTCCAGCGCCAAGGACCACAGCACGACCCTGTGGTCGGTGCTGATGTTCGATGCCTTCCTGCGCAAGAACGGCGCCGCCGGCAGCAGCGCCGACAGCAGCACCGCGCTGGCGGCCGCATAAGCGATACAAGCAAAAACAAGTAACCGGAACAACAAGATCATGCGCGTCCTCCACGTCCTCGACCACTCGATCCCGCTGCATAGCGGCTACACCTTCCGCACCCGCTCGATCCTGCGCGAACAGCGCGCGCTCGGCTGGGAAACCTTCCACGTCACCGGCTCCAAGCAGAACTCGGGCGAGCAGCTCGAGGAAACCGTGGACGGCCTGCACTTCTACCGCACCCGGGCCTCGAAGAGCGCGCTGGCCAGGCTGCCGGTGCTGAACCAGAAGGAAGTCATCGACGGCCTTACCAAGCGCCTGCTTGACATCATCCCGCAGGTGAAGCCCGACGTGCTGCACGCCCATTCGCCGAGCCTGAACGCGGTCGCCGCCCTGCGCGCCGGCAAGCGCTTCGGCATTCCGGTCGTGTACGAAGTGCGCGCATTCTGGGAAGACGCGGCGGTCGACCATGGCACCAGCAGCGAGAACGGCCTGCGCTACCGCGCCACCCGCGCGCTGGAAACCTGGGCGCTCAGGCGCGCCGACGCCGTCACCACCATCTGCGAAGGCCTGCGCAAGGACATCGTCGCGCGCGGCATCCCGGCCGACAAGGTGACGGTGATCCCGAACGCGGTGGACATCGACAAGTTCTCGGTGGGCGGCAGCGCCGACCAGGATCTCAAGGCCGAACTGGGCCTGCAGGGCGCGCGCCTGATCGGCTTCATCGGCTCTTTCTACGCCTACGAAGGCCTGGACATCCTGCTGCGCGCCGTGCCGCGCCTGAGCGCCGAACTGCCCGACCTGCGCGTGCTGCTGGTCGGCGGCGGTCCCCAGGACGCCCAGCTGCGCCAGCTGGCCAAGGACCTGGGCATCCTTGATAAGGTGGTGTTCACCGGCCGCGTGCCGCACGACCAGGTGCAGAAGTACTACGACCTGCTCGACGTGCTGGTCTACCCGCGCCTGTCGATGCGCCTGACCGACCTGGTGACCCCGCTCAAGCCGCTCGAGGCGATGGCCCAGGGCCGCATCCTGGCCGCGTCGGACGTCGGCGGCCACCTCGAGCTGATCGCCGACGGCAAGACCGGCGTGCTGTTCAAGGCCGACGACCCGGCCTCGCTGGCCGAGAAGGTCGGCGCCCTGCTGCGCGCCGACGCGCTCTGGCCGGCGCTGCGCGCGGCCGGCCGTTACTACGTCGAAACCGAGCGCAACTGGCCGGTCAGCGTGGCGCGCTACCAGGCCATCTACGGTCGCCTCACTGGCCGCCCGGCGGGCCGTGTCGTGGAATCGCGGGCTGCATGAAGATCCTGACTTTCAGCACGCTGTTCCCCAACACGGAAAAGCCGGGCCACGGCATCTTCGTGGAAACCCGCCTGCGCCACCTGGTCGCGACCGGCCAGGTCGAGGCGCGCGTGGTGGCGCCGGTGGCCTGGTTCCCGTCGACCCATCCACGCTTCGGCAACTACGCGAAGATGGCGAAGGTGCCGCGCACGGAAGTGCGCCACGGGCTGCAGGTGGACCACCCGCGTTATATAACGATCCCGAAGATCGGCATGAACGTCGCGCCACTCCTGCTGGCCCAGGCGGCCAAGCCGGCGATCGCGCGCATCATCGACGAGGGTTACGACTTCGACCTGATCGACGCGCACTACTTTTACCCGGACGGCGTGGCCGCGGCGATGCTGGCGCGCTACTTCAACAAGCCGCTGGTGATCACCGCGCGCGGCTCCGACATCACGCTGCTGCCGCAGTACGCGCTGCCGCGCCGCATGATCAGCTGGGCGGCGCGCCGCGCCGATGCCGTGATCACCGTCTGCAACGCCCTGCGCGACGAAGTCGTGGCGCTGGGCGTGCCGCGCGAGCGCGTGACTTCGCTGCGCAACGGCGTCGACCTGCAGCTGTTCCAGCCGGTCGAGCGCCAGCCGAATCCGCTGTTTACCCTGCTCACCGTCGGCCACCTGGTGCCGGTCAAGGCCCAGGAACTGATCATCGCCGCCCTGCCCCTGCTCCCTAGCGTGCGCCTGGTGGTGGCCGGCGACGGACCCAATCGCGGCATGCTCGAAGCGCTGGCGCGCAGTGCGAACGTGCAGGAGCGCGTGCAGTTCCTGGGCGCCGTGCCGCAGGCGCAGCTGCGTGAACACTATGGCGCCGCCGACGCGCTGGTGCTGGCCTCGTCGCGCGAAGGCTGGGCCAACGTGCTGCTCGAATCGATGGCCTGCGGCACCCCGGTGGTCGCCAGCCGCGTCTACGGCACGCCCGAAGTGGTGGCGGCGCCCGAAGCGGGCGTCCTGATGCGCGAACGCAGCCCGCAAGGGGTGGCCGACGCCGTCAACGCGCTGCGCGCGCACTACCCGGACCGGGCCGCGACGCGCCGTTATGCCGAAGGCTTCAGCTGGGACGACACCAGCGCCGGCCAGCTGCGCGTGTTCGGCGAGGTGCTCGCGCGCGGTGTGGCCTGTCCGACAAGAGCTCTGTCATACTGAGCCGTTTACAGGAAAAAAAATGGAATCATTCGTGTGGGCTCTGGATCTGGTCGCAGTGACCTTCCTGTGCTTCTGGGCATTAAAGCAGGACAATCCGCCGAAGCCGAAAGACAGGAAGCGCAAAAGGTGAAGCATGCGTGATCTATTCCTGTTAATGCTGTTGCCGGTCATGCTCTACGCAATGGCGAAACGCCCCTTCATCGCGCTCGGCATGTGGCTCTGGACGGCGCTGTTCTTCCCGAACGGCTGGGTGTATGGCGCCGCGTCGAACATCCGCTACAACCTGCTGTTCACCGCGGTAGCCGTCATCGCCTACGTTCTCATGAAGAACAAGCCGAAGTTCCCGTCCAGCCCTCTCAGCACGCTGGTCATCGTCTTCTTCGTATGGACCACCTTCAGCACCATCATGGGTGTCGGCAAGCCGGAGGTGCAATGGGATATCTGGAGCCGTTTTGCCAAGATCTTCGTCCTGTTCGTATTCGTACTGCTGATCGTCCAGAAAAAGCTGCACGCCGATTTCATGCTGTGGTGCGTGGTGCTGTCGGTCGGGTTTTATGCCAACCTCGAAGCACTCAAGTTCATTGCGACCGGTGGCGGCCACAAGATCGCTGGCATGGAAGGGCACGTGCTTGGCGACCGCAACGAACTGGCAATCGCGTTCGTCATGACCTTGCCGCTCTGTTTTTACCTGCTGGGTGAATACGGGAAGTCGTCGCGCATCATCAGGGCGGGCTTGCTGGGGACGATCAGCCTGCTGGTAATCGGGGTCATCGGCACCCAGTCGCGCGGCGGTTTCATCGCACTGCTCGCGCTGGGCGGCTACCTGTTCGTGAAGAGCGAGCGCAAGGTCCTGATGGGCATCCTGATCATCGCTCTCGGTATCGCCGTGGCGCATCTCGCCTCGAACGAATGGGTCGACCGCATCAATACGATTGAATCGGCCAGTGAAGACGGATCCTTCATGACCCGGGTCGTTTCCTGGAAGCTCAGCTTCATCATGGCGGTGCGCCACCCGTTCTTCGGTGGCGGTTTCAAGGCATTGGAATACTTGCCGAACTGGGTCGACCTGGCGCGGGACTTCTATTCGTATTCCTGGTTCTATACCGGCGACCGCTTTCCCAGCCTGGACTATGCCCGCGCCGCGCACAGCGTGTATTTCCAGGTGCTGGGCGAGCATGGCTTCGTCGGGCTCGCGCTCTACGTATCGATCCTGATCGGCGCTTTCCGCAAGGCGGGGAAAATATCGCGTGCAGCACGCAAGCAGGGCCTGCCTGGCTGGTTCGCAACGCTGGCAACGATGCTGCAGTTGAGTATCTTCGCCTTTGCTCTTGGAGGCGCGGCGCTCAGCTTCGCCTACTTCGACCTGATTTTCGCGATCATCGGTCTTGTGATTGTGCTCGAATCCCGCATCCTCCCAGCAATTGTGTCCGACATAAGGGCGACGGCCGCCACACCGCTGCACGCGCCCGGAATCTTGCTGAAAACGGGCACGAGATAATGGCAACAAAAAAAATCTCCTACTTTACCGAGCGCTTCATTCGCCTTGCCGGCGATGTGCTGGCGCGGCAGGCCGGCGCCAAGGGCGGGGTCTGCGTCGTCAATTACCACCGGGTGCTGGCAGAACATGATCCGCTACTCGCCTCGGAACCCGACCTGCCGACGTTCCGCTGGCAAATGGAGCTGTTAGCACGCTGCTTCAACGTGCTCCCCCTGTACGATGCGGTGCGCGCGGCGGCGAGCGGGACGCTCCCGCCGCGCGCGGTGTGCATCACCTTCGACGACGGTTACCGCTCCGTGCATGACCTGGCGCTGCCGGTGTTGCGCGAACTCGGCCTGCCAGCCACCGTGTTCGTCACCAGCGGCTACATCGGTCAGGGCAATATGTGGAACGACCGCATCGTCGAAGCAGTACAGACGCTGCCGGCGGGACAACTGGACCTGAGTGAACTCGGCCTCGGCGCCTATTCGCTGCGGACCCTGGACGACAGGAAAATCACACTAGGCGCCCTGATCGAACGGTCCAAGTACCTGCCGCCGCAGGCAAGGCATGGCCTGGTCCAGCGTCTCGAAGCCCTGGTGGGCGACGGCCTGGCGTCGGGCCTGATGCTCACACCCGAGATGGTGCGGAACCTGGACCGCCACGGTATCGAAATCGGTGCGCATACGGTATCGCATCCGATATTGACGAGCCTGGACGATACGGATGCGCAGGCCGAGATCAGGGTCGGCAAGCAGCAACTGGAAGAACTCCTTGGCAAGCCGGTGCGGCTGTTCGCCTATCCGAATGGTAAGGTCCAGAAAGACTTCGACGAACGCCACGTTCGGATGGTGCGCGAGGCCGGCTTCGCGGCCGCGTTCACGACCGCGGTTGGCGTCATTACTCGCGACATGGACTGCTTTCAATTGCCGCGTAGCCGCCCTTGGGACGCCACGCCGTTTCGATTCGGTTTGCGGCTTCTTAGCTGGATGATGCAGCGCCCATCGGTGCAACCGACCGGCTCAACCTATACCTGACCGCCGAGCGGACCGCAACGATAGCGGGCCAATCTGCCTGTATGCATGGAATTACAAAGATGACTAAACGTGCTCTCCTGATCGCATTCCACTTTCCGCCCCAGGCGGCGAGCAGCGGAATCCAGCGCACCCTGAGCTTTTCCAAGAACCTGGGCAACTATGGCTGGGAACCGATGGTGTTGTCGGCCCATCCGCGCGCGTATAGCCAGCAAAATCCCTCACAGCTGGCCAGCGTGCCGGCGGGTCTCGTCGTGCGCCGCGTGTTTGCCCTCGACACCAAACGCCACCTCGGCATCAAGGGGCGCTACCTGGAGGCGCTTGCGCTGCCCGACCGCTGGGTGTCGTGGTCGCTGGGCGCGGTACCGGCCGGGCTGTCGCTCATCCGGCGATACAAGCCGCAAGTCATCTGGTCGACCTTCCCGATCTCGACAGCGCACCTGATCGGGCTGGCCCTGCACCGTCTCACCGGCCTGCCCTGGGTCGCCGATTTCCGCGATCCGATGCTGCAGGCCTCGTATCCGGCATCGGCGATCCAGCGCAAGTTCTATCAGTGGATCGAGCACCAGGCGATCACGCGCTGCCACACCGCCGTCTTCACCACGCACAGCGCGCTGGCCGACTATCAGCGCCGCTTCCCCGCCATCGACCACGCCAAGTTCCGGGTGATCGAAAACGGTTACGACGAAGACGGCTTCGATCCCGGTTCCTTCGTTGCACCGGCGCCAGCGCAACAGCGCCGCCTGACGCTGCTGCACAGCGGTGTGCTGTACTCGACCGGGCGCGATCCCTCTCCGTTCCTGCAGGCGGTGGCGGCGCTCAAGCGCCAGGGACATGCCAGCGCCGCTACCTTGCGGGTCGTGCTGCGCGCCCCCGGCGACATGGAAGCGATCGGCAAGCGCGTGCGCGAGATCGGCGTCGAGGACATCGTCGAAGTGGCGCCGCCGGTGCCCTACCGCGACGCGCTCAAGGAGATGCTGGCGGCCGACGGGCTGATGGTATTCCAGGGCACGCCATTCAATACGCAGGTTCCCGCCAAGATCTATGAGTATTTCCGTGCGCGCAAACCCATCATCGGCCTGGTCGACCCGTCCGGCGAAACGGCCCGCGTGCTTGGCGTGGCGGGTTTCCATGATTTGGCCGACATGAATTCAGCCGTCGCGATCCAGCCCGTGCTGCAGTCCTTCATCGAAAAAATGGCCAAGGGCGACGCCACGATCGCCAGCGACGAACTGATCCAGTCATCGTCCCGCAAATACCGCGCCAGCGAGCTGGCCGGTATTTTCGACGGCGCTACCACAGCCTGAGCACGGAGATCGGCACAGCAATATGGCATCCAAACAAAGCGTAGTTTCCGGCGTCAAGTGGACCTCGGTGTCGACCATGGGCCGGCGCATCATGGCGCTGCTGGCAAATATCGCCTTCGCGCGTTTGCTCGAACCGGGTGACTTCGGCCTGGTGGCAATGGCGGGCGTGATCCTCGGCTTCGTCGACATCTTCAAGGATCTCGGCACCGGCACCGCCCTGGTACGCGAAAAGGACATGCGCGACCAACTGCTGTCGAGCGTGTTCTGGCTCAACCTGGGGTTCGGACTGCTCATCACGACGATCGTCATGCTGAGCGCACCCCTGGTGGCGAAGTTCTATATCGAACCGCGCGTGGAGCCGGTGGTGACCGTGATGGCGGTGTCCTTCGTGCTGTCCTCGCTATCGATCGTCCACACCAGCATGCTGATGCGCCAGATGTCCTTCGCCCTGCTGGCCAAGGTGGAGCTGGCGGCGGCCGTGGTCTCGTATATCGTCGGGATCGGCGCGGCCATCCTCGGGCACGGGGTGTGGAGCCTGGTGTACCAGGTAGTGACCAACACGGCCCTGACCACCGTCCTGATCTGGATCGTCAGCAGGTGGCGTCCGAAATTCGTTTTCCTGTGGGCGGAAGTGCGTTCGATCATGGGCTACAGCCTGAACCTGGCCGGCTACAACATCTTCTACTATTTCGCCCAGAACGTGGACAACCTCTTGATCGGCCGTTTCCTCGGAACCGAGGCGCTGGGCCTGTACGATCTCGCGTACAAGCTGATGGTGTTCCCGATGCAGGCCATCTCCGCCGTTTTCAGCCGGGTCATGACGCCCTACTATGCACAGGCCCAGGATGACCTTGCGCGTTTCCGCCAGGCCTTCCTGCGCGTGGCCACGGCCATCGCCTTCCTGACCTTCCCCCTCATGTTCGGGCTGCTGGCAGTGCGCGAACATTTCGTGTTCACGGTTTTTGGCGCGAACTGGGCCCCGGTCATTCCCCTGCTGGCGCTGTTCGCTCCGCTGGCCGCGATCCGTTCGGTACTGACCACGACCGGCTCGATCTACATCGCCATGGGTCGCACCGACCTCCAGCTGCGCTGGGGCGTGCTGTCGAACCTGGTCATCTTCGCCGGTCTGGCGATCGGGCTGCAATGGGGCATCGTCGGTGTCGCCGCCGGCTTCACCATCACGTCGCTATTGCTCATGTATCACAATTTTGCGATTCCCTTCCGCCTGATCGGGCTGCGGCTCGCGGAACTCCTGCGTGCACTATGGCCGACCGTCATCTGTACCGCGCTCATGCTGGTGACGCTGATGCTGCTCGATGCCGCGCTGAGCCCGCATCTGGGCCATGCCGGCCTGCTGATCCTGCTCGTCGGCGTCGGCGCCGCCAGCTACACATTGTTCACCTGGCTCGCCAACCGCAGCATCCTGCATGAATTCCTTGCCACGGTGGGCCTGCGCAAGGCGGCTACCTGAACTTCCAATCGAATCACCGAGAGACAATAAGACCATGACCATTTTCGCTGGCGTATGTAGCCTCAAACCCGATGCAGCCCTGCCTTCCGCCCTGCTGGACGAGCTGCGCAAGCATGTCTCGCGCCAGGCCGATGACAGGCGCCTGGAGCACGGGGCGCCCGGATTCTTCGTTGTCAGCGTCGATATCGGCGCCTTCGGCGCCGACGGACGCGCCGTCGCAGCCGATGGCAGCGTGACGCTCGTGGCTGGCGAGCCCCTGCTTGCCGCCGGCGAAGCTAAAGCAGAATGGAATCGCCAGGACGACGTACAGCTGCTGCAGCGCCTGTTCACGGAAGACGGCGGGAGCGGATTGCGGCAGGCGCGCGGCACCTTCTGCGGCCTGCACTACGACGCGAGCGGCAAGGCGCTGACGCTGTTCGTCGACAAGGTCGGCGTGCGTCCCCTCTATCTGTGGGTGGGCCCCGACTACGTCGTGTTCGCAAGCGCACTGCGCATCCTGGAAGCGCTGCCGCAAGTCACGCGCCAGTTCGACGTACGCGGGGTCACGGAACTGGCCGCCTTCGCTTACGCGCTGGCGGATCGTACCCCCTACCGCGGTATCTCGATGCTCAAGGCGGGAGAATCGGTGCAGGTAAAGGGCGGCCAGGTCGCGCGCACCCAATACTGGCGCTGGGATGGTGCACTCGACCAGCTTGATTACGCAGCGGGTGTGGATCGCGCCTACAGCGAATTCATGAAAGCCATCGCCCGCCGCCAGCGCGGTCAGCGCATCGCCGCCGCCTTCCTCAGCGGCGGCCTGGATTCGCGCGTGATCGTCGGCGGCCTGGCCGCAAACGGCAACGATGTCTACACGGTCAACTATGCGCCGGACGGCAGCCAGGATCAGGTGTTCGCCAAACTGGTCGCGGACAAACTCGGCAACAACCACACGCAGATTGAAACCAACGCCGACAACGTCGGCCAGGGTTACCGCAAGAACGCCGTCAACGCCTGGATCAAGAGCACGTTCGCCGGCGTCGACACGCGCGTACGCCCGCCGCTGATCTGGTCGGGAGATGGGGGCAGCGTCGGCCTCGGCAACGTGTACATGACGCCGGAGATCGTGCAGGCGATGGAACGCGGTGCGACCGACCAGGCAATCACGCTGTTCACGAAGGGGATCCCGAAGCGGATCATCAAGCGCGACTCGCTCGATACCGTGGTGGATCTGCCATTCCAGGGGGTGAAGGATGAACTCGCCGCGATCGACAGTCCCGACCCTGGCCGGAAATTCCAGTTGTTCCTGATGTTCAACGACCAGCGCCGGCACCTCGCCCAGCACTTCGAAGACATCGATGTCGAGCGCATCGAGTTCCAGCTACCCTTCTTCGACGCCGATTTCCTCGACAGCGTCCTGCGCCTGCCAAACGACTGGTTCATGGCCCACCGCTTCTACATGGACTGGCTGGCGCGTTTTCCGAACGGTCTCGATACGATCCCATGGCAGGCCTATCCCGGCCATATTCCCTGCCTGCTGCCCAGCCCTCCAGGCCTGAAATATCAATGGGATGTCTATTATGATAAGAAAATGTATGCCGAGATGCGGCGTGCGAACGCCAAAAACGGTCGTCAGATGCTGGCGTCGAAACGCTTCCCCGACCATCTCATCAGCCGCGGCACCTTGCGACTGGCCAGCCTGCTGACCAGCAGCGGCGTGCGCGACTACAGCTACCTGATCAAGACCGCCGCGGTCTATCACCGTTACTGGAACGCGAGCCACGACCAAACGGCGCGGGCCTGAAGACCGGGCCCTGCCAACGCGCAGGGCCTTACACCAGCACTTCGCGCGCGTCCGGGTGCCCCAGGAAACCGCTTGGGCTGGCACTCAGGCCGTAGGCCCCCGACTGGAACACGACCACCAGGTCGCCCACGTCGGCGCGCGCCAGTTCCATGCGGTCGGCCAGCAGGTCGAGCGGCGTACACAGCGGCCCCACCACCGACACCGCCTCGGTCTCCGGCACCGACATCCGGTTGCCGATCGCGACCGGGTAGTTCTTGCGGATCACCTGGCCGAAGTTGCCCGATGCCGCCAGGTGGTGGTGCAGGCCGCCGTCGGTGACCAGGAACACCTGGCCGCGCGAGACCTTGCGGTCGATCACGCGCGCCACATACACGCCGGCTTCGCCCACCAGGTAGCGGCCCAGCTCGATCGACAGCTGGGCCTGCGGCAGCGCCGCCTGCACCCGCGGCAGCAGCCCGGCCAGGCCGGCGCCGATCGGCGCCAGGTCGAGCGGCGCCTCGCCGGGAAAATACGGAATGCCGAAGCCGCCCCCGATGTTGAGCATGCGTACCGGGCTGCCGCTCGCATCGGCCAGCCGCAGCGCGAGTTCGACCGTCTGCGCCTGCGCCTCGACGATGGCATCGGCCTTCAGGCTCTGCGAGCCGCTGAAGATATGAAAGCCCAGCACGTCCAGTTCCAGCGACGCCGCCAGCGCCAGCATGCGCGGCGCCTCCTCGGCGTCGATCCCGAACTGCTTGGCGCCGCCGCCCATGCGCATGCCCGAGCCCTTCAGTTCGAAGTCGGGATTGATGCGCAGGACCAGCTGCGGCGCGATCCCGAGCTCATCGCCAAGGCGTGCCACTGTCCGGATCTCGCGTTCCGATTCAGCGTGGATGCAGACGCCGGCGGCAATCGCCTGGCGCAGCTCGGCCTCGGACTTGCCGGGGCCGGCGAAACTGATGCGCTGCGGCGCCATGCCGGTGTCGAGCGCGACCTTCAGCTCGCCGCCGGAGGCGACGTCGAGGCCATCGACCAGGCCGGCCAGGTGCTGCACCAGCGCCGGCATCGGGTTGGCCTTGACCGAATAATGCAGCTCCAGCGCCGGCGGCAGGTGCGCGCGCAGGTGGCGCACCCGCGCGCCGAGCAGGGTGCGGTCGTAGGCGTAGAACGGGGTGCTGCCGACGCGCTGGGCCAGGCGGGTCAGCGGGATGCCGCCGACCTGCAGGCAGCCGTCGACGACCGGAAAGCCGGTTTGCGGGGCATGGACTGGTTTGTTGGTACTCATGGTCTCAGGGTCGGAGGCTGTCGAACAGCGCGATGAATGGTGTGCGCAGCGCCGGACGGTCGAACTTGCCGTTCGGGTTGCGCGGCAGCGGGCCGGAACGCAGTTCGATGTGGGCCGGCACCATCCAGGCAGGCAGGCGGCGCTGGCATTCCTTCTGCAGCGCGGCCGGCGCCAGGGAAGGGTCGCGCGCCACGGCCAGCAGCACGATGCCCTGTCCGAGCACGGGATGGGGCACGCCGAAGGCGACCGTTTCCTCGACCAGGCCGCTCGCATGCAAGGCTTCTTCGACCTCGCTCGGACTGACGCGGTAGCCCGACACCTTGATCATGTCGTCGCTGCGTCCGATGAAATACAGGTAGCCGTCTTCGTCGCGGCGCACGGTATCGCCCGACCACACCGCCAGTTCGGTCAGCGGCAAGGCCGGGTCTTGTCCGGGAGCCGGCCGGAAGCGCTCGGCGGTCTTGGCCGGGTCGTTCCAGTAGCCGAGCGACACCAGGGCGCCGCGGTGCACCAGCTCGCCCGGCTCGTCGGCCTCGCACAGGCTGCCGTCCGGTCGCACCACCAGCACCTCGGCATTCGGGATCGCGCGCCCCATCGAGCCGGGACGGCGCGCCAGTTCCGCAGGCGGCAGGTAGGTCGAGCGGAAGGCTTCGGTCAGGCCGTACATCAAAAACAGTTCGGCGCCCGGCAGCACGGCGCGCAGCGCATCGACGGTCGCGCCGGGCATCGCCCCGCCCGAATTGGTCAGGTAGCGCAGGCTGCAGTCAAGCGGCCAGTCCAGCTGCGCCAGCTGGATCCACAGCGGCGGCACCGCGGCCAGGCCGGTGATGCGCTCGGCCAGCACCGCCTTCAGGACGTCGCGCGGGAACAGGTGGTTGATCAGGACCACGGCGGCGCCGCTGAGGAAGGCGGTGGTCAGCTGGCTCAGTCCGTAGTCGAAGCTGAGCGGCAGCACCGCCAGGATGCGGTCTTGCTCGGTATTGCCGAGGTAGCTCGCGACACTGCGCGCCCCGGCCACGATGTTCCGGTGCGACAGCACCACACCCTTGGGCTTGCCGGTGCTGCCGGAGGTGTACAGGATGGCGGCCATGTCGGCGTCGATCGCGCCGTGCGCCGCAGCGCCCGGCGCGTGCGCGCCGTCGGTCCAGGCCTGCAGCCGGCAGCCCGGCGGCAGGCTCGGCGCCGCGGCGGCCGGCACGGCGCCCACCACGATCACGGTGTGCAGATCGGGACAGTCCGCCAGCACCTCGCCCAGCTGGCGCAGGCGCTCGCTGGAAGTGACCAGCACGCGCGCGGCGCAGTCGGCCAGGATGTGGGCGACCTGCGGCCCTTTCAGCAGCGGGTTGACCGGCACAAACACGGCGCCTGCCGCGGACGCGCCGAACATCGCGGCGACCGCCTCGGGGCGCTTTTCCAGGTAGACCGCGACCCGCTCGCGCGCGCCAATGCCGGCGCCGAGCAGCATCGCCGCCGCCGCGCGCACGGCCCGTTCCAGTGCCGCGTAGTCGAGCCGTTCGTCGCCATGCACCAGCGCTTCGGCGGCGGGAAGCCGGCGCGCCGTCGTGAAAATCAAATCGTGAACCAGGTCGCTCATTCAAACCTTCTTGTGCCGGGCGGCAGGGTGGCAGGGGGCCAAAGCGGCGGGCGCCATCTTACCATTTTCGATTCCAATCAGAACAACAAACCAGGCTTGCAAGCCTTATACTGTGTTGCCTAACTTGACAACTTCTGACATGACGGAGCAGCGCCCCAAGATACCGATCGCCCCCGTGCTATCGCGTGCGTCGTTCAGCGCGCCGCCCGGTAGCACGCGCAGCGCCGGCCGGCCGCCCTCGGTGCTCGATGCCGGACAGGTGCGCCAGGTGACCAGCGGCAGGGTGGCGATCGCGCTGGCCCTGCGCGAGATGGGCCTGCGGGCCGGCGACGAGGTGCTGGTGCCGGCCTATCACAGTCCGTCGATGGTGCCGCCGGTCCTGTGGTGCGGCGCCACCCCGGTATTCTACCGGATCGGTCCCGACGCTTCGGTCGACCTGGACGACCTCGCGGCCAGGATCGGCCCGGCGACGCGGGCGCTCATGGTGACCCATTATTTCGGCTTCCCGCAGGACATGGCGACGATCCGCGCCTGGTGCGACGCGCATGGCCTGCTGTTGCTGGAAGACTGCGCGCATGCTTTCTTCGGCATGCATGCCGGCCGCCCGCTGGGATCCTGGGGCGACTATGCGATCGCCAGCAGCATGAAATTCTTCCCGACCTACGAAGGTGGCTGCCTGGTCTCGAGCCGCCACCGGCTCGACCGCGTGGCGCTGCGTTCGGCCGGCCCCGGCTTCGAGGCCAAGGCGGCGCTGGCGGCGCTGGAAAACAGTTTCGCCCACGGCCGCCTGGCGGCGCTCGCCGCCCTGCTGCGCCTGCCCCTGCGCTTTAAAGACCTGGCCTGGCGCGCCCTCAAGTCGCGCCGCGCCGCCACCACCGGCGCCGCGGCCCCGGCCGCCCTGGCGCCGGCCTCGTCCGACAGCGGCTTCGACTTCGAGCCGCGCTGGCTGGACAAGCGCTCGGCGTGGTTTTCGCGCGCGCTCATGCGGCTGGTCTCGACCCGGCGCATCGCCACCCTGCGCCGCCGCCACTACCTGCTGCTGGAACAGGCGGCGCACGGCCTGCCGGGCTGCCGTCCGCTGTTCGCCAGCCTGCCGGCCGACGTCGTTCCCTGGCAATGCCCGCTGGTGTTCGACGATCCCGAAGCCGTGTTCGAACGCCTGCAGGCGGCCGGGGTGCCGCTGGTGCGCTTCGCCCAGCAGCGCTGGCCCGGTGTCGATGCCGCGACCTGCGCCAACAGCGCCATGCTGGCGCGCCGCGTGCTGGCCCTGCCCTGCCACCAGGAGCTGCGCGCGGACGAGTTGGCCTGGATGGGCGCGCAACTGCGCGCGGCACTGCACCCACGGGAGGAAGCCGCATGAACTGGAGCCTGGTCCCCGCAAGCGGCTTTGCCGCGCACCTGCAGGAATGGACGCGGCTGCACCAGCAAGGCCCAGCCTCGCCGCTGCTGGCCGCCGACTTCGTGCTGCCGCTGCTGGAACACTTCGGCGACGGCAGCGAACTGCTGGCCATCTGCCGCCAAGGCGGCCAGACCCTGGCCATGGCGGTGCTGGCGCCGAACGGACGGGCGCGCTGGCAGACCTTCCAGCCGGCCCAGGCGCCGGTGGGAATCTGGCTGCAGCGTCCCGGCCTGGACCACGCCGCGCTGGGCGTCGCGCTGGTGCGCGCCCTGCCCGGTTTCGCCCTGGTGCTGGGACTGACGCAATGCGATCCCGAACTCTATCCGCGCCCCCTGGACACCGGCTGCGTGCAGACGCTGGACTACATCCTCACTGCCCGCATCAGCGTCCGCGGCGGTTTTGCGCAATACTGGGAAGCGCGCGGCAAGAACCTGCGCGGCAACCTCAAGAAGCAGCGCGCCCGGCTCGAACGCGAGGGCATCGTGCCGCGGCTGGAAGTGCTGCGCGCACCGGAAGCCGTGGCGGCGGCAGTGGCCGACTACGGCAACATGGAAAGCACGGGCTGGAAAGCCGGCAGCGGCACCGCGGTCCACGCCGACAATGCCCAGGGACGCTTCTATCGCGACATGCTGGAAGCTTTCTGCCGGCGCGGCGCCGGCAGCATCTATCGCTACTGGTTCGGCGACCGCCTGGTGGCGAGCGACCTGTGCATCGAAGGGCCGGACTGCATCGTGGTGCTCAAGACCGCCTACGACGAATCGGTGGACAAATCGCTCTCGCCCACCCTCCTGATGCGCGAGGAAGAAACCCGGCAGCTGTTCGAGGAAGCGCGCTTTGCGCGCATCGAGTTCTACGGCAAGGTGATGGAATGGCATCTGCGCTGGACGGATGAGGTGCGCACGCTCTACCATCTCAATACTTATCGCTGGCCCGCGCTGCGCAGCTGGCACCGCCGGCTGCAGGCGCGCGCGGCGGGCACTCATTTGACGGAGCAACAATGTATTTGAACGAAGTCAGGAACATCCTCACCGACGTGCTGAACCTGGGCCCGGCGGGCGAGACCCTCGACGCGGATTCCCCCCTGCTGGGCAGCCTGCCGGAACTCGATTCGATGGCGGTGGTCAGCCTGATCGGCGCGCTCGAAGAGCATTTCGGGATCATGGTCGACGACGACGAAATCAGCGCCAGCACCTTTGCCACCCTGGGCAGCCTGGCGGCCTTCGTGCAGGAAAAGCGCGGCGCATGAACGACGCGCGCGCAGGCACCCCCGAGCCCTTCTTCCTGCGGGTCGAGGACGGGGAGCGCTTCTGCCTGTTCCATCCGCCGCGCGGCGAATGCCGCGGCGCGCTGCTGTACGTGCACCCGTTTGCCGAGGAACTGAACCGTTCGCGGCGCATGGCCGCGCTGCAGGCGCGCGCGCTGGCGGCGAACGGCTACGGCGTGCTGCAGGTCGACCTGCACGGTTGCGGCGACAGCAGCGGTGACTTCCTCGACGCCCGCTGGGATGGCTGGAAGCGCGACCTGGAAGCGGCCGCCGCCTGGCTCGACACGCGCCTCGGCCGGCCGCTGACCCTGCTGGGACTGCGGCTCGGCGCCGCCCTCGCGCTCGACTTTGCCCGCAGCGCCGCCCTGGCGCAGCCGCTGGCCGCGATCGTGCTGTGGCAGCCGGTGCTGGCCGGACAAGGTTTCGTGACGCAGTTCCTGCGCACCCGCATCGCGGCCGACATGCTGGCCGGCGGCGACACCCGAAGCGGCACCGCCGCCCTGCGCGCGACGCTCGCGCGCGGCGAATCCCTGGAAGTGGCCGGCTACGAAGTGCATCCCGAACTGGTGCGGGCGATTGAGGCCCTCGATGCCACCGCCCTGGCGCCGCGCACGGCGCCGCTGCACTGGTTCGAGGTGGCGGCCGGCGCCGACCGGCCCATCGCACCGGCCACCACCAACATCGCGCGCGCCTGGCGCGCCCTGGGCGTGCAGCTGCAATTGAAGCAGGTCGTCGGACAGCAATTCTGGGCCAGCCCGGAAACCGGCGAATGTCCGGACCTGGTCGCGGCCACCTGCGAAGCGCTGAAGGAGCCGGCCAATGCAGCCTGAGTCCATGCGCTACCAGGAAAAGGCGCTCGCCTTCCCCTGCGGCGGCGAGTCGCTGGTGGGCGTGGCCACGCTTCCCGAACGGCCAGGCGCGCGCGGCGTGCTGGTCGTGGTCGGCGGCCCGCAATACCGCGCCGGCAGCCACCGCCAGTTCACCCTGCTCGCCCGCGCCCTGGCCGAACAGGGCATCCCGGCCATGCGCTTCGATGTGCGCGGCATGGGCGACAGCAGTGGCGAAGCGCGCGGCTTCGAAGACCAGAAGGCCGATATCCGCGCCGCCATCGATGCCTTCACGGCCTGCGTGCCGGAGATGCGCGAGGTGGTGCTGTGGGGCCTGTGCGACGGCGCTTCAAGCGCCGCCATGTATGCCGGCGGCGATGCCCGGGTGGCCGGGCTGGTGCTGCTCAATCCGTGGGTGCGCACCGAAGAGAGCCTGGCGAGGGCCACCGTGAAGCATTATTACCGCGAGCGCGTGTTCTCGCCGGAACTGTGGAAAAAGATCTTTGCGGGCCGTTTTGCACTGCGTCCCGCGCTGGCCTCGCTGCTGGGCCAGCTGCGCGCGCTGCGGCCTGCGCCCCGAACGCCAGGCAGGGACGGTGCCGGCTGCGGCCGCACCCTGCCCGAACGCATGCACGACGGCCTGGCGCGCTTCCCCGGCCAGGTGCTGCTGGTGCTGAGCGGCGCCGACCTCACCGCGCGCGAATTCGCCGACCTGTCGGGCGCCTCGCCGCAGTGGCGCCAGCTGCTGGCGGCGCCACGCTTCACCCGGCATGAGCTGGCGCCGGCCGACCACACCTTCTCGCGGCGCGCCTGGCGCGACCAGGTCGCCGCCTGGACCGCCGACTGGCTGCGCGCCTGGTGACACCGGCCCTGCTTGCTCAGTGAGCGGTGCTGTTCGGCGCCGTGCCGGCGGAAGAAACTGCCGTGGGCGCTAGCAGGCAGGCCGCGAAATCCTCGAAGGCGCCGTAGGCCTGCGTCGCCGGACGGCGCGCGCCGCACAAATCCACCGACGATGTACGGGTCGTTCGACGCGGCGGCTCGCCGTCCCAGCGCAAATCGAAGGCATCGGGCGCGGCAAACAGGCCGCGCTGCGGATGCAGGCCCGCATACATGGCCGCCACCGAACTGCTGCGGTTGTCGCCCAGCCTGAGGAGGCCGCCATTGCGGCTCGTCACCGGACCGTCGATCAGATTGCCATCCAGCTCGGCGCTGCTCTCCGGGTAGCGCACCTGCACCCCGGCGGTGTCGAGCAGGGTGTTGTCCACCAGCCGCGAGCCGGCAGCGCTGTTGACGTAGACGCCGGCGTCGGAACACGCGGCGACCAGGTTGGCGCGCATGATGCCCGCTTCGTGCTCGGTGATGCAGCGCCCGTCGCGGCAGTACTGGCGGCCAGTGCCGCCGCCGCCGAACGAGAGCCCGACCCGCTGTCCCGGCATCCCCTGCAGCTTCTGCTCGCACAGCACCACATTGCGTTCGAATACGGTGCGCGCCGCGGCTCCCTTGGCGAAGGCGCCATAGCTGATCCGGTCGCCCTGGGCCTTGACGAAATCGGTGATCAGGTTGGCACGGATGGTCCAGTCGCTGGCCGCCACCAGGTCGATCGGCGTGACCGGATTGCTGGTCCGGCGCGGCGCCGTATTGCTCAGGGTGTTCGCTTCGATCACACCATGGTCGGGAAAGCCGTTGCGGTTGCCGTTGATCTTGAAGTGGGCGTTGAAGTCGAGGATGCGGTTGTTGCGCGCGACGAAGTGGGCGCCCTTGCCGACCACGTGGAAGGCATGCTCGCAGGCCCCCGCCCGGGCGCAGGCGCCGCGGATCTCGAGGTTCTCGAAACGCCAGTAGGGCGCCGCCACCACGATGCCGACGCTGTTCGCGACTTCCAGCACCACGCTGCCCGGGCGCTCGGCGCGCACCACGATCGGCACGCCCGCCACGCCCGGCCGGGTGGCGGCCAAGGGGGCGGTGATCCGGTAGACGCCCGGCGCGAAGCGGATGATGTCGCCGGAGACGGCTTGCGCGAAGGCGCGTTGCGCCTCGGGCACCGAACGCACCAGCTTGACCGCGTCGGCGGTCGCCTCGGCCGCCGGGACCGGCACGGGCTGGGCGCCGACCTTCAGCGCCGGCAGTGCGTAGCGGGTGGGATCGCCGCGGTCCAGCCCGCGCAGCGCGGCGCCGAGCCAGTTGCCGGTGCCCGTGATGATCTCGTTGTGGCCGGCGGCGCGTTTCTCGACGTAGGGTGCGAGCGCGCGCGGCGTGATGCCCTTGTCCTGCAGGTACAGCAAGCCGGCGGCGGCGACTGCCAGGCCAGCCAGCGCCGGCACGGCCGCCAGCAGCAGGCCGCGCCTGACGCCGCGCTTCATGCGCCGGCCTTGATACCGTGCCGCGACAACAGGTCGTACAGGGTCGGGCGGCTCACGCCCAGCACTTCCGAGGCCTTGACGATGTTGCCGTCGACCCGGGCCAGCGCCTTGACGATGGCCTTGTACTCGGCCTCGTCGCGCACCTGGCGCAGGTTGATCGGTTCTTCTTCCGCGCCTTCGCCCGGCAGCCCGAGGTCGTCGGCCACGATGGTATTCCCGTCGGCCATGATGACCGCGCGCTTGATGTAGTTTTCCATTTCGCGCACGTTGCCCGGCCACGGGTAGGCCTCGATCGCGGCGATCGCATCGGGTGCGAAATGCAGCGAGGAGCGCCCTTCCGCGGCACAGAACTTGTTCTTGAAGTGGTGGGCCAGCAGCGCGCTATCGCCCTCGCGCTGGCGCAGCGGCGGAATGGTCACCACGATTTCGGACAGGCGGTAATACAAGTCTTCGCGGAAGCGGCCCTGGGCGCACAGTTCCTTGAGTTTCTGATGGGTCGCGCAGACGATGCGCACGTCCACCGGGATTTCCTCGTGGCCGCCGATGCGCTCGATCACGCGCTCCTGCAGGAAGCGCAGCAGCTTGGCCTGCAGCGCCATCGGCAGGTCGCCCACTTCGTCGAGGAAGAAGGTGCCGCCGTGCGCCAGTTCGACCTTGCCCTTGGTCTGCTTGGCCGCGCCGGTGAAGGCGCCCTTTTCGTAGCCGAACAGTTCGCTCTCGAGCAGGTTCTCGGGAATCGCCGCGCAATTGATCGCCATGAAGCGCTCCTTGGCGCGCGGCGACAACTGGTGCAGGGCGCGCGCCAGCACTTCCTTGCCGGTGCCCGATTCGCCCAGCAGCATCACCGAAGCCGAGGTCGGCGCCACCTTCTCGATGTTGCGGCAGACCTTCGACATGCCCGGATCGCGCGAGATCACGCCGGCCAGCGGCGAGTCGGCCTGGGCCTGCTGCATGCGGCGATTCTCCTGCTGCAGGTTATGCAGGAAGAAAGCGCGCTGGATCACCAGGTTCAGCACTTCCGGGTCGCAAGGCTTGTGGTGGAAGTCGTAGGCGCCCAGGCCGATCGCCTTGACTGCGTTGGTGTGGTCCTGGTTGCCGGTCAGGACGATGACGCGGGTGTCCGGCGCCAGCGCCAGGATCTGCTGCAGCGTCGCCAGGCCTTCGGTCGAGCCGTCCGGGTCGGGCGGCAGGCCGAGGTCCATGGTGCACACGGCCGGCTCGTGGCGCCGGATCTGGGCCAGCGCCGCCTCGCGGTCGCCGGCCACCACCACGTCGTAGGCGTCGAGGCTCCAGCGCAGCTGTTTCTGCACGCCGGGATCGTCCTCGATGATCAAGAGTTTCGGTTTGGTCTGGCTCACGTTGTTTCCTCTGTCAGGCGGCGCGCTGGATGCGCTGGTCCGCCGGCGTTTCTTGTTGGTGAAGCGGCAGCAGCACCCGGAAGGTGGTGCCGGCGCCCGGCGTGCTGCTCACCTCCAGGCTGCCGCCCAGTTCATTGATGTATTCACGGCTCTCGAACACCCCGATGCCCATGCCGGCCGACTTGGTCGACTCGAAGGGCTTGAACAGGCGCTCGCGGATGAAGTCGTCGCTCATGCCTTCGCCGGTGTCGACGATCTCGATCATGGCATGCCCGGCCTCGCGCGCCAGGCGAATCCTGACGCTGCCGGTGCGCGGCGTGGCCTCGATTGCGTTCTGGATCAGGTGCCCCACCACCCGCTCGAGACGCTCGCGGTCGGCCAGCACGCGCAGCGATGCATCCTCGACCGCCATCACCGGGCGCGGCTCGAAGGCGGCCTTCAGCGCCACCGCCTGGCTGACCACCTGGTCCAGCGCCAGCGCCAGCGGCTGCTCCTGGGACTCGGTGCGGCCGAGCTTTTGCAGCATGATCTTCATCTTCTGCACCGAATAGTCGACCGTTTCCAGCATGTCGGCCTGGAACTCGGGGTTGTCCTTGTGCTTGGCGGCGTTGGCGTTCATCAGGGAAAGCTGCAGCACCAGGTTCTTCAGGTCGTGCACGACGAAGGTCGACATGCGGTTGAAGGATTCGAACTGGCGCGCCACCATCAGCGCGCGGGCGGCGTCCTGTTGCGCCAGTTGGCTGGCGGCCTGGCTGCCCGCGATCTCGAGCACGTCGATGACTTCCCAGTTCAGCTTGACGGGGCTGCGCGGGTTCTGCAACAGCACGAAGCCGAACAGGCGCGCGTGCAGCATCAGCGGCACCACCAGCCAGGCGCGCGGATACTCGCCCAGCCATTCGGGCAGCACCAGGGCCTCGTACTTGTCGGGGCTGTGCGCATATTCGTGCAGGTCGATCACCCATTGGCTGGCCTCGAGGAACTGGCAGAACGGCGACGCGGCCGCTTCGCGCGCCGCCAGCGCCGGCACCTGCCAGTGCGCCACCGGTTCGTAGTGGCCCGACTCGCGCCGCTGCCACAACGCGCCGCCCGGGCTCTCGACCAGTGCCGCCACCGCCTCGATGACGCGCTCGCCCAGGTCCGGGCCCGGCTTGGACAGGGTGCGCGTGAAGCGCATCCACTCTTCGCGGTAATCGTAGTTGTAGCGGTAGAAGTGCTTGCTGATGAAGACCTTCAGGCGCGCCCGGAAGCTGCCCGAAAACAGCACCCCGGCCAGCAGGATCACGGCCCCGAACAGGAAGGTCACCTGCATCACCGTGCCCCAGTTGCCGCCGAAATAACGCAAGTAGTAGCCGGCCGAACCCATCGCCAGCAGGTAGAGGGCGGAACCGAACAGCGTGGCCGAATGGAACATGGCGCGGCGCGACACCGCCAGCGGCGAGGACCAAAGCTTGCTGCGCCCGAGCGAGACCGCGATCAGGGGCACGGTCAGCGCGTTGATCAGGCCGCGCGCGGCCCAGATGTCGGTGTCGACGCTGCGGAACAGCAGCGTGTGGCTGTAGAGATAGAAATCATAGGCGAACATGGCGCCGATGCCGAGGCAGGCGAACTTCACGGCCCAGCGTTCGTGCATGGTGCGGTTGCGGTACACCAGTTCGACCAGCAGCATGCCGGTCACCGCCATCGCAACCCGCAGCGCGATCGGCAATGCTCCCGGGCGCTCGGCCAGTCCCAGGCTCAGCCAGCCGCCGGCGGCGGCGGCCAGGCAGGCGAGATAGGCGAACGCGCCCAGCACCAGCACCGGCTGCAGGCGCAGCGGCATCCGGCTGGCGGGATCGGTGAAATGGCCGCGCAGGACCAGCAGGAACACCGACCAGGCGGCGTTGCGCAGCAATTCGGTGCTGTCGGCCAGCGGCGACCAGATGTCGCCGTACGCGGCTTCCCAGGCCAGGGTCGCGCCCCACAGGACGCTCGACAGGCAGGCCAGGCCGAGCGCCACATCGTGCCGGCGCCGCTGGCGCACCGCCAGCGGTGCGCCCAGCACAAGGAAGCACACGGCCACCAGCGCGTAGCTGTAGGCCGCGATACTGGTCAGGGAAACATCGTCCATGGGAGTAGCCTGGCGGCGCCGGAAGGGAGGAACAAGGCTCGCGTCGGCCCGGCGCACCGGTGCGCCGGGCGGGACTGGAGTTCGCCGCTCACTGGCCGCGGCGGAGCAGGACGACCTTGAGCGTGTTGATCAGGACAAGGACGTCGAGGAAGAGGCTGTTGTTCTTGACGTAGTACAGGTCGTACTGCAGCTTCTGCAGCGCATCCTCGGCCGAGGAACCGTAGCCGTAGCGCACCTGGGCCCAGCCGGTGATGCCCGGCTTGACGCTGTGGCGCACGTTGTAATACGGGACCACTTCGATCAGCTGCTCGACAAAATAAGGACGTTCCGGACGCGGGCCGACGAAGGACATCTGGCCCTTGAACACGTTGAGGATCTGCGGCAGTTCGTCGATGCGGGTCTTGCGCATGAAGTTGCCGAAGCGGGTGACGCGCGGGTCGTTCTTGGCGGCCCACTGCGGCTTGCCGCTCTTCTCGGCATCGGCGCGCATGCTGCGGAACTTGTGGACGCGGAAGGTCTTGCCATCCTTGCCCACCCGCTCCTGCGAGTAGAACACCGGGCCGCCGTCTTCGAGCTTCACCAGCAGTGCGGCCAGCAGCATCAGCGGCAGCGTCATGATCAGGATCAGGAGGCTGCACACCAGGTCGAAGCTGCGCTTCATGAAGGTGCGCGCGAAACTCTGGTCGAAGCCGCCGCCGAACACCAGCCAGGAAGGCTGGAGGGAGTCGACGCGGATCTGGCAGGTCTCGCGTTCGAAGAAGGTGGCGGCGTCGGTGACGCGGATGCCTTGCAGCTTGCAGTCGAGCAGTTCCTTGATCGGGAAGCCGCCGCGGCGGTTCTGCACCGACACCACGATTTCCGACACGTTGTGCTGGCGCACCAGCGACACCAGCGAATCGCCGTCGCGCACCTTCAGCAGGTTATCCGACGGTACGCACAGTTCCTCGCCGGCGCTCGGAACGAAACCGGCGATGTTATAGCGGTGATAATTCGAATTCTTCTGCGCCAGCTCGCTGCACTCCTTGGCCAGCGGACCGCTGCCCAGGAACATGATGCGCGACTGCAGGAAGCGCGCCTCGGACGACTTGAAGAAGGCCATCCGCGCCAGGAAGATGCCGGTGCCGGCCAGGATGAAGACCAGGGCCATGGTGCCGCGCCCGAAGGACAGTTCCGGCGCCATGTAGAACACCAGCGCCAGGATCGCGAAGCCCATCAGGAAGGACGGCATCAGCTTCATGAAGAAGGGATGGCGCAGGCCTTCGTCGAAGTCGAGCTGGTACATGCCCATCGCGCTCATGCTGAAGATGATCGCCACCGTGAACGCCACCGCCGACGTGAAGAAATGGTCGAGATGGGCCGCCGCAGCGGCGTCGCCGAACTCGAGCATGCGCACTGCCGCGCCGATGTAGGCTGCCCCCAGCAGCACCAGCACTTCGACGAACAGCAGCAGGAAAACGATCTTCGATACGTAATGGTTAGAGATCCTGAACACAGTAGCCTCCCCGATTCTTATTGCGTACTTGCTTGTGCATGTGTATCCCCCGATGGCGCGAGCGACTGCACGTACCACGCCATTGCCTGTTGCAAGCCCTCGCCGATCTTGTGCGTCGGCTGGTAGCCCAGCAGGCTGGCCGCTTTGCCGATGTCGGCCTGCGAATGCCGTACGTCGCCGCGGCGGAAGTCGACGTACTTCGGCTGGTGCGCGTCGAGGTGCGGGAAACGCTCCCGCAGCAGCGTGCGCATCATGCCGTACAGCTGGTTCAGACTGGTGCGTTCGTTGACCGCGATGTTGTAGACCTGGTTGGCCGCATCGCCTGGCGCCAGCGCCGACAGCAGGTTGGCCTGCACCACGTTATCGATGTAGCAAAAGTCGCGGCTGGTCTCGCCGTCGCCGTTGATGCGCAGCTCGTCGTTGCGGATCAGCGCCGCCACCCATTGCGGGATCACGGCGGCATAGGCGCCGTTCGGGTCCTGGCGCGGGCCGAATACGTTGAAGTAGCGCAGGCCGATCGACTCCATGCCGTAGGTGCGGCCGAACACGTTCGCGTACAGCTCGTTGACGTACTTGGTCACCGCATACGGCGACAGCGGGCTGCCGATGCGGTCCTCGACCTTGGGCAGGGCCGGATGGTCGCCGTAGGTCGAGCTCGACGCAGCGTAGACGAAGCGCTTCACTTTCGCGTCGCGTGCCGCGACCAGCATGTTGAGGAAGCCGGTGACGTTGGTCTCGTTGGTGCCGATCGGGTTGTCGATCGAACGCGAGACCGACCCCAGCGCCGCCTGGTGCAGGACGAAGTCGGTGCCGGCGCAGGCGCGGGCGCAGTCGGCCTCGCTGCGGATATCGCCTTCGATGAAGACGAAACGTTCCCAGGCTTCGGGACCGACCGCCTCACGGACCTGATCGAGATTATGGCGGTGTCCGGTCGCAAAATTATCCAGGCCGGTGACCCGCTGGCCAAGCCGGAGCAGCGCTTCGACCAGATTCGAACCGATGAAGCCGGCCGCACCGGTCACGAGCCAGTGATGGCGTTGCTGCAGCAGGTGTTGCTGGACGTCTTGAAACTTATTCACTTCGAACACTTTCTCGGTCACACCGGGGATGCCGGCGTTGCCGCAGCGCACATGCGCTGCGGCGGGTGCAGGGCGTGTGGATTACAGGCGCCAGACGCAGTAGCCGGCTTCCTGCAGCGCTTTCGGATCGAACTGCGATTTCACGTCGATGAAGCAGCCATTCTCGTTGAGCTTGGACTGGAAGTCAGCCAGAGAAAGCGCCAACACTTCTTTGTGTGGTACGGCGACCACAACAGCATCGGCTTTCGGCAGGCTGTCCCAGCTTTGCAGCGTGATGCCGTATTCGTGCTGCGCTTCCTCGGCCTCGGCCTGCGGGTCGAACACGTGCACTTCGCAGCCGTAGCTCTCGAGTTCGTGGACGATGTCGGCCACTTTCGAGTTGCGCAGGTCGGGGCAGTTTTCCTTGAAGGTCAGGCCGATGACGTTGACCTTGGAGCCCTTGACGTGGAAGCCCGACGAGATCATCGACTTGACGGTCTTCTCGGCCACGAACTTGGCCATGCCGTCGTTGATGCGGCGGCCGGCCAGGATCACCTGCGGGTGGTAGCCGAGCATCTCGGCCTTGTGGGTCAGGTAGTACGGGTCCACGCCGATGCAGTGCCCGCCGACCAGGCCCGGGCGGAACGGCAGGAAGTTCCACTTGGTGCCGGCTGCCTTCAGTACTTCGAGGGTGTCGATGCCGACTTTGTCGAAGATGATGGCCAGTTCGTTCATCAGGGCGATGTTCAGGTCGCGCTGGGTGTTCTCGATGACCTTCGCGGCCTCGGCCACCTTGATGCTGGAGGCGCGGTAGACGCCGGCGGTGATCACCGATTCGTACAGCTGGGCGATGCGCTCGAGGGAGGCGTCGTCGTCGCCCGACACCACCTTCAGGATGGTGGTCAGGGTGTGTTCCTTGTCGCCCGGGTTGATGCGCTCCGGCGAGAAGCCGACGTGGAAGTCTTCTTTCCACTTCAGGCCCGACTGCTGCTCCAGGATCGGGATGCAGACGTCTTCGGTCGCGCCCGGGTACACGGTGGATTCGTAGACGACCACGGCGCCGCGCTTCATATTGGCGCCGACCGACTTGCTGGCGCCGATCAGCGGGGTGAAATCCGGATTATGCGCGATGTCGACCGGGGTCGGGACCGCCACCACGATATAGTCGGCCTGGGCCAGCATGGCTGGGTCGGTGGTCACTTCCAGGTGACGCGACTCCTTCAGCTGCTCGCTCGAGACTTCACCGGTCGGGTCGACGAAACGTTTATAGTTCTCGATCTTGCTCGCGGACAGGTCGAAGCCGATAGTCCGCCCTTTTTTGCCGAATTCAACTGCCAGCGGCAAGCCGACATATCCGAGTCCTACTACTGCGACGACTTCATCTGCTTTCATAATCGGGTTCCGTTCAAGAATTAGATTTTGCTATTATGCTAACTTTACTATAGCACGGAAGCTCAGCCGTGCAAACTCAGCAATTGTGTTTTGTCGAAAAGTAACCACACGAAAGGCAGAATGATAAAAAAATATTACTAAACTACCACGTCGTGCTGGCGGGCTTGTAGAAAATTCATCTGAATGTGTCATGTACCTTTGACACCGCATCTTCACATTCCGTGTACTACAGCGGGTTCGAATGTTGCGTATAGGCACTTTTTCGAGTCTTCATGCTCTACGGCTGTGACTGTTTCACTAGCGCAAGCAAATGAAATTTTATCATTTTCTAAAATTCAAGTTATTTCTCAAATGAATCGTGCGCAGCTCTGCCGGACTCAAAGCTTGCACCTGTGCAAGATCCTTGAACGCTAAAAAGCTGCAATAATTACAATTTCCGATGCATAATCGAGCTGCTGCGCGTTGTGGCAAGCGTCGCGTTCTCTCTAGCGCAGGTCGCCAGTACAATACACTGCACGGGTCCGATTCCTGGCGAAGGGCTGGCCTACCCGGTCAGACGTGCTCAAGCTCGACGGACGCTTCCGGTACACTACCGTCCGCTCGTCGCCCCCATGCGTCGAGCGCGTCAGTGTACGCTTGCCGATCTGGAAGTTGGCACTGAATAGTACAGGGCGTTGCCGGCCGACCACGCGCCAGCTCCCTGCTCACCCAATACCATATTCTCATCGATGCGATATCGGCAAAGATGTGCACATCGGAAATAACATGAATGATGCCGACAATTCTTTAAGCCAGCGTATCGCGCTTCTACGCTTTTTGATGATCTTCGGTATCGTGCTCTTGCATACTCCTCCGTACGTGCCAATCGCGGAAGTTGCAAACAATCCGTTCGACCTGTTCAAGGCATTCTTTCAGCACGCGGTCTTTCGCACGACGGTGCCGGTGTTGACCTGCATCTCTGGTTTCCTGCTATTTCGCGCCGGTCTTGATCTCAACCCGGCAAAGTTGGCACGCAAGAAATTTCGCACCATTGTCGTACCTTTTCTTGTCTTCAATCTAGGGCTGCTGGCCGTGGCGCTGACATTGCAGCAAGGACTGGGGGTAACACTCTCCAACGACATGGTTCCGAAAGACGGCAAAGGCTGGCTGGACGCCGGCTTTGGCTTGACCAGCGCCCCCATCAACTATCCTCTGAACTTCCTGCGCGATCTGGTGGCACTCATGATTGCAGCGCCGCTGCTTGGCTGGCTGCTGCGTCACGCGCCCTACCACGGGTTAGGGATCGTGGTCTTGATCTACCAATTTAATCTGGACGCTTCCTTCGTCCTGCGCGACGTGATGTGGCCAGTGTTTTATGTTGGAGGGCTGGCTGCGGTGCGAGGATGGAATCTGCGCGCGCTCGACCGCTACGCGCCACTGTGCCTGGCGCTGTTCCTGGGGCTATGCGCCTATGTCATCGCCTTCCGCATCGCCAATACAAATATCCTGCGCATGGTTGCGCCGGTGCTGATCTGGCCGGCTGCGTCCTTGCTGCTGCCAACCGCTTTCGGCCGCTGGTTGGGCAAAATGAGCAAATTCAGCTTTTTCGTGTTCCTGGCCCATGCACCAGTGCTGCTGGCGATATCGATCGTTTACAAATCGTTCGCAGCACATGTTCCGTATCCGCTCTATTGGGTGCTGTCCCCGGTGCTGACAACGGCATTGCTTGTGCTCATCCATATGCTGGCCATGCGGACGATGCCAGGTGTGTTCAGCTTCATGATCGGTACCAAGGCAGCGCCCTACCAAAAACAGCCAGCCCCCCTCTTCCAACAAACCTGAGCGGCCTGCCAGGCCAGGAGTTGTCCTGGCGCGTCGCTGCCAGCTCGGCCACCACCTCGAGCTGGAAGCGACGCGGACGCCGCTTTCGCCTGGCGTACTTCGCCAACGCGCGATCGACAGCGCACGGCTGCTCGTAAGCAAGCCCGCAAGCGGCAGGTCTGTTATCTGGACGGGGGAATTACAGGGGGAATCTGGTGGCGCGGCTGGCGGGGATCGAACCCACGACCCTTGGCTTCGGAGGCCAATACTCTATCCACTGAGCTACAGCCGCACTGGAGGCGTAGCGAAGGATACAGTCTTTCTCTGTGCGCGTCCATGGGCAAGCCGTCGTGCGCTCAGGAATTTCGTTACATTTCGGCAGCTTTACGTCTATAATCGGCCGATTATGGGCATTTGCAGAATTGCATCTGGTCGCAAGCGCCGGTAGTGCCAGTTTTTCTGTAGTGGCAGGTTTTTTTAATAGAATTAAGGAAATCATGAGCGACGCACACAACGAACACCAATCCGTGATCCGTACCCCCAAGCAGCTGGTTGCAGCGGTCGCGGGGTTTTTCCTGGTCATCGTCATCGGCATTATCCTCCTCGTGATTTTCGCCACCAATGATCGCCTTACCGGCGCCGGTACCGACAGCCAGAGCGCAGAGGCCGTTGCCGCGCGCCTGCAGCCGGTTGCCGAAGAAGGCTTTACCCTGGTCGATGCCAACGCTCCCAAGGTTCTGCAGGCAGGCAACGCGGTGTACGCCGCCGTGTGTGCAGCCTGCCACGACAGCGGCGCGGCCGGCGCTCCGAAAGTCGGCGACAACGCTGGCTGGGCGCAGCGCATTTCCCAAGGTTATGACACCCTCGTCAAGCATGCGATCGAAGGCATTCGCGCCATGCCGGCCAAGGGCGGCAATCCGGATCTGGACGATCTCGAGGTGGCACGCGCCGTGGTGTTCATGACCAACAAGAGCGGCGCCTCGTTCAAGGAACCGGCAGCACCCGCAGCACCGGCTGAAGCGACTCCCGCCGCCGACACCGCTGCCGCCGCACCAGCCCCGACTGCCGCCGCTCCTGCCGCTCCCGCACCTGCAGCGACGCCTGCCGCAGCTCCGGCCGTCGCAGCCGCCGATACCGGCAAGACCCTGTATAACAGCGCCTGCGTGGCCTGCCACGGTGCCGGCATCGCCGGTGCACCGAAAGTCGGCGACAAGGCAGCCTGGGCACCGCGCCTGGCGCAAGGCAACGCCGTGCTGTACGAGCACGCCATCAAGGGCTTCCAGGGCAAGGCCGGCGTCATGCCGCCCAAGGGCGGTTCGACCGCACCGGATGCTGACGTGAAAGCAGCGGTTGACTTCATGATTGCTTCTGCAAAATAAATCCCCTCCGCAGTTCCCATCCCATCGACCTGCCCGGCTATATGCCGGGCAGTGTTATTTTTTGCCTAAAATTTACAAAAAATAAGGGGAAAAACGATGGTTGCCGAATAATATTCGTTAAACATAGAATAATGTTGTGTTGCATTAGGAAGAGTTTCTGAACGGAATTTGTGATTCCTCTGGGAATTTATTTTTCCTTGGCGTAATCTTTGGGTCTGACAGGGCGTACTCGATACCCCGCATTCCTGAAGAGATACCAAATGAAAAATTCCATCCGACCCCTGAAGCTTCACATCGCAACCAGCGCCCTGGCAGGCGTAGTCCTGGCGGGCTGTGGTGGTAGTTCAACTGTCGAGAATACGCCGGTTGGCAGCATGGAAGGCACCCGCCTCCTGAGCACCAGCAACAGCACCTCGACCTATATTCCTCAGAGCCGCGGCACCACGGCGTCGAACACCAACAACAACACGACCGCGGGCACCGTTACCAGCATCCGCTTCGAAAGCACCGCCTCGGTAACACAGACCAATGTCCCGGTCACCTTCGCCCAGGTCTTCGCACCGGGGCATCTCCTGACCACGGCCTCACTGGTCGGCCGCCTCGACAGTGGCGCCACCGTTCCGCTGCAGCTGGACGTCAAGGCCACACACCCGGACGGTTCGGTGCGCCACGCCGTCATCTCGGCGGTCCTTCCTTCGCTGGGCGCCGGCGAAGTCCATACCATGACGCTCGACCGCAGCGCCGCAGTGGCGAATCCCGCCGGCAACGTTGCCTCGCTGCTCAACGCCGGCTTCACCGCGTCGTTCAATGCCACCATCGACGGCGTCGCCTACAGCGTATCGGCCGACGAGTTGATGAAGGCAGCAAGCCCGGATGCGTGGCTCAATGGCGCCACGGTCAACGAATGGCAGGTCTCCGCTCCACTGAAGAACAGTGCGGGTATCGCCCACCCGCACCTGAGCGCGCGCTTCTCGGTACGCTGGTACGAAACCGCCAAGAAAGCCCGGGTCGATGTCGTCATCGAGAACAACTGGGCTTATGAAACGGCGCCGCAGAATTTCAGCTACGACGCCCAGATCCTGGTGGGCGGCAAGACCGCATATAGCAAACCGGCAATGGAGCACTATCACCATGCACGCTGGCGCAAGATGTTCTGGTGGAACGGCACGGCACCGGAAGTCAACATCAAACACAACACCGGCTACCTGATCGCCAGCCGCGCCCTGCCGAATTACGACCAGGCGCTGAGCATTCCGGAAACGGCACTGAACGCGCTGCAGACCCGCTGGGCCGGTAGCAAGACCGAGCCGATGGGCACTGGTTTGGCAGCGGGCTACATGCCGCAGACTGGCGGCCGCGGCGACATCGGCCTGATGCCCCAGTGGGCAGCCATGTACCTGCTGAGCATGGACCGCCGCGCACGCGACGTCACCCTCGGTACGGCCGAACTGGCGGGCAGCTACTCGGCCCACTACCGCGACAAGCAGACGGGGCAGCCGGTCAGCCTGATCGACTATCCATACATGACCGTGCTGGGCCGCACCGGCGACACCAAGAACCCGGCAACCAAAGTGTATGAAGCCTTCCCGACCTGCGCCACGAGCACTGCCTGTACTTCCCCGTACAAACATGACGTGTCGCACCAGCCGGCATTTGCCTACCTGCCCTATCTCCTGACTGGCGACCATTTCTTCCTGGAAGAACTGCAGTTCTGGGGCATGTACAACGTGTTCAGCTCGAACCCGGGCTACCGCGAAAACATCAAAGGCCTGCTCAAGCCGGATCAGGTCCGCGGCCAGGCCTGGGGGATGCGCACGCTGGCCGAAGCAGCGTACATCACGCCAGACAACGACCGCCTGAAGGAGCACTTCAACCGTATCCTGGACACTAACCTCGACTGGTATAACGAGAACTATCCGAACAATCCCAATGCCAACCAGCTGGGTGTGGTCGTCAACGGCTATGCCATCGTCTATGAGAGCGGACGTGGCCTCGCACCGTGGCAGGATGACTTCTTCACCTCGGCGGTCGGCCATGTACATGAGCTCGGCTTTGCCAAGGCCACGACTTTGCTGAAATACAAGGCAACATTCCCGATCCAGCGCATGGTCGGCCAAGGCGCCTGCTACATCAAAGGCGCCATGTACGAGATGATGGTACGCGATAGCTCGTCAAGCCCGTTCTACACGTCGATCGGCCAGGCATTCAGTGCGAGTAATGAACTCGAGATGGGTGCAGCGTTCAATGAACTCCTGTGCGGCAGCGCGGAAATGGCGACGGCCTTGAAGCTGAAGGTGGGCGAGATGACCGGTTACTCGAGTTCCGCTACTGGTTTCCCATCGAATATGCAACCGGCACTGGCGTATGCGGCCGATGTCGGCGGTACCGATGGCGCCAAGGCGTGGACAGTTTTCATGTCGCGCACGGTCAAGCCGAATTACAGCCTCGACCCGCAGTTCGCCATCGTGCCCCGCTAGACGCCTCGTCGGCCAGCACAAGGCTGACGCACTGCAAGCCCGGTATCCGTACCGGGCTTTTTTTCGTCCCTACCCTCCATGAGCAGGACAGCGCTGTTCATCTATTCTCCAAAATTAATGCCGATGAAATGTTGCTTACCGAAAGTCAACTTTCACTAAGCCAAGCTTAATGGCAAATTCAACAAGATAGCGCAAGTTACCGGGACATTGCGCGCCGATCGGGAAACTTCAAAAAAAATTTCTTCCGCCCTTTCATAGGGAGAACTGCATTGCACGACAAATTTTCTTACGATTGGTTATGTACTTTCCTGTTCGCATCGTATATTCTGCGAAAACTGTGTCCTAATAAATTTCTACAAAGACACAGAAGTGATCCGATGATCAAGAGGTTCTGGGAGCACATCTTGCTCCCGATCTATCAGCGTCGCTGCTCTGGCCCCTGCCGGTCCGGCAGACCGTATGTGATATCCGCTTCCCACTATCAAACGTCCAATGCACTCCATGAAATTCCAGACAGCCACCATCCTGGCCGGCGCGATCCTGCTTGGGTTCGGCGGCAATGCGAAGGCCGAGCAAACGGCAAACACCTCCGGCAGCACCTACATTCCGCAGAGCCGGACTACCGTGCGCACCGGTACGCCTCCTACCGATACCGCATCGACGGCGCCAGCGACGACGAGCCCTGCTTATATTCCGAAAAGCCGGGACGAAGGACCAGTCAGCCCTCCGCCGGTCACGAGCACGGCCACTGTGACCGACGTCCGTTTCGAAAACACCTCGTCATCCACACAAAGCAATGTTCCGGTGACGTTCGGCCAGGTTTTCGCCCCGGGTCATCTCGCGGCGAATGCATCGCTGTCCGGGCGCCTCGGCAGCGGCGTTATCGTGCCCCTGCAGCTCGACGTCAAGGCACGCCATCCGGACGGTTCGGTGCGCCATGCCATCATCTCGGCAGTTCTGCCTTCGCTGGCCGCCAGGCAAGTGCTCACCATGACACTCAACCGCGGCGCGGCGGTCGCCGGCACTGCCGGCAACACAGCCTCGCTGCTCAACGCGGGTTTCAACGCATCGGTCAACGCGACCATCGGCGGGGTGCGCTACAGCGCATCGGCCGATGAGCTGATCCGCAAGACGGTGGCCAAAGCGTGGCTGAGCGGTTCGACCGCCAACGAATGGCATGTGGCGGCGCCCCTCAAGACCAGCACCGGCGCTACCCATCCGCACCTGGCGGCACGCTTTGCCGTGCGCTGGTATGACGCGATCAAGAAAGCCCGTGTCGACGTCGTCATCGAAAACAATTGGGCCTATGAAGCGGCGCCGCGCAACTTTACCTATAACGCGGAGATTCTCGTCGGTGGCAAGGTGATGTACGCCAAACCCTCGATGCAGCACTACCATCACGCCCGCTGGCGCAAGGTCTTCTGGTGGAATGGCGCTGCACCGGAAGTGAATGTCCGGCATAACACCGCCTACCTGCTCGACAGCCGCGCGCTGCCGAACTATGACCGCTCGCTGCAGATTCCGGATGCCGCCCTGAATGCACTCACCCTGGATTGGGCACGCAGTGCGACCGAGCCGATGGGCACCGGTTTGGCGGCGGGCTACATGCCGCAGACTGGCGGCCGCGACGACATCGGCCTGATGCCCCAGTGGGCAGCCATGTACCTGCTGAGCATGGACCGCCGCGCACGCGACGTCACCCTCGGTACGGCCGAACTGGCAGGCAGCTATTCGGCCCACTACCGCGACAAGAAGACCGGCCAGCCGGTCAGCCTGATCGACTATCCGTACATGACCGTGCTGGGCCATCCGGGCGACACCACCAATCCCACCAGCAGGCGCTCGGAAGCATTCCCGACCTGCGCCACGAGCACTGCCTGCACTTCCCCGTACAAGCATGACGTGTCGCACCAGCCGGGATTTGCCTACCTGCCCTATCTCCTGACTGGCGACCATTTCTTCTTGGAAGAACTGCAGTTCTGGGGCATGTACAACGTGTTCAGCTCGAACCCGGGCTACCGCGAAAACATCAAAGGGCTGCTCAAACCGGATCAGGTCCGCGGCCAGGCCTGGGGATTGCGCACGCTGGCCGAAGCGGCGTACATCACGCCAGACAACGACCGCCTGAAGGCGCACTTCAACCGCATCCTGGACAGTAACCTCGACTGGTATAACGAAAACTATTCGAACAATCCCAATGCCAACCAGCTGGGCGTGCTCGTCAACGGCTATGCCATCGTCTATGAGAACGGGCGCGGCATCGCCCCGTGGCAGGATGACTTCTTCACCTCGGCGATCGGTCACGCACACGACCTCGGTTTTACCAAGGCCACGACTTTGCTGAAATACAAGGCGAAGTTCCCGATCCAGCGCATGGTCGGCCAAGGCGCTTGCTACATCAAAGGAGCGATGTACAAGATGATGGTCCGCGATAGCGAAACCAGCCCTATGTACAAGTCGATCGGCCAGGCCTTCGGTGCCAGCAACCAGCTCGAGCTGGGTGCGGCGTTCAACAAGCTGCTGTGCGGCAGCACGGCAATGGCGAGCGCACTGGGCCTGAAAGTAGGCGAGATGACCGGTTACTCCAGTGCGGCCACAGGCTATCCGTCGAACATGCAGCCGGCCCTGGCCTATGCTGCCGATGTCGGCGGTACTGAAGGCGCCCGCGCCTGGTCGGTCTTCATGTCGCGCACCGTCAAACCGAACTACGGCCTCGGCCCACAGTTCGACATCGTTCCGCGCGCCCGCTGAGCACCGTCAGAAATCAGGCTCACCGCCTGCATGCGAAGCCCGGTACTGCCGGGCTTTTTTTCGCCTGTCAGCAACGAGAAAGGGCCGCGTGCGCGGCCCTTTCTTTCATCCGGCAAGCCATGCCTGCCGGAGATGCATCACCAGATGCGCATTACCAGATGCGCATTACCAGATGCGCATTACCAGATGATCACGCGGTCCTTCGGCGCCAGGTACATCTTGTCGCCTTCCTTCACGCCGAAGGCTTCGTAGAAGCCCGGCTGGTTCTTCAGCGTGCCGTTGGCGCGGAACTGGCCCGGCGAGTGCGGATCGGTCTTGACCTGGGCGATCTGGGCCGGCTCGCGCATCTTCGAGCGCCACACCTGGCCCCAGCCCATGTAGAAGCGCTGGTCGCCGGTGAGGCCGTTGATCACCGGGGCCGGCTTGCCGTTCAGCGACAATTTATAGGCCTTGTAGGCGATTGCCAGGCCCGAGTTGTCGCCGATGTTCTCGCCGAGGGTCAGTTCGCCGTTGACCTTGTAGCCCGGCAGCGGGCTGTAGCCGCCGTACTGCTGGATCAGGACCTTGGTCTTCTCGGCAAACTTCTCGCCGTCTTCTTTGGTCCACCAGTTGCGCATGTTGCCGTCGCCGTCGTACTGCGAGCCCTGGTCGTCGAAGCCGTGGCTGATCTCGTGGCCGATCACGGCGCCGATGCCGCCGTAGTTCACCGCGTCGTCGGCCTTGGCGTCGAAGAACGGCGGCTGCAGGATCGCGGCCGGGAACACGATCTCGTTCAGTTCCGGGTTGTAGTAGGCGTTGACGGTCTGCGGCGTCATGCCCCATTCGTCGCGGTCGATCGGCTTGCCCAGCTTGTTCAGCTCGCGCTGGTATTCGACTTCGCGCGCGCGCATCACGTTGCCGACCAGGTCGTCACGCTTGACGTCGAGCGACGCGTAATCCTTCCACTTGTTCGGGTAACCGATCTTCGGGGTGAACTTGGCCAGCTTGGCCTGCGCTTCCTTCTTGGTGGCAGGGCTCATCCAGTCGAGGGTGTCGATCGACTGGCGGTAGGCTTCCAACAGGTTCTTCACCAGGACTTCCATGCGCGCCTTGCGCTCGGCCGGGAAGTGCTCCTTCACGTACAGCTTGCCCACTGCGTCGCCGAGGTTGGCTTCCAGCGTCGAGACGCCGCGCTTCCAGCGCGGTTCCAGCTGCGGGATGCCCGACAGGACGGTACCGTTGAAGGCGAAGCGCTGGTCCACGAATGGTTTCGACAGGTAGCTGGCGTAGCTGTTGACCAGCTGCAGCTGCAGATAGGTCTTCCAGGTCTCGAGCGGCACCCGGTTCAGGACCTCGGCAAAGCCCTTCAGGTAGCTCGGCTGGCTGACGATGACGTAATCGGTCTTGCCCTGCAGGCCGGTGGCGGCCAGCCAGGCGTTCCAGTCGTAGCCCGGGGCCAGCTCGTCCAGCTTCGCCAGCTCGACCTTGTTATAGGTCTTGATCGGGTCGCGGTTCTCGACCTTGGTCCACTGGGCCTTGGCCAGTTCGGTTTCCAGGTCGACGATCGCCTTGGCGCTGGCGGCGGCGTTCTTGCCGCCGGCCATGGCCAGCAGCTTCTCCACATGCTGTTGGTACTTGGCGCGGATGCCGGCCAGCTTGGCGTCGTCCGACTTCAGGTAGTAGTCGCGGTCAGGCATGCCCAGGCCGGCCTGGTACAGGTCGGCCACGTACTTGGTCGAATCCTTGGCGTCCTGGTGGATGTAGAACACAAAGGGCACGTTCACGCCCATCTTGCCCAGGTGCGCGAACATGGCCGGCAACTCGGACTTGTCCTTGACGGCCGCGATCTTCGCCAGCTCGCCCTTCAGCGGCGAGATACCCAGCTTTTCCAGGCGTGCCTCGTCCATGTAGCTGGCGTAGAAATCGCCGATCTTCTGCACTTCCGAGCCGGCGGCCGGATTCTTGGTGGCGGCGGCTTTCTCGATAATCGCACGCAGTTGCGGCAGGGTGTCGTCGCGCAGCTGGTGGAAGGCGCCCCAGGTCGACTTGTCGGCCGGGATCTCGACATTCTTGAGCCATTTGCCGTTCAGGTGCTGGAAGAAGTCGTCCTGCGGGCGCACCGAAGGCTCCACGTATTCCAGCGCGATGCCGGACGACAGCGTGGCCGCCTTGGTACCGCTCTTGGCGGCGCCGGCCGCGTTGCCGGGTTCCGCCTGGGCCAGCGAAGCCACCAGGACGAGCGCCGCAGCGCTCAGCAGATGTCGTTTCATTCGGTCTCTCCGTAATGTGTTGTTGTGTATTGTCTTGATGGTGAACGGGCCGGAAGCTTGCGCTGCCGGCCCGCCGTACTCTACCGCGTAGTTACCAGATGATCACGCGTTCCTGCGGCGCCAGGTACATCTTGTCGCCCGGCTTGACGTCGAAAGCCTCGTAGAACTCGGGCATGTTCATCACGGTGCCGTTGGCGCGGAACTGACCCGGCGAGTGCGGGTCGGTCTTGACCTGGTTGATCTGCTGGGCTTCGCGCATCTTCGAGCGCCACACCTGGCCGAAGCCCATGAAGAAGCGCTGGTCGCCGGTCAGGCCGTCGATCACCGGAGCCGGTTGGCCCTTGAGCGACAGCTTGTAGGCCTTATAGGCGATCGACAGGCCGGCGTTGTCGCCGATGTTCTCGCCGAGGGTCAGCTCGCCGTTGACGTTGTAGCCCGGCAGCGGCGAGAAGCCGTTGAACTGCTTGACCAGCCTGTCGGTGCGGGTCTTGAAGGCCGAGCGGTCCTGTTCGGTCCACCAGTTGCGCAGGTTGCCGTCGCCGTCCGACTGGCTGCCCTTGTCGTCGAAGCCGTGGCCGATCTCGTGGCCGATCACGGCGCCGATGGCGCCGTAGTTGACCGCGTCGTCGGCGCGCATGTCGAAGAACGGCGGCTGCAGGATCGCGGCCGGGAACACGATCTCGTTGGTCGTGCTGCGGTAGTAGGCGTTGACCGTCTGCGGGGTCATGCCCCACTCGGTGCGGTCGACCGGCTTGCCCAGCTTGTTCAGGTTGTAGTTGTACTTGAAATTCGCGGTGCGCATCGCGTTGCCGACCAGGTCGTCACGCTTGATGCTCAGCTTCGCATAGTCGCGCCACTTGTCCGGATAGCCGATCTTCGGCGTGAACTTGGCCAGCTTGGCGCGGGCTTCCTTCTTGGTCTCCGGGCTCATCCACTCCAGGTTGTCGATCGACTGGCCGTAGGCGACAATCAGGTTCTTCACCAGCTCTTCCATGCGCGCCTTGCGCTCGGCCGGGAAGTGCTCTTTCACGTACAGCTTGCCGACCGCCTCGCCCAGCGCGCTCTCGACCGCGCCGACGCCGCGTTTCCACAGCGGCGCCTGCTCCGAGACGCCGCTCAGTGCGGTGCCATAGAAGGAGAAGCTCTGTGCGACGAAGGCTTTCGACAGCAGCGGCGAGAATTCACGCAGCAGCTGCCACTCGAAGTAGGACTTCAGGGTCGACAGCTCGGTCTTGGCCAGCACCTCGTTCAGGCCCTTGAAGTAGCTCGGCTGGTTGACGATGATGGTGTCGAGCTTGTTGCCGACGCCGGCCGCGGCCAGGGCCGCGTTCCAGTCATAGCCCGGCGCCAGCTTGCCCAGCTCGGCCACGCTCATCTTGTTGTAGCGCTTGACCGGGTCACGGTTCTCGACGCGGGTCCACTGCACCTTGGCCAGCTCGGTTTCGAAATCGACGATGGCCTTGGCCTGGGCCGCGGCATCCTTCTCGCCGGCCAGCGCCAGGGTCTGCTCGACGTGCTTCAGATACTTGGCGCGGACCTCGGCCAGCTTGGCGTCATCGAGCTTCAGGTAGTAGTCGCGGTCCGGCATACCGAGGCCGCTTTGCGAGATGTACACGACATGCTCGGTCGAATTGCGCATGTCCTGGCTGACGTAGATGCCATACGGGGTCGATACGCCGATCTTCGACAGGTGGGCCACCAGTTGCGGCAGGCCCTTCTTGTCCTTCAGGGTGCGGATCTTGCGCAGTTCGCCGGCGAGCGGCTTGGTGCCCAGGGCTTCGCGGCGTGCTTCATCCATGTAGCTGGCGTACAGGTCGCCGATCTTCTGGGTTTCGGAGCCAAGCTTGGCCGACTTGTCGGCCTGGGCGGCTTCGATGATGGCCTTGATCTGCGGCGTGGTGTCGTCGCGCAGTTTCATGAAGGTGCCCCAGCTGGCCTTGTCGCTCGGGATCTCGGTCTCTTTCAGCCACTTGCCGTTCAGGTAGGTGAAGAAGTCGTCCTGCGGACGCACACTGGTGTCGATGAACTGGGTGTCGACGCCCGAGATTGGCGCGGCGACCGGCTTGGCGCTGGCGGCGGTCGAATTGTCCGCCGCATTGGCAAAGGCTGCCGCCAGGGACAGCGTCAGGGTGCTCAAAAGGATTCGCTTCACGGATTGGTCCTCGTGCTTGATTGCTTGGAGTGGAAAAAAGCGGCCGGCTTGTGGCCGGTCTTCAGGATGTGCGTCATCAGAGCGTCAGCTCCAGGCGCACGCCGCCAACCGCGTGGGTACGCGGCTGGGTAAAAACAGGCATGGCGGGCTTGCCTGCGCGGGACAGGCGGCGCTGCCTTGCAGAGCGCATCCGCGAGAGGCAAACGGGTCGATATTCTTCATTCTTATCAAGTTCTACCTGGGCTCCCAGTACCGCCCTCGACGGCATGGGGCTCTGCCCATTCTAGCTGGAGCACAAGAGGCAGCAAGCAGACGCAGGACTTTTTTACTTTTCGATACATGCAATCGGGCACATCTGGCATATGCATGTGTTGGTACATCACAACAATATACCAGCCGCTTCAAGTAGCTTTCCCGTGGAAATGTAGAATTCGACGGCAGTGGGACGTAAAAAAGCCCGCGGAGGGGGCCGCGGGCAAGACCACTTCAAAAAGTGGAGAGAGAGAAAAACTGAGATTGAATATAGGCCCGCACTCTTGCGTCCGCTTCGACTCTTACAATTACTTACCAAGCTGAGCAATCTGTAACACGGTGATATCGATCTCAAGCATCGCACGTGCTTTGGCCTGGCAAGGAGCAGTGCCTGGTGTTCGGGTTTATACTGGACTTGTGCTACCTCATGCTTGATAGCGGCGCAAGCGGCGAAGTCAGCTCACACTAGGTGAACCATGGGCTCCACTTTCAAGAATTCCTGTTTCGTCGGCCTGGGCGCCATCGCCGGGGTCGCCATCACCATGCAGTTTTCGGCACTGGCCCAGAAGCCGGTCGAGGCCGGCATGCCGCTGGCCGAACTGCGCCAGCTGGCCGATGTCTACGGTGTCATCAAGTCCACCTATGTCGAGCCGGTCGAGGACAAGGCCCTGCTGTCGCAGGCGATTTCCGGCATGGTGGCCTCGCTCGACCCGCACTCGGCCTACCTCGACCCGCGCGCCTACCGCGAGCTGCGCGAAGGCACCGAAGGGCGGTTCGTGGGCCTGGGCATCGAGATTTCCGAAAGCGAGGACGGCTACATCGAGATCGTCGCCCCCATCGAGGATTCTCCCGCCTGGCATGCCGGCATCAAGGAGGGCGACCTGATCACCCAGATCGACGGCCACCCGGTGCAGGGCCTGCCGATCGACGAAGCGATCAAGCGCATGCGCGGCGAGCCCGGCACCCGGGTCACGCTCACCGTCCTGCGCAAGGCAAGTGCCGCGCCGCTGCGCTTCACCATCGCGCGCAGCGAAATCATCCAGAAGAGCGTCAAGGCCCGGATGGTCGAGCCGGGCTACGCCTGGCTGCGCATCGCGCAGTTCCAGGAACCGACCGTGGACGACATGGCGGCCAAGCTGCAGGCCCTGTACCGCGCCAATCCCGACATGAAAGGCCTGGTGCTCGACCTGCGCAACGACCCGGGCGGCCTGCTGCAGGGTGCGATCGGCGTGGCCGCGGCCTTCCTGCCGAAAGACGCCGAAATCGTCTCGACGCATGGCCAGTTGCTTGAACAGCGCCAGCGCTTCTACGGCCGCCCCGAGTTCTACATGCTGCGCAGCGGCGCCGATCCGCTCGCCAGCCTGCCGCCGGCCTTCAAGAAGCTGCCGATGGTGGTGCTGGTCAACACCGGCTCGGCCTCGGCGTCCGAGATCGTGGCCGGCGCCCTGCAGGACTACAAGCGCGCCACCATCCTGGGCAGCCAGACCTTCGGCAAGGGCTCGGTCCAGACCATCCGCCCGATCGGCCACGACGCCGCCGTCAAGCTGACCACGGCGCGCTACTACACCCCGGCCGGGCGCTCGATCCAGGCGCGCGGCATCGTGCCCGACGTGCCGGTCGACGAAACGCTCGATGGCGACGGCCTGAATGCGCTGCGCATGCGCGAGGCCGACCTCGAACGCCATCTGTCGAACGACCGCGACAAGGAAGCCGCCGCGCGCCAGGAAGACATCGAGGAACAAATGCGCCTGTGGGCCGAGGCGCGCGAGCGCAAGCCGCTCGACTACGGCAGCGCCGACGACTTCCAGCTGGCCCAGGCACTGCGCCACCTCAAGGGCGAGAAGGTGCAGTTGTCGCGCCGCGCCGGTGCGGCCGACACCACCCTGGCCCAGCACGCGCGCTGAGCGGGAGGTCCGCACCGCCAGGGCCTTGCCAATTCCGACAATTCCCAGCCCCGGCATGAGCGTGTAGAATCGGCGCATCTCCCGGCAAAGCTGGCTCCATTTGCCAGTTCGCCTGTTATTTCCTTTGAAAGTCCTTTACATGAAACCTGTCGTGATCAGCGGCACCGGCCTGTTTACGCCGCCGTATTCCATCTCCAACGATGAGCTGGTAACGGCCTACAACGCCTACGTCGAACTGTACAACCAGGAACACGCCGCCGCCATCGCCGCCGGCGAAACCGTCGCGCTGGAGCCGTCCAGCAGTGCCTTCATCGAGAAAGCCTCCGGCATCAAGTCGCGCTACGTGATGGAGAAAGAAGGCATCCTCGACCCGGCCCGCATGACCGCCCGCATCCCGGAACGCGCCGACGAACAGGTCTCGCTGCAGGCCGAGATGTGCGTGGCCGCGGCGCGCGAAGCATTGGCGCGCGCCGGCAAGCAGCCGGGCGACATCGACATGGTGCTGGTGGCCTGCTCCAACATGCAGCGTCCCTACCCGGCCATGGCGGTCGAGGTGCAGGATGCGCTCGGCATCGAGGGCTTCGGCTTCGACATGAACGTGGCTTGCTCCTCGGCCACCTTCGGCATCCAGACCGCGGTCGACGCGGTGCGCAGCGGCCGCGCACGCGCCGTCCTGATGCTGAACCCGGAAATCACCAGCGGCCACCTGAACTTCCGTGACCGCGACAGCCACTTCATCTTCGGCGACGCCTGCACCGCGGTGATCGTGGAAGCAGCCGACACCGCGACCAGCGCCCACCAGTGGGAAATCCTGGACAGCAAGCTGAAGACCAAGTTCTCGAACAACATCCGCAACAATTTCGGTTTCATGAACCGCTTCGACGAAGCCGGCGTCGGCGCCCCGGACAAGCTGTTCCGCCAGCAGGGCCGCAAGGTGTTCAAGGAAGTGTGCCCGATGGCGGCCGAGACGATTGCCGACACGGTCAGGAACGCCGGCCTCGAGGTCAAGGACGTGGCGCGCTACTGGCTGCACCAGGCCAACCTGAACATGAACCTGCTGATCACCCGCACCCTGCTGGGCCGCGACGCCGAACCGAACGAAGCGCCGGTGATCCTCGACACCTATGCGAATACCTCGTCGGCCGGGTCGATCATTGCCTTCCACAAGTACCAGGACGACCTGCCGAGCGGCGCCAATGGCGTGATCTGCTCGTTCGGGGCGGGTTATTCGATCGGCTGCGTGGTGCTGCGCAAGAAGTAACATCACCGCCCCCTCCGACAGGGGGCCCCTGCCTTCCGTCCCGGCGTCCTGCCGGGACCTGTGCGCTTTCCTTGTCCTCCCATCCTGGATCAACGGTGAGCAGAATATCTTCCCGAAATCCTCCCGACACGCTCACAAAAAATATTTAAATTTAGACAAAAATATGTCTTTTCATTAACAGCCGGCGGGTCTATGATCATCGAAAATGACATCAATATGACAAGACTTCGTCGAGTTCATCCCAAGCACGTGCCGTAGGCGTCAGCCACCGCTGCATTGCGCGAGGCAAGGAAGACGAGGCCTGGTCGCCCATACCAGGAGAAAGACCCCATGATCGATACCTCGCCCTCCGTCGTCGAGCCTGTCGCTGTTAACAAGGTGTTAAGCATTGCCGACGCTTTCCGCCTGCACCGCAAGCTGATCGGTATCGGTCTCGCGCTCGTCGTCCTGCACCTGCTGGCGATGGTGATGAAGTACTACTTTGATCGCGACACCGTCTATGGCATCGTGCCCCTGTTCGACTTCTACGAAGAACGCAACGTCCCCACCTATTTTTCCTCGCTCAATCTGTTGCTGACCGCGGGGCTGCTGTTTCTGATCGCGCGCCTGGAGAGCCGCCGTGTCCGAGGCGGCGCGCGGCCCTGGCAGGTGCTGGCCTGCGGCTTCCTGTTCATGTCGATCGACGAGTTCGCGGACCTGAGGATGGTGCTGTCGAATCTGGTCAAGAGCGCCAACAGCGGCGGCGCCGACATGGCGCCCTTCCTGTCGGTCTCGTGGACCCTCCCCGTCGCCATCATCGTGGTGGTCTTGGCGATCTATTTCGTCCCTTTCCTGCTGCGCCTCGAGCGCAGTTACCTGATCCATTTCACCCTGGCCGGCGCCGCCTTCGTATTCGCGGCCATGGGCATGGAAACCTTCGAAGGCAATCACATGCTCATCACCAACGGCAAGCGTGACCTGCTGTTCATGGGGATGGTGACCTTCGAGGAAACACTCGAGATCTTCTCGATCCTGTACTTCCAGCGCTATCTCCTCAAGTACCTGCGCCAGCACTACCTCGGTATCGGACTCAACATCAGGCTTTAAAGCCGGGCGGCCAGCTCGGCCCCCTCGCGGATCGCGCGCTTGGCGTCCAGTTCGGACGCCAGCGCGGCGCCGCCGATCTTGTGGAAGCGCGGCCCGCCTTGAACAGGCGCCGCCGGCATCAGCTCCGCCAGGCTCTCCTGCCCCGCGCAGATCACCACGTTGTCCACTTCCAGCAGGCGCGCCTCGCCCCCGATGCTGATATGCAGGCCGGCGTCGTCGATGCGCTCGTACTGCACCCCCGCCAGCATCTGCACGCCGTTGCGCACCAGGGTCGCGCGGTGTACCCAGCCCGAGGTCTTGCCCAGGCCGGCGCCCGGCCGGGTGCTCTTGCGCTGCAGCAGCCAGACTGCGCGCGGCGGATGCGGTTTTACCGGCGCCATCAGTCCGCCCGGCGTGCTCGATACCGGATCGACACCCCACTCGCTCATCCAGTGCTGCCTCGGCACCGGCAGCGGCACGGCCGGGTCGTGTACCAGGAACTCGCCCATGTCGAAACCGATCCCGCCCGCGCCGATGATGGCCACGCGCCGGCCGACCGGTTTACCGTCGCGCAGCACGTCGAGGTAGCTCAGCACCTTCGGGTGGTCGATGCCGGCGATGGCCGGCTTGCGCGTGGTGATGCCGGTGGCGACGATGACCTCGTCGTAGCCCGCCGCCAGCAGCTCCTCGCGGCTGACGCGCCGGTTCAGCTGCACGTCCACGCCCGTGAGCGCGAGCTTGCGCCCGAAGTAGCGGATGGTCTCGGCGAATTCCTCCTTGCCGGGAACGCGCATGGCGACGTTGAACTGGCCGCCGATGCGGTCCAGGGCATCGAACAGCGTCACCTGGTGGCCGCGTTCGGCCGCCACCGTGGCCGCCGACAGGCCGGCGGGGCCGGCGCCCACCACCGCCACCCGGCGCGCCCGCGTCGTCTTGCGGAACACCAGCTCGGTTTCGTGGCAGGCACGCGGGTTGACCAGGCAGCTGGCGCGCTTGTTCGCAAAGGTGTGATCCAGGCAGGCCTGGTTGCAGGCGATGCAGGTGTTGATCTCGTCGCTGCGTCCGGTGGCCGCCTTGGCGACCCAGTCCGGGTCGGCCAGGAAGGGCCGCGCCATCGACACCAGGTCGGCACTGCCCTGCGCCAGCAACGCTTCGGCGTCCACCGGCATATTGATGCGGTTCGAGGCGACGACCGGAATATTCACTTCATGGCGCAGGCGTCCTGCCACCTCGGCGAAGGCGGCGCGCGGCACCGAGGTGACGATGGTCGGAATGCGCGCCTCGTGCCAGCCATAGCCGGTGTTCAGGATCGTCACGCCGACTGCCTCCAGGGCTTTCGCCACCGCCACCACCTCGTCCCAGGTATTGCCGCCTTCGACCAGGTCGAGCACCGAGTGGCGGTACATCAGGATGAAGTCGGGACCGACGGCCGCGCGGATGCGGCGCACCACCTCGAGCGGCAGGCGCATGCGGTTCTCGATCGGGCCGCCCCATTGGTCGGTGCGCTTGTTGGTGCGCGCGCACAGGAACTGGTTGAGCAGATAGCCTTCGCTGCCCATCACCTCGACGCCGTCGTAGCCGGCCAGCTTGGCCAGCCTGGCGCAGCGCGCATAGGCGGCGATGGTGGCCTCGATGCCGCCGGCATCGAGCGCCTTCGGCTTGAACTTCGAGATCGGCGACTTGATGCCGGAAGCGGAGACCACGAAGGGCTGGTAGCCATAGCGGCCCGCGTGCAGGATCTGCAGCACGATCTTGCCGCCCTCTTCGTGCACGGCGCGGGTGACGCGCCGGTGGTTGGGCACATCGCCGACCCAGTTCAAGGTGCCGCCGAAGGGCAGCAGCCAGCCCTGGCGGTTCGGCGAGATGCCGCCGGTGACGATCAGGCCGACGCCGCCGCGCGCGCGTTCGCGGTAGAACGCGGCCAGCTTGCCGTAGTTGTAGAAGCGGTCTTCGAGCCCGGTGTGCATCGAGCCCATGATTACGCGGTTCTTCAGGCTCGTGAAACCGAGGTCGAGCGGCGCGAGGAGGTGTGGATATGCGGTATCAGTCATCACGGCATTACACCGTGATTTCGTGGAGCGTTGTTACTAAAGTTTTTACTGAACCGCTGTAGGTGGGCTCAGGACAGCTGGGTATCGCGGTCGCGCAGCTCGGCGAATTGCTCGATGCTGCCGATATTGATGACGACCGGATTCAGGCTGGCATTCGGCGACATCGACCGCCAGGCAAACTGCCATTCCTTTTCCTGCGACTGTCCCAGGCTCTTGGAAAATGCCGCGCCCAGCGGCGAGCGCGAACCGTATTCCACCTTCCCGTCGATACCGGCCCAATTCGGCAAGGCGCGCTGCACCGCCCGGTGCACGCGTTCACCGAACAGCTCGGTATTGTGGATCACCAGGCAGCGGTCGGCGGGGCTGAACACATCGAACAGGCGCTTGTCCCATGCGGTCGAGAACGACAGGGCCAAAAAGCCGCCGTCCGGCAAGAGGCGGAACTGTCCGCGCAGCGCGGCTTCGAGTTCGTCTTGCGGTGCATAGCGGTACAGGGTGGGGGGACGTTGATAGTCGTGCATAAATAAAGAAAACCGTTCGAAAAAAAGCGCTAGCGGGACTGCTTGAGCGACAGCGAGTGCTGGACGCGCATGAAGCGCGAGGCGATGAAGATCTCGCGCAGGAAAAAGACGAAGCTGCTGATCAGGCCAAGCATGGCGAGCACGAACAAGGCGGCGATGTACTGGTCCAGCGGCAGGTTGGTGGTGTCGCCGAGGAACAGCAGCGCAATGACGAGGCAGACCATGAGTCCGCACGCGGTGCTGGACGTGATCGCGGTATTGATCAGGTGGGCGCGCACGTACAGCGTCTCGCGCTCGGAGAAGAAGTCGGCGTTGGCGCCTTCCTTGAGGCGTTCGTCGAGCACGCGGGTGCGGTCGATGATGCGCGCCAGCCGGTTGGTCAGCACGGTCAGCTTGGTCCCGACGCCAGTCAGCAGGAACACCGGCGCGATCGCCAGCTGGATGACATGGCCGATGTCGCTGATCTGGATATTCATGGGAAACCGGTGGAAATTGTCAGTATGGCTTTAGTGTAGCAGCCAGTGCCGGGTGCCGGGCGCTAATCGAAACCGCCGTGGCGCTTGAACTGCTCGGTGGCGCTCACCAGTGCGCGGGCGATGCCGGTCTCGAGGGCGCCGTGGCCGCCGTCCGGAATCATGTGCAGCTTGGCGCCGGGCCAGGCCTGGTGCAGGCGCCAGGCCGACAGCGGCGGACAGATCACATCGTAGCGTCCCTGCACGATGGTGGCCGGCAGGTGGGCGATGCGGCCGATGTCGCGCAGCAGCTGGTCTTCTTCAAGAAAGGCGCCGTGCAGCATGTAGTGCGACTCGAGGCGGCCCACGCCAAGGTCGAGCGCGTCGGACGAGGGTTCTTCCGGCTGCGGCAGCAGGAACACGCGGCGGCCCTCGAAGCGGCTCCAGGCGCGCGCGGCCGGCCAGTACACGGCGGGATCGTTGCACAGCAGGCGCTCGCAATAGGCCTTGAGCAGGTCGCCGCGCTCGGCCGAGGGGATCGGCGCCACGAATTCTTCGTACAGCTCGGGATAGAACCATTGGATGCCATTGATGAACCAGTCGACTTCCGCCTTCGTGCACAGGAAGATCCCGCGCAGCACGAAGCCGAGGCAGCGTTCGGGGTGGGCCTGGCCGTAGGCCAGCGCCAGCGTGGAGCCCCAGGAGCCGCCGAACACCAGCCACTGCTTGACGCCGAACATCTGCCGCAGGCGCTCGATGTCGTCGATCAGCAGCTGGGTGGTGTTGTTGCGCCACTCGCCCAGCGGCGTCGACTTGCCGGCGCCGCGCTGGTCGAACAGGATCACCCGGTAGGCGGCCGGGTCGAAGAAGCGCCGGTGCTGCGGCGACAGGCCGGCGCCCGGCCCGCCATGCAGGAAGATTACCGGAATGCCGTTGGGGTTGCCGACTTCTTCCCAGTAGATCGTGTGCAGCTCGTCGACGGCGAGCATGCCGTGGCGGATGGGCTGGATCGGCGGGAACAGGGACGGCGGCGTGGCGGGCATGGACGCGATTCTTTCGGCAAGTGAGAACCGATTGTAGCGTACCAGAGCGCCGTCTCAGAAGAAGGTGTTCAGCGCTTCCTGCACGTTGTATGCGTCGTCCACCGCCAGCAAGACCTGCCACTTGTCGAAGGTGGTGCAGGGGTGCGAGATGCCGCAGCCGACCAGGTCGCCCACCTGCAGCGTGTTGCGAACATCTCCCTCGGGAAGGCGCAGGTAGGCGTGCTGGTCGTTCATCTTGAAGATGGTGCAGCCGGGCGGCAGTTCCGCCGGCACGGTCGCGTCGCTGCCCGGGCGGTGCGAGAACAGCGGCGTCGGCAGCGCCTCGTCGTAAGAGGCGTCGCGCTTGCCCATGGTAAGGATGGCCAGGCCCGGCTCGGGGCGCGACTGCACCGTACTCCAGACTTCCAGCGCCGGCCGCAGGCCTTCTTCCGGCCGCGCTTCGCGCGCGTCGAGCTGGGCCAGCAGGCGCTGGTAGGAACCGTGGTCGCTGGTGAGGTAGCAGCCGCTGCGCAGCACGGGGCGCACCGGGCGCGACAGGCCGTCCATGCCCTGGAAGCCGCGCGCGACCAAGTCGAAATAGGACGAGCCGCCGGCCGAGATCAGGATCTCGGCGGCGCCGAACAGGCCTTCGCCATCCGCCGTTTCCACCAGGTCCACCAGCTCGGCCAGGAAAGCCTTCACTGCGCGGACGTCGGCGTCGCGGTCGGCGCTGACCAGCAGGCCTTCGTAGCCTTCGAAGCCGGCCAGGGCCAGGCCCTCGGCTTGCGCGATGGCGCGCGCCACCGCCAGCGCTTCTTCGGCCGTCCGGCAGCCAGCGCGCTTGCCGGCCAGGCCAAGTTCGACCAGCACCGGCAGGGAACGGCCCAAGCTGCGTGTCGTCACCGCCTGCGACAGGCGCGCTACCCCTTCCAGCGAGTCGGCCAGGACAAAACATTCGAAATCCGGATCGTCGTGCAAGAGCGCCAGCACGGCGTCGATGTCGGCGCGCGCCACCAGCTGGTTGGCCAGCAGTACGCGGCGCACATTGAAACGGTGCGCCACCTGCACCTGCGTGGCGCTGGCCAGCGTGATGCCCCAGGCGCCGTTGGCCAGCTGGGCCGCGAACAGCTGCGGGCTCATGGTGGTCTTGCCGTGCGGGGCCAGCGTGGCGCCGTGGCGTTCGCAGAAGGCCTTCATCCACGCCAGGTTGTGCTGCAGCGCCGAGGCCTTGAGCACGGCGACCGGGAAGGAGGTGTCGCCGCGCAGGACGTTCCAACCCTGGATGCCGACCGCGCCCTGGCGCAGGGGTTCGGTTAGCGGCAAGCCTTTGGTGCCGGGCGGCAGGAGTTGTTCGTCGAGGCTGGACAGGGCGAGGCCGTCGCGAGGCAAGCTGTGCATGGTAAATCTTCCGTTCTGTGAGCGGTGAAGGTGGACGACTGCAAACTGTAGACCAAAACAGCCGGCCGGGACAAACGGGCAAAAAAAAGCACCGCCGCAACGGTGCCTTTCTGCTGCCATAGCGCGGAACTTACTGCATGTGCTGCCCACCATTGATCGCAATGTTGGCGCCGGTCACGAACGCCGCCTCTTCCGACGACAGGTAAGCCACCAGGCCGGCGACTTCTTCCGGCTTGCCCAGGCGGCCCATCGGGATTTGCGGGATGATTTTCGATTCCAGCACTTCGCTCGGGATGTCCATCACCATCTTGGTGCCGATGTAGCCCGGCGAGATGGTGTTGACGGTCACGCCTTTGCGCGCCACTTCCAGGGCCAGGGCCTTGGTGAAGCCGTGCATGCCGGCCTTGGCGGCCGAGTAGTTGGTCTGGCCGAAGGCGCCCTTCTGGCCGTTCACCGACGAGATGTTGATGATGCGGCCCCAGCCGCGCTCGACCATGCCGTCGCAGACCGGCTTGGTCATGTTGAACACGGAATCCAGGTTGGTCTTCATGACCGCGTCCCAGTTCGGCTTGTCCATTTTCTTGAAAGTCATGTCGCGGGTAATGCCGGCGTTGTTCACCAGCACGTCGACCGGACCGACTTCCTGCTCGACCTGGCGCACGCAGGCCTGGGCCGAATCGTAGTCGGCAACGTCGCAGGGATAGGCCTTGAAGTCGAAGCCCTGCTCTTTCATCTGGCCCAGCCAGGCTTCCGCTTTCTTGTTGCCCGGCGAATACGTAGTGACGACCTTGTAACCCAAGGCGGCCAGCTTGATGCACACCGCTTCGCCCAGACCGCCCATGCCGCCCGTCACCAATGCTACTCGTGCCATTGTCTTCTCCAGTTTTATTGTCAATCACTTCCCTACGAACCGGGCAGCCACCCCGGGCTGCCCGACAGCAAAGCTTCCCGAACGCGCTCAGTCGCGCTCGACCGCCAGCGCCACACCCATGCCGCCGCCGATGCACAGGCTGGCCAGGCCGCGCTTGGCGTCGCGGCGCACCATTTCGTGCAGCAGGCTGACCAGCACGCGGCAGCCGGAGGCGCCGATCGGGTGGCCGAGGGCGATCGCGCCGCCGTTCACGTTGATCTTGGCGGTGTCCCAGCCCATTTCCTTGTTGACCGCGATGGCCTGGGCGGCAAACGCCTCGTTGATTTCCATGAGGTCGATGTCTTCGTGGGTCCAGCCGGCCTTCTGCAGGCACAGCTTGGTGGCCGAGACCGGGCCCATGCCCATGATCGACGGGTCCAGGCCGGCCGAGGCATAGGCCTTGATGCGCGCCAGCGGGGTCAGGCCCAGCTCCTTGGCCTTGGAGGCGCTCATCATGATGACGGCCGCGGCGCCGTCGTTGATGCCGGACGCGTTACCGGCGGTGACCGTGCCTTCCTTGTTGAAGGCAGGACGCAGGCTGGACAGGGTCTCGAGGGTCGAGCCGTGCTTCGGGTATTCGTCGGTGTCGAAGATGGTCGGACCCTTCTTGGACGGAATCTCGACCGGCAGGATCTCGTCCTTGAACTTGCCCGCTTTCTGGGCAGCTTCGGCCTTGAGCTGCGACTGCAGCGCGAATTCGTCCTGTTCGGCGCGCGAGACCTCGTACTTGCGTGCGACGTTCTCGGCGGTGACGCCCATGTGGTACTGGTTGTAGACGTCCCACAGGCCGTCGACGATCATGGTGTCGACCAGCTTGGCGTCGCCCATGCGGAAACCGTCGCGCGAGTTGTTCAGCACGTGCGGCGAGGCGCTCATGTTTTCCTGGCCGCCGGCGATGACGATCTGCGCGTCGCCGCACTTGATGGCCTGGGCCGCCAGGTGGGTGGCTTTGAGCCCGCTGCCGCAGACCATGTTGATGGTCTGGGCCGGCACCATGTCGGGCAGCCCGCCCTTGATGACGGCCTGGCGGGCCGGGTTCTGGCCGGTGCCGGCGGTGAGGACCTGGCCCATGATCACCTCGCTGACCGAGGCCGGATCGATGCCGTTTTTGGCCAGCAGCTGGCGAATCACGTGTGCGCCGAGTTCGGCGGCAGGTATCTTGGCCAGCGTGCCCCCGAATTTGCCCACCGGCGTGCGGCCGGCGGCCACGATGACGACATCTTCCATGTTGCTCTCCCTAGTCCCGGTCTGGCCGGATTGTTAAGACGGCTGGGCCGTAAAACCATGCATCTTACGGTTAGCACAAAGCCCATATTTAAGCGAAATCAATCTTATCAGCTTATTCACCAATTACAACCGTGGCGTGCCTCGCCGCTCAGCCTCTTGCGCGCTTATTGAACAGCCATCGCATGCCTGCGGCAACAGTCATTTCTACTAGGAATGATGCGTACGTAAAGCCCTTTTGGTCAAATTTCACAGTAGAATGCACGAGCGCAACGCCAACCAGACTGTTTTATGCTGAAGACCCCATCCTCGCTGCCCATCGAAATCAAGATCTCCACGGTCGTCGCCATCTCGACGATCCTGCGTTCGGCCGATCCGGCCACGATCGACGCGGCACTGCACCAGATGACCGGCGGGGTCGCGGATTTCTTCGAGGATGAGTTCGCGGTGATCGACATCGCCGCCATCGCCCATGAGGCCGCGGCGATCGACTGGAGCGCCCTGGTGGCGCTGCTGAAGAAGTACAGGCTCAATGCGGTGGCCGTACGCGGCGCCGGACCCGACATGGTAGAGGCGATCCGTGCCCACGGCCTGTCGCTGGACGACGGTTCGAGCGGCCTGCGTGCGTCCGACCGCGAAGCGCCGGTGGCCGCCGCGGTTCCGGCAGCGGCCCCGGTAACGACGCCCGCGCCCGAACCGGCGCCGGTCGCGGCACCGGCACCGCCGGCCCCGGTGGCCGCCATGGTCATCGACACCCCGGTGCGCGCCGGCCAGCGCATCTATGCGCGCGGCTGCGACCTGATCATTACCGCGGTCGTCAACAATGGCGCGGAAATCATCGCCGACGGCAGCATTCACGTGTATGCGCCACTCAACGGCCGGGCCCTGGCGGGCGCCTCCGGCAATCCGGACGCGCGCATCTTTGCCCTGTCGATGCAGCCGGAACTGGTGTCGATCGCCGGCGTATACCGCACCTTCGACGACGGCTTTCCGAACGACCTGTCGCGCCAGCCGGCCCAGATCCGTCTGGTGGGCGACCGGCTCGATATTTCATCGCTGGCGCTGGCAGCGCGCATGTAAGCCTGCGCAGATAAACATTGACCCGCAGATACTGCTAGAACTGTAAAGGACCTTTTTGTGGCACGAATTATTGTTGTGACGTCCGGCAAGGGCGGTGTGGGCAAAACCACTTCGAGCGCGAGCTTTTCGAGCGGCCTGGCCCTGCGCGGCCACAAGACCGCGGTCATCGACTTCGACGTCGGCCTGCGCAACCTCGACCTGATCATGGGTTGCGAACGCCGCGTCGTGTATGACCTGATCAACGTGGTCAATGGCGAAGCGACCCTGAACCAGGCGCTGATCAAGGACAAGCACACCGACAACCTGTTCATCCTGCCGGCGTCGCAGACGCGCGACAAGGATGCGCTGAGCGAAGAGGGCGTGGAGCGCGTGCTGAACGACCTGGTGCAGATGGGCTTCGAGTTCATCATCTGCGACTCGCCGGCCGGCATCGAGCACGGCGCCCTGATGGCGCTGACCTTCGCCGACGAGGCAATCATCGTCACCAACCCGGAAGTGTCCTCGGTGCGCGACTCGGACCGCATCCTCGGCATCATCCAGGCCAAGTCGCGTCGCGCCCAGAGCGGTTCGGAGCCGGTCAAGGAGCACCTCCTGATCACCCGCTACTCGCCGAAGCGCGTCGACGCCGACGAAATGCTGTCCTACCAGGACGTGCAGGAAATCCTGCGCATCCCGCTGATCGGCATCATTCCGGAATCGGAATCCGTGCTGCACGCCTCGAACCAGGGCAACCCGGCGATCCATTTCAAGGGCACCGACGTGGCCGAGGCCTATGAAGACGTGATCGCCCGCTTCCTGGGCGAAGACCGCCCGCTGCGCTTCACCAGCTACGAAAAGCCGGGCCTGTTCCAGCGCATCTTTGGAGCCAAGTGATATGGCACTTCTCAACTTCCTGTTCCCGGAAAAAAAGAAGAGCGCCTCAGCTGCCAAGGAACGCCTGCAGATCATCATCGCCCGCGAACGCAGCAGTGTCACCGGTCCGGACTTCCTGCCGGCCCTGCACCGCGAGTTGATCGAAGTAATTTCGAAGTACACCAAGGTCAGCGCAGACGACATCAAGATTTCGCTCGACCGCCAGGGCAACCTGGAAGTGCTCGACGTGAACGTGGTGCTGCCGGACGTTTGATCCGTGCAACCGATAAACAAATGCCCGCTTAAGCGGGCATTTGTTTATCGGCATCGCTGCCTCATGCCGGCGCCGTGCCGGGCTCAAGCACCCGCGCCTTCTGCAACTCGCGCGCCACCTGGGCGCAGGCTTCCACGTGCTGGTAGCCCATCCTGCGAAACAGGGCGAAACCGATCGCCGCCGAGGCGATCTGCCCGGCCACCGGTACGACCTTGGTCGCCGTCTTGACCGCAATCTTGAGGCCGGCGCGCTTGAACAGCGCGAGCACCAGTTTCTGCGTCACTATCTTTCCGACCAGCATGCCGCCGACCGAGGCCGCCGCCTGGTAGGCCAGTACCTGCAGGCGCGGATGCAGGCGTTCGATCTGCTTCTGGCTCAGGCCGAATGCATCGTTGATTTCTTCCACCAGCACCGTGAATGTGGTCAGGTCCGACAGGATATCGACCCCCGGAAGCGGTACCGCCGCCACGCCGGCCGCCACCAGCGCCCGCTTGCGCACCATGTCGCGACAGCGCTCGCGCGCCAGTTCGATCTCGGCGCCGCTCACCGGCTCCAGCTTTGGCTCGGCCTCGACAAGCGCTTTCTTTTTGCGTCGAAACAACATATCGCCTCCCGTTTTCTTCGTAACAACGAGTGTAACGCTCTCCGGCATTCAGCCTTAACACAACAGATCTAATTTCCGGAACGCAAACTCATTATTTCTGTAGCGCTATTTTGTGAAAGTCTGCTATATTCGGTTTAACCCTTGTAGGATGCTTCCTACAAAGGCAACCTTACCAGTAGATGTGATATGAAGATTGCCGTTCTCGAACAAGACCGCAGCCAGGCTGAACTCATTTGTCAGGTGCTGACCGCGGCCGGCCACAACTGCCAGCCCTACGACAGTGCCAAGGAATGCCTTGCGCAATTGCGTAAGGAAAATGCCGACATGCTGGTAATGGACTGGAACCTTCCCGACATGGATGGGGCGGAAATCCTGCGCCGCGCCAAGGAAAAAATGGCGTCGAATGCGCCGATGATCTTCTTGGTGGGTAATAACGCCGAGGACGACATCATCGCCGGCGTCACCGCCGGCGCCGACGACTACCTGGTCAAGCCGCTGCGCCGTGGCGAACTGGTGGCCCGCGTGTCGGCCCTGCTGCGCCGCGCCTACCCGTCGCAGAACAGCGCCGAGCAGCTGCAATTCGGTCCGTTCACCTTCGAAACCCGTCCGGGGCGCCTGCTCAAGGATGGCTCGATCATCGACGTCACCCAGAAGGAATTCTCGCTGGCGCTGCTGTTCTTCCGTAACATCGGTCGGCCCCTGTCGCGCGCCTATATCCATGAATCGGTCTGGGTACGCGATACCGACGTGCCTTCGCGCACCATGGACACCCATGTTTCGCGCGTGCGTAACAAGCTCAGCCTGCGTCCGGAGAACGGTTTCCGCCTGGTGCCGGTGTACAGCTACGGCTATCGCCTCGAAAAGCTCGGCGCCTGAGCCCCGCCTTGGCATTGCGCCAAGACGGCGGCCGGCCCCGGCCGCCCCCTGAAACCCTGCTCGCGTAAGGGTATAATGGGACCATACCCATCGCCCCCCGCCCCACCATGCAACTGCTTGCCGTTGGCCTGAACCACACGACCGCACCGGTCTCGCTGCGTGAGCAGCTGGCGCTCGCGCCCGACCAGCTCGGCAATGCGGTGCAGGCGGCGCGCGGCTGGTTCGCGCGCCAGGCGAGCAATGGCGGCGCGGGCGTCGGCAACGAAGCAGCCATCCTGTCGACCTGCAACCGCACCGAGATGTACGCGGCCAGCGACATCGCCCATCCGCTCGATGCCTCGGCCCAGTTCCTGGCCCACTACCACGCGCTCAACTTCGCCGAATTGCGCCCGCACCTGTATATGCTGCCGCAAGACAGCGCGGTGCGCCACGCCTTCCGTGTCGCCTCCGGGCTCGACTCGATGGTGCTGGGCGAACCGCAGATCCTCGGGCAAATGAAAGACGCGGTGCGCACCGCCGAGGAAGCCGGCGGCCTGGGCACCTACCTGCACCAGCTGTTCCAGCGCAGCTTCGCGGTGGCCAAGGAAGTGCGCAGCACCACCGAGATCGGCGCCCACAGCGTCTCGATGGCGGCTGCCGCGGTGCGCCTGTCGCAGCGCATTTTCGATCGCATCGCCGACCAGCACGTGCTGTTCATCGGCGCCGGCGAAATGATCGAACTGTGCGCCGCCCACTTCGCGGCGCACAACCCGAAATCGGTCACCATCGCCAACCGCAGCATGGAACGCGGCCAGGCGCTGGCGGCGCGCTACAACGGCGAGGCGATCCGCCTGGCCGACCTGCCCGAGCGCCTGCAGCACTTCGACATCGTGATCTCCTGCACCGCCTCGACCTTGCCGCTGATCGGCCTGGGGCTGGTCGAGCGCGCGGTCAAGGCGCGCCGCCACCGCCCGGTGTTCATGGTCGACCTGGCCGTGCCGCGCGACATCGAACCCGAAGTCGCGCGCCTGGACGACGTGTTCCTGTACACCGTGGACGACCTCGCGCAGGTGGTACAAACCGGCATGGAGAGCCGCCAGGCCGCCGTGGCCCAGGCCGAAGCCATCATCGAAACGCGCGTGCAGTCTTTCATGAGCTGGGTCGGCGACCGCGCCATGGTGCCGGTGATCCGCGACCTGCACGAGTCGAGCGAGGCGCTGCGCCTGGCCGAACTCGACCGCGCGCGCAGGCTGCTGGCGCGCGGCGACGATCCCGAGGCCGTGCTCGAAGCGCTGTCCCGGGGGCTCACCGCCAAGTTCCTGCACGGCCCGCAGCAGGCGCTGCACCATGCCCAGGGCGACGAGCGCGCCCGCCTCGCCGGCCTGCTGCCCCAGTTGTTCCGCGGCCGCCGTTAGCGGCCCTTCCCCGTCTGTCCGCGTCCCCTGTGGACGCATCCGGCCGTCCCCGTGCGGCTTCCCGAACCTTACCGAACAAGCCTATGAAACCATCCATGCTGGCCAAGCTGGACCAACTGGCCAACCGACTCGTCGAACTGGACGAACTCCTGATGTCCGAAGGCGCCACCGCGAATATGGACAGCTACCGCAAGATGACGCGCGAGCACGCCGAGCTGTCGCCGCTGGTCGCCCTGTACCGCCAGTACGGCGCGGCCCAGGACGACATCGCCGCAGCCCAGGAGATGGCGCAGGATCCGGAAATGAAGGACTTCGCGCAGGAAGAGATCGAGGCCGCGCGCGCGCGCCTGGCCGCCCTCGAGCTCGATCTTCAAAAAATGCTGCTGCCGAAGGACGCCAACGACGAGCGCAACATCTTCCTCGAGATCCGCGCCGGCACCGGCGGCGACGAGTCGGCGCTGTTCGCCGGCGACCTGCTGCGCATGTACAGCCGTTTCGCGGAGCGCAACCGCTGGCAGGTCGAACTGGTGTCGGAGTCGCCCTCGGACCTGGGCGGCTACCGCGAAGTCATCGTGCGCATCATCGGCAACGGGGTCTATTCGAAACTGAAGTTCGAATCGGGCGGCCATCGCGTGCAGCGCGTTCCCGCCACCGAGACCCAGGGCCGCATCCACACCTCGGCCTGCACGGTCGCCGTGATGCCGGAAGCCGACGAGGTCGAGGACGTCAACATCAACCCGGCCGACCTGCGCATCGACACCTACCGCGCCTCCGGCGCCGGCGGACAGCACATCAACAAGACCGATTCGGCGGTGCGCATCACCCACCTGCCCACGGGCATCGTGGTGGAATGCCAGGACGACCGCAGCCAGCACAAGAACAAGGCGCAAGCGCTGAAGGTGCTGGCCGCGCGCATCAAGGACGTGCAGCTGCGCGAGCAGCAGTCGAAAGAGGCGGCCACCCGCAAGAGCCTGATCGGCTCGGGCGATCGCAGCGAACGGATCCGCACCTACAACTTCCCGCAGGGCCGCCTGACCGACCACCGCATCAACCTGACCTTGTACAAGCTGGACTTCATCATGGACGGCGACCTGCTCGAACTGACCAATGCGCTGGCGGCGGAGCACCAGGCGGAGCTGCTGGCGGCGCTGGGCGACTGATTCTGTAGGGTGGGCGGGGTAATTTCGGCCAATGGCCGGAATTACGAACGCCCGCGCGTTCAAATGCAGCGTGAATGAATGCGGCGCGATTGTTCACGGAATGCTTGAACGCGCGGACGGCAGAGCCGTCCACCCTACCTTAAGCAAAGAGTAAGTAGTTGAGCAGGCTTCATGCGAGAATGCCTCGTTCCAAACAACACCTACAAAACATACCGATGCTGCCCTCCAACCGCCAGATCCTGTTTGCCATCTCGTCGATCTGCTTCGCGCTGATCGCGGTCGCCCTCTACCTGCAGCACATCCTGCAGATGCTGCCCTGCCCGCTGTGCGTGATCCAGCGCTACATGTTCCTGGCGGTCGGCATCGCGAGCCTGGTGTCTGCCGTCAGCGGCAAGGTCCGCGAAGGCACGATGCTGGCCCTGCTGGCGGCCCTGGGCGGCCTGTTCGCGGTCGGCAAGCACCTGTGGGTGATCGCCCACCCGGGCTTCACCTGCGGCATCGATCCGATGGAGACTTTCCTCAACAAGATCCCGACCGCCGAATACCTGCCCTGGCTGTTCCGCGCCGACGGCCTGTGCGAAGGCGCCACCGATTCGCTGCTGGGCCTCGCGATTCCGCAGTGGTCGGCGGTCTGGTTCGTGGTGCTGACCGTGCTGCTGGCCTTTGTCCTGCTGCGCAAGCCACGCGCATGAACGGCGTCGCACAGGCCGGCGCGACGATCCGGCAGCTCCAGGGCACGCTGCCGCTGGAACCGCTGGAAAACCGCATCCTGCTGTGCCATGCGCTGGGACTGTCGCGGGTCGGCCTGATCACCCAGTCCGAGCGCGCCTTGACGGCCGACGAAGCCGCGCGTCTCGATGCGCTGGTGCAGCGCCGCCTGCAGGGCGAACCGATCGCCTACATCGTCGGCGAACGCGAATTCTTCGGCCTGCCGTTCAAGGTCGGCCCCGGCGTCCTGATTCCCCGCCCGGACACCGAACTGCTGGTCGAACTGGCGCTCGAGCGCCTGGCGCCGCACGGCCGCCTGCTCGACATGGGCACCGGCAGCGGCGCCATCGCCGTGGCCTGCGCCCACAGCCGCCAGGACGCCGCCGTCACCGCGCTGGATGTCAGCCAGGACGCCCTCGCCATCGCGCGCGCCAATGCCGCGGCAAATGGCGCCGCGGTGCGCTTCCTGCGCAGCGACTGGTTCGCGGCCCTGGGCGACGGCGGGGACAGTGGTGTGTACAGTGAGCGCTTCGAGATCATCGCCTCCAACCCGCCCTACATCGCGGCCGGCGACGCCCACCTGGCGCAGGGCGACCTGCGTTTCGAGCCGGCCGGCGCCCTCACCGACCACGCCGACGGCCTGTCGGCCCTGCGCGTCATCATCGCCGGCGCGCCCGCCCACCTGGCGCCGGGCGGCTGGCTGCTGCTCGAACACGGCTACGACCAGGCCGCGGCCGTGCGCACCCTGCTGGCCGCGCGCGGCTTCATCGAGGTGCAGAGCTGGCGCGACCTGGCCGGGATCGAACGCGTCAGCGGCGGCCGCCTGTCCTAGGCTGCGCGGCGCCTGCGCCACCATTGTTACAATGACCAGTTCCTGAACGCCGGCCCCGGATGGGCAACTGCATGCGCAAACTGTTCGCCTCGATCGTCCTGCTCGTCCCCCTGGTCTGCGCTGCCGCCGACAGCGCAGCGATCGCCGGCGCCGACAGTGCGCGCCAGTTGTTCGAACGCGAGTGGCAATGGCAGCTGCGCCAGCAGCCCGAATACGCCACCGGCATCGGCGCGCACCGCCACGACGCGCTGCTGGCCGATACCTCGCTGGAGGCGCGTGCCGCCGCCGTCGAACACACCCGCGAGGTGCTGGAAGAAGCGCGCCGGCTCGACCGCAACGAACTCGAAGGCCAGGACCGGCTCTCGCTCGACCTGTTCGTGGCCGCGCACGAGCGCAGGCTGGCGGCCGCCGCCTTCACGCCCTTCGATCCGCAGCCGCTCAGCAACTGGGACGGCCTGCACCTGCGCCTGCCGCGCCTGGTCGCGCAGATGCCCTTCCTCACCGAACAGGACTATCGCACCTATTTTTCGCGCCTGAACGCCTTGCCGGCCCATGTCGACGGCCTGATCGAGCAGATGCGCGCCGGAATGCGCGCCGGCTGGACCGTGCCGAAGGTGGCGATCGCGCTGGTGCCGGAGGCGCTGCGCCGCCTGCGCGAAGACATCGCCGCCGGTCCCCTGAACGCACCGCTGCAGCGCATTCCCGCCTCGATCGAGCCCGAGGTGCGCGAGGATCTGCTCGACGACGGCATCACGGCGCTGGCGGAGGCCGCCGTGGCCCTGTACCGGCTGGAAGACTTCCTGCGCAGCGACTACCTGCCGGCTGCGCGCGAGACCATCGGCGCCGCCAGCCTGCCCGGCGGGGACGCCTGGTATGCCTTCCAGGTGCGCAATGCCACCACCACCAGCTTGAGCCCGGCCGAGGTGCATGCGATCGGCCTGAAGGAAGTCGCGCGCATCCGCGCCGAGATGGCCGCCCTGGTGCCGCGCACCGGTTTTCGCGGAAACCTCGAGCGCTTCCTGGCCTTCGCCCGCACCGACCGGCGCCTGTTCTTCAAGCAGCCCGAAGCCCTGTTGGGGCGCTACCGCAAGGCCGTTGCGCGGGCCCAGGCAAAGCTGCCCAGGGTGGTGACGACGGTGCCGGACGCCGACATCGCCGTCAAGCCGATGCAGCAAATTGCCGGACAAGGCGGCCAGCCGGTGGCCTATTACGAAGCCGGCAGCGAGGAACGCAGCGCGGCGCTAGTGGTCGACGTCGCGCATCTGGACACGCGCCCGATCTGGCAGGTGGACAGCGTGGCGCTGCACGAAGCCCTGCCCGGCCACCACCTGCAGGTGGCGCGCGCGCAGTCGCTGCCGGAGCTGCCGGCATTCCGGCGCCACGGCTGGTACGACGCCTTCGGCGAAGGCTGGGCCACCTATGCCGAGGGGCTTGGCCCCCTGCTGGGCTTCTTCGACGATCCGTTCTCGCGCTTCGGCCAGCTCAACGAAGAGATGCTGCGCGCGGCGCGGCTGGTCGTGGACACCGGCATCCACACAATGGGCTGGTCGCGCAAGCAGGCGGTCGACTACCTGAACGCGCATACCGCCAGTCCGCCGCCGGACAACGAGCTGGAAGTCGACCGCTACATCGCCAGGCCGGCCCAGGCGCTGGCCTACAAGATCGGCCAGCTGCGCATTGCGGCGCTGCGCGACAAGGCCAGGGCGGCGCTGGGCGAGCGCTTCGACCTGCGCCGCTTCCACGACGCGGTGCTCAAGGGCGGCGCGCTGCCGCTGGACCTGCTCCAGCGCCAGGTGGAGCGCTGGATCGCGAGCGAAAAGGAAGCCGCCAAAGCGGCAGTCCTGCCGGCTTCCCCGCCCCCTTCCGCCCCTGCTCCCGAGGGGACCGCCATCCCCACCGGGCAGGAATGAGGGGCCTCCCGGCGCACTTGCCGTTTTTCGGTTACTCTCTGCTCCAACTGAATTTGGCAGTACAAGAAAGGAAACATCCGTGTCCAAGCAACCCGTGTCGAACCAACTCCAGCGCCGCCTGGCCCTGCTCGACGACGACGACCACCGCGCCCTGCTCGGCCAGGGCCTGCGCGGCATCGAACGCGAAACCCTGCGCGTGGACCGGCACGGCCACCTGGCGCGCACCCCGCATCCGATCCAGCTCGGTTCGGCGCTGACCCATCCGCAGATCACCACCGACTACGCCGAAGCCCTGCTGGAGTTCATCACGCCGGCCGAACACGACATCTCGACGGTGCTGCACCACCTCGACGCCATCCACCGCTTCGCCTACGCACGCCTGAAGGACGAGATGCTGTGGAGCGTGTCGATGCCGGGCGAACTGCCGCCCGAGGAAGACATCGAGATCGGCTGGTACGGGACGTCCAACCTCGGGATGCTCAAGCACGTCTACCGCCGCGGCCTGGCGCTGCGCTACGGGAAGGCGATGCAGTGCATCGCGGGCATCCACTACAACTACTCGCTGCCGGAAAAGCTGTGGCAGCTGGTGGCCGCCAGCGAAGGCATCCACGAGGAACGCCGCAATGCGCTGCGCGACTTCCAGTCGGAGAGCTACATTGCGATGATTCGCAACTTCCGCCGCTACAGCTGGCTCCTGATGTACCTGTTCGGCGCCACCCCGGCCGTGGCCACCAGCTTCCTGCACGGCCGCGAGCACCGGCTCGAGACCCTGTCGGACGACACGCTCTACCTGCCCTACGCCACCAGCCTGCGCATGAGCGACCTGGGTTACCAGAACGACGCCCAGGCCGGCCTGCGTCCGCACGAGAACAGCCTGGAAAGCTATGTCACCAGCCTGATGTCGGCGGTGAACACGCCCTATGAACCGTATGCGGCGATCGGCACCAAGAAAGACGGCGAGTGGGTCCAGCTGTCGACCAATGTGCTGCAGATCGAAAACGAGTACTACTCGACGATCCGTCCGAAGCGCGTGATCCGCACCGGCGAGCGTCCGGTGCAGGCCCTGTGCAACCGCGGCGTGCAGTACATCGAGGTGCGCTGCCTCGACGTCGACCCGTTCGAGCCGGTCGGCATCAGCCTCGAGACCGGCCGCTTCCTCGATGCCTTCCTGCTGTTCTGCGCCTTCGAGGAAAGCCCCCTGATCAGCGCCCACGAAAGCCAGGTCCACGCGCGCAACTTCGCGCGTACGGTGAAACAAGGCCGCGACCCGGCCCTCACGCTCACCCGCGATGGCCTCGAGCTGCCGCTCAAGGACTGGGCGCTGGAGCTGGTCGAGCGCATCCGCCCGCTGGCGCAGCTGCTGGACGACCAGCACAACGAGGGCAATGTGCACGAATCCTCGCTCAACCTGCAGAAGGCCAAGATCATCAACCCGGCGCTGACCCCGTCGGCGCGGGTACTCGAAGAGATCCGCGGCCTGGGTTCGGCCAGCGCCTTCGGCCTGCGCCAGAGCGAACTGCATGCGGCCAGCTTCCGCGACAGTCCCCTGATGCCGGCCGAAGAAGCGCTGTTCGACGAGATGGCAAGCAAATCGCTGGCCGAGCAGGCGGCGATCGAGCAGGCCGACAGCGTCAGCTTCGACGACTTCGTCGCCGCCTACAACTGCAGCAAGCTGTGCGACAACCAATAGCCTTGATTCCGGCGCCGGCACCCGCATGCTCACGTTCTACAACGAACACCATGTCCAGCAGGCCGCCTGGCGCGGCGCGGCGCCGTGGGACGGGCAGCCCGACGCGGTCGGCCTGACACTGGGGGAGTTCGAGCGGCGCGGCCTGGGGCGCGTCGTCACCCCGCACGGGGTGCCGCTGGTATCGCTCGAACGCGTGCACACGCCGCGCTACCTGCACTTCCTGCGTACGGCGTGGAGCGCGTGGACCGCGCTCGATCCGGCCAATGCGCAGCAGGACCTCTTGCCCGTCTTCTGGCCGCCGCGCGGCATCACCTCCGAACCGGAACCGGAGGATGTGCTTGCGCGCCTCGGCCTGTTCGCCGCCGACGGCCGCACGCCGCTTCATGGCGGCACCTGGAGCGCGGCCAAGACCGGTGCCGACTGCGCCATCAATGCCGCGCACGCCCTGCGCGTGGGGGAGCGCGGCAGCTTCGCCCTGACCCATCCGCCCGGCCACCATGCGCGCGCCGAGGGTTTCGGCGGCGGCTGCTTCCTGAACAATGCCGCGCTGGCGGCGCAGCACCTGCTGGACGACGGTTTGCAGCGCGTGGCCATCCTGGACATCGCGCGCCACCACGGCGACGGCACCCAGGACATCTTCTACGGGCGCAGCGATGTGCTGTGCGTGTCGATCCACCTCGACCCATGCCATGCCTATCCCTGGTATGCCGGCCATGCCGGCGAACAGGGCACGGGCGCGGGACTCGGCTACAACATGAACCTGCCGCTGGCGCAGGGCTGCGGCAGCGCCGCGTGGCTTGCCGCGCTGGAGACGGCCTGCGTCAAGCTGGCCATGTGCCGTCCCCAAGCGCTGGTGGTGGCGCTGGACGGCGGCATGGCTTGCGCGTTCGGGCTGCAGGGCGGCGACTTCCTGCGCATCGGCGAACGCATCGCCCACCTCGGCCTGCCGGCGGTCTTCCTGTTCGAGGGGGCTGCGCAGGCCGGCTCGATCGGAAACAGCGGAAACAGTGGCGGCACCGCTACAATCAACATCCTCGAAGCATACGAAACCGCCGCGTGAGCCTTGCCACGCGCGTCACCCACATCCCGGCTATTCCCATGATCGACTGGCAGTTCACCCATTTCAAGGACCTCACCCCCGCCGACCTGTACGAGGTGCTGGCCCAGCGCCAGGACGTGTTCATCCTCGAGCAGACCTGCCTCTATCCCGACATCGACGGGCTCGACCCGCAGGCCCACCACCTGCTCGGCTGGCGCATGGTGGAGGGCAGGCGTCAGCTGGCCGCCTACCTGCGCGTGCTCGGTCCCGGCGTGAAATACGACGAGATGTCGCTCGGCCGCGTGATCACGACCAAGGCTGCGCGCGGCAGCGGCGCCGGCCGCGCCCTGCTGCTCGAAGGCATCGCGCGCGCCGAGGCGCTGTATCCGGGCCACCGCATCCGCATCGGCGCCCAGCAGTACCTGGAAAAGTTCTACCAGGGTTTCGGCTTCGACACTGTCTCCGCCCCCTACGACGAAGACGGCATCATGCACGTCGACATGCTGCGCTAGGAAAAGCGTACGTTGTCGCGCCCGCCCGCATGGCGCCGCCCCGCCAGCAGGACCAGCCCGGCCGCCAGCAGCGCAAAGCCGCCCGGTTCGGGCACCGCGGAGACCAGGTCGAGCCGCACCGACAGGCACTCGTCCATCCGGCAGGCGGTACCGAGGATTTGGCGCGCGTCGTTGATATCGACGGCTTCGACCACCCACCAGCCGTCGGCGCCATCGACCAACCGGTTCAGGTTGCGCATCGTGCCGTCCAGGTACAGGAAGGCGGCCCGTTCTTCTTGCCAGTATTGGGACCAGCCGACCGCCATCCCGAGATTGTTGATTGCCCTGGCCTCGCCGGCGACGTAGTCATCACCGTCCAGGGGGCCCAGCGAACGCATCGCACCGCCGCTGTAGAGGAAGGGAACCGTGTCTCCGGTTTCGTCGTGCGACCAGCCGACGACTTGCCCCAGGTCGTTGATATCGTTGGCGGCGCTGTCCCAGCCGCCGAGGCTGCCCAGGTCGTGCATGGCGCCGTCCTGGTACAGGAAAGCGTGCCCGGTCCAGGGCGAGTCGGCCCCCTCGTAGGTCGAGCTGCCCACCACCTGGCCGTGGCGGTTGATCGCCGTCGAGATGGCCCAGGTTTCCCAGCCGCGCAGCGTGCCGAGCATCTGCACGCTGCCGTTCACGTCTACCCAGGCGTGCTGGTCGCCGCCGAAGGTGGCATACTCGCCGGCCACGTGGCCCAGGTCGTTCAGGCCGTTGGCGCGCCCGGTCTGGACCTCGTCGAGCACCGGCCCGGCCTTGCGCAGCGTGCCGGATGTATACAGGAAGGGCTGGCCGTAGCTTCCGTTCAGGGCGCCGGCGACATCGCCACGGTTGTTGATCGCGTAGCCGTAGCTGTTCGCACCCAGGCCCAGATTGACCAGTGCGGCGCCATCCCAGACGCTGACGCCCTCGGCCGTATTGCCGACGATACGGCCCGCATTGTTGATGGCCCTGGCATCAAAGCCCGCCGGCAGGAAAGAGATCGAATAAACCGGCTCCGCCACCGCCACGACCGGGCAGGCCAGCAGCGCCAGCAGGCCAAGCGTGATTTTTCTTGACACCATGATCGCCCTTGATAGTTATCGATATTACAAGCATGCGGCAGGCGGCGCAGGGCGCTCTGCGATAACTCAGGCGGGCACGGGTTCGTCGCTTGATGAAAAACGGGGAGCGCCGACGGCACTCCCCGTTTTGCTGACAATAAGCTGCCTCAGGGTTCTAGCAGCACCGCGCGGCAGTCGCCGAGATCGGTGCACGCATAGGCGGCGATCTGGCGGGCGTCGTTGATGCCGACCGCATCGAGTACGGTCCAGAGGCCGCGCTTGGCGACCAGGTCGTTCAGGTCGTGCATCACGCCGTCACGGTACAGGAAAGCATGCGAGAAACTCTGGCCGGGCACGTCGTTCGCGCGGGTCGAGTAGCCGACCACCATCCCGGCATTGTTCAGGGCGCGCGCTTCGGTGGAGGCGCCGCCCAGGGAACCGATGTCGATCATGGCGCCGCCGCGGTACAGGAAGGCATGCTGGATGTCGGCGTTCACGAAGCTCATGCCGGCCACTTCGCCGCGCTCGTTGACGGCCGCGGCGCTGCTCGAGGGACCGCCGAGGGTGCCGAGATCCTTCATCGCGCCTTTCGCATACACAAACGCGCGCTGGGCCGTGAATCCGCGCAGGAAGGACACGCCGACCACCGTGCCGGCGCCGTTGATCCCGGTGGCGCGCGCGACGCCGCTGCCGAGGCTGCCGATCGCGGTCATCTTGCCGCCGGAATACAGGAAGGCGCGGTCGTTGCCGCTGCGGTCCAGTGCATACCCAGCCACCTGCCCGCTCGCGTTGATGGCCGTGCCGAAGGTCGGCCGGCCATTGAGCGTGCCGAGGTCGCGCAGCGACCTGCCGTTGTACACGAAGGCATGGGAAACCCCATTCCTGGCATCCGCCGAGCCGGTGACCTGGGCGGTCGGGCTGATGGCCGTGGCCATGCTGGAATTGCCGCCAAGCGTGCCCAGGCTGGCCATGGCGCCACGCGACCACACGAAGCCGCGTCCATCGGTGCCGATGCCCACGATGCGCCCGGTGGCGTCGATGGCGTGCGGCGTGGTGTTGGATGGCAGGAAGGTCATTTTGTAGAGGGACTGGCTATGCGCGGCGAGCGGAGCAAGGAGCGAAGAGGACAGCAGAAGGGCGTGCAGAGAATATCGCATGACTAACCTTGATGCTTGAGTGAAGGGGACTTGCAGCATCTCCAAAAGCCGGCTCTGCGGGTTTGAGAAATATCAATGTCCAAAATCTCGTGTGGACTTCTGTCTGCGGCGCACTGAGCGCTGCGGCCGCGTTGCCAGGCGACCTGCCGACCACACGACCAGCCCCGCCAGCAACAACCAGCCGTCGGGCTCGTCATGCATGGGGCGCGCCGGCAGGCAGGCGGCGGTATGCGCCACGGGCGCAGGCACGGCCACGGGTAGGGACGGGCCGGCAAGGAAGAAAACCAGGGCGGGAAGGAAAGGCATGGCGCACAGGCAGAGTCGTCGGGAACAGCAGCATCGTGCATATGACGGGCCCGGCCTGTGCGCCGGCGCAGGCGTGCGCGCAAAAAAAACCGGGGCAGCGCCCCGGTCTCTCTGCATCCGCGGTCTTACTCGACCTTGGTCAGGCTGATTTCGAACACCAGGCCATTGTTGCCCGGAATGCCGTTGGAACCGCGCACACCGTAGCCCAGGCTTGCCGGCACCTCGATGGTGCGCTTGCCACCGACCTTCATGCCGGTCACGCCCTGCTCGAAGCCGGGAATCACGGCATTGGTGCCGAGCTTGAACGAGAAGGAATTCGACTCCAGGCGGGTGCCCTTGTGATCGGTAGCCGAGACGCTGTAGAGCCACAGCGTATAAGTCACGGTGGCAGTCTTGCCGGACACGGCTTCGGCGCCGGTACCGAGCACGTCGTCCTTCTTGACCAGCGCGGTCGGGTTGTTCGGATTGACGACCTCGGCGCCGGAATCGTCCCCGCCGCCGCCGCAGGCGGTCAGGCTGAGGATGGCGACAAAGGCGGCGATCAGGGGAAATTTCAGCTTCATGGGAGGTCCTTGGGTGCAGAGTTTATGTGGCGAAACCCTGAACCTTACCGGAGCCCCAATCAAGCGTCTGTCCCCCGACTGTCCGCAATTTGTATTTTTCTGTGCGCTTTTGTAATCAGATCTCGACCTGGGTCCCGAGTTCGATCACCCGGTTCGGCGGGATCTGGTAGTAGTCCGCGGCTGCGCGGGCATTGCGCGACAATATGGCGAACAGGTGCTCGCGCCATGGCGCCATCCCGCGTCCCGGCGTCGAAATCACGGTCTGGCGCGCGATGAAGAAAGAGGTTTCCATCATCTCGAAGCTCAAGCCGAGGCCGGTGCACTGGCGCAGGATGTCGGGGATGTCCGGCTCGTCCTTGAAACCGTACTGGACGTTGAGCTGGAAGCAGTTATGGCCAAGCTCGACCACCTGCACCTGTTCCGCCACCGGCACCCAGGGTTCCTCGCGGATATGCACTGTCAGGAACACGACGCGTTCGTGCAAGACCTTGTTGTGCGACAGATTGTGCAATAGGGCATGTGGCACGCCATCGCTTTCGCCGCGCAGGAACAGCGCGGTGCCGGGCACCCGCGCCGGCGGCGCCACGAACAGCGATTCCATGAAGGCTTCCAGCGGAATGGCGTGCTTTTCCAGGTTCTCGAACACCAGCTCGCGGCCGCGCTTCCAGGTCAGCATCAGGGTCAGCAGCACGGTGCCGAGCAGCAGCGGGAACCAGCCGCCGTGGAGCAGCTTCAGGCTGGTCGACGCGAACAGCATGACGTCGATCACCAGGAAGAAGCCGGTCGCGCCCAGGCACACGAGCAGCGGCAGGCGCCAGCGGTAGCGCGTCACGAAGAAGGTGAGGATGGTGGTGGCCATCATGGTCGCGGTCACCGCGATACCGTAGGCGCCGGCCAGGTTGTCCGAGGAACCGAAGCCGACCACGGCGACCAGGACGATCGCCAGCTGCAGCCAGTTCACGGCCGGGATGTAGATCTGGCCGATCTCGCTTTCCGAGGTGTGCAGGATGCGCATGCGCGGCAGCAGGCCAAGCGCGATCGCCTGCTTGGTCATCGAATAGGTGCCCGAGATGGTCGCCTGCGAAGCGATCACGGCCGCCATGGTCGACAGGATCACCAGCGGAATCACGCTCCAGGCGCCGAGCTGGTGGAAGAAGGGATTCTCGACCGCATCGGGCTGCATGATCAGGAGGCCGCCCTGGCCGAGGTAGTTCAACGCCAGTGCCGGAAAAGCGATGGCGAACCAGGCCAGGCGGATCGGCTTGCGGCCGAAGTGGCCCATGTCGGCGTACAGCGCCTCGGCCCCGGTAATCGCCAGCACCACTGCCCCCAGGGCGACGAAGGCCAGCAGTTTATTTTCCAGCATGAAGCGCAGTGCGTTCCAGGGATTGAGCGCATGCAGGATGACCGGCGCTTCGATGATGTTGATGATGCCCATGACGGCCAGCGTGATGAACCAGACCAGCATGACGGGACCGAAGAAGCGGCCGATGCCGGCCGTGCCATGGCGCTGCACGCTGTACAGGAGCACCAGCACCACCACCGCCAGCGGCACCACGTAGTGCGCCATGCCGGGCGCCGCCACTTCCAGGCCCTCGATGGCGCCCAGCACCGAGATCGCCGGTGTGATCACGCTGTCGCCGTAGAACATGGTGGTGCCGAGCACGCCGATGACCAGCAAGGGGAAATGCCAGCGCGACGCCTTGGTCACCGAATTGGTGGCCAGCGCCATCAGCGCCATGATGCCGCCTTCGCCGCGGTTGTCGGCACGCAGCACCAGGGTGACGTACTTGAGCGAAACGATAATCGTCAGGCTCCAGAAGATCAGGGAGATGACGCCGATGATGTTGGGAGTGGTGAGGGGGAGGCCGTGCGTATCGTCGAAGATCGCACGCAGGGTGTACAGGGGGCTGGTGCCGATGTCGCCGTAGACGATGCCGACGGCGGCCAGCGTCAGCGCCGCGACGCTGCTCTTCTTATTTTCTGAACTCAAGGTGACACCATTGTTCTGTTCTGGTGCAGCGCACCATAAAATAACGACAAGAAAATTGCAAGAAGATTCGCCTTGGATGATACACCGGCTGGAAAAGCCCTTGTCCCAGCAGAGAAATTGCGCATCAGGGATAATGTCACCCCAGCAATCGCCTCCTTTTCCATGCGCTCCGGTATCCTCTCCGCCGCCCTCGCCTTCCTGGCCTGGGGCCTGTTCCCTATTTATTTCCACGCGCTTGGCGAGGTGCCGCCATCCCAGATCCTGGCGCACCGGGTACTGTGGTCACTCGCGTTTCTGCTGGTGGTGCTGGCCTTGCGCCGCCAGTGGAAGTGGCTGGCCCTGGTCCGCCAGCCGCGTGTGTTCTGGAGTTTCGTCGCCTCCGCCTGCCTGCTGTCGGCCAACTGGCTGGTCTACATCTGGGCGGTCAAGAACGGCCACGTGATCGAGGCCAGCCTGGGCTATTTCATCAACCCGCTGGTGAACATCATGTTCGGGTACCTGATATTGAAGGAGCGCATGCGCCCGGCCCAATGGGCCGCGATTGCCATTGCCGCGCTGGGCGTCGGCTGGCTCACCTGGCAGTCGGGCTCGGTACCCTGGATCGCGCTACTGCTGGCGGCCAGCTTCGGCGCCTACGGCCTGCTGCGCAAGACCGCCGCACTGGGCGCGCTCGAGGGCCTGTCCTTCGAGACCATGGTGCTGTTTCCGTTTGCGCTCGCTTACGTGGGCTGGCTGACCGTGCACGGCGAGAATGCCTTCCTCAACGCGCCTTCCGACGCGACGCGCCTGCTGCTGGCCGCCGCCGGGCCGATCACGGCGATTCCGCTGCTGCTGTTTGCCACCGGCGCGCGCCAGATCCCGCTGTCGATCCTGGGCCTGCTGCAGTACCTGTCGCCCACCATCCAGTTCCTGCTGGGCGTGTGGCTGTTCCACGAAGCCTTCAGCAGCGAGCGCCTGGTCGGCTTCCTGATGATCTGGGCCGCGCTGGCGCTGTTCGCCGGCGAAGGCCTGGCACGCAGTCGGACCCGCAAGAAAGACTGAGCGAACCCGCGCGGGCACAAAAACCTGTGTCCCGCGCGGCGGGTTCTGTCGTATCCTGTGCACCTTAAACAACACCAGAGTAAAGCATGGCCAATTACGTCTATACCATGAACCGCGTGGGCAAAATCGTCCCGCCAAAACGCCAGATCCTGAAAGATATTTCGCTGTCCTTCTTCCCGGGTGCGAAGATCGGCGTGCTCGGCCTGAACGGCTCGGGCAAGTCGACCCTGCTGAAGATCATGGCCGGCATCGACACCGACATCCAGGGCGAAGCGCGCCCGATGCCCGGCCTGAACATCGGCTACCTGCCGCAGGAGCCGCAACTCGACCCGGAAAAAACCGTGCGCCAGGAAGTGGAATCGGGCCTGGGCGAAGCCTTCGAGGCGCAAGCCAAGCTGGAAGCCGTGTACGCCGCCTATGCGGACGAGGACGCCGACTTCGACGCCCTGGCCAAGGAGCAGGAGCGCCTCGAATCGATCATCGCCGCGGCCGATGGCGGCAACCTGAACCTGCAAATGGAAATGGCCGCCGATGCGCTGCGCCTGCCGCCGTGGGACCAGAAGATCGGCGTACTGTCGGGCGGCGAGAAGCGCCGCGTGGCGCTGTGCAAGCTGCTGCTGAGCAAACCGGACATGCTGCTGCTGGACGAGCCGACCAACCACCTGGACGCCGAATCGGTCGAGTGGCTGGAGCAGTTCCTGCTGCGCTTCCCGGGCACCGTGGTGGGCATCACCCACGACCGCTACTTCCTCGACAACGCCGCCGAATGGATCCTGGAACTGGACCGCGGTTCGGGCATCCCATGGAAGGGCAATTACTCGTCCTGGCTGGACCAGAAACAGGCGCGCCTGAAACAGGAAGAAGCGACCGAATCGGCACGCCAGAAAGCCCTGCAGAAAGAACTCGAATGGTCGCGCCAGAACCCGAAGGCGCGCCAGGCCAAGTCGAAGGCCCGTCTGGCCCGCTTCAATGAGCTGAGCGAATACGAATACCAGAAGCGCAACGAGACCCAGGAGATCTTCATCCCCGTGGCCGAGCGCCTGGGCAATGAAGTCATCGAGTTCAAGAACGTCTCGAAAGCGTTTGGTGACCGCCTCCTGATCGACAACCTGTCCTTCACGGTGCCGCCGGGCGCGATCGTCGGCATCATCGGCCCGAACGGCGCCGGTAAGTCGACCCTGTTCAAGATGATCGCCGGCAAGGAACAGCCGGACAGCGGCGAAGTCGCGATCGGCCAGACCGCCAAGGTATCGCTGGTCGACCAGCACCGCGACGAACTGGCCAACGGCAAGACCGTGTTCGAGGACGTGACCGGCGGCGCCGACATGCTCAGCGTGGGCCGCTTCGAGATGCCCTCGCGCGCTTATCTCGGCCGCTTCAACTTCAAGGGTTCGGACCAGCAAAAGGTGGTCGGCAACCTGTCGGGCGGCGAACGCGGCCGCCTGCACCTGGCCAAGACCCTGCTGCAGGGCGGCAACGTGCTGCTGCTGGACGAACCGTCGAACGACCTCGACGTGGAAACCCTGCGCGCACTCGAAGACGCCCTGCTCGAGTTCGCCGGCAGCGTGATGGTGATCTCGCACGACCGCTGGTTCCTGGACCGCATCGCCACCCACATCCTGGCCTTCGAAGGCAATTCGCAGGTGACCTTCTTTGACGGTAACTACCAGGAATACGAAGCCGACAAGAAGAAGCGACTGGGCGAAGAAGGCGCCAAGCCGAAGCGTATTCGCTACAAGCCGCTGACGACCTAAGCTCAGCAGTAAGGTCTTGTTTCATAAAGGAAATCCCCGCCAATGCGGGGATTTTTTTATCGTCGGAAACGAACGCGCTCTGCCAGAAGTCGTGTGTAGAATCTTTCTCGATGAGGCCAGCCGGCCTCGGATGTCCGCTGCTTTTCCGAGGGACGGACTGACGGAGCCCATGACTGATTACCGCGACAACCGCGTCCCGGGCGGGACGTTTTTTTTCACGGTGCGCCTGCTCGAACGGGGCAGCACCCTGCTGACAGACCATATTTCTGCCTTCGGTGAAGCCATGCGGCTGGCGCGCGTGCGCAAGCCCTTCCATGTCGATGCCTGGACCGTCCTGCCGGACCATGCGCATGCGATCTGGACGCTGCCGCCGGGCGACCACGACTGCTCGAGCCGCTGGCGTGCGGTCAAGATCGCCTTTTCCAAGGCGCTGCGCAAGTCGGTGCCGGATGCGAGCGAGGGCGCGATCTGGGAACGCCATTACCAGCACTACCGGGTCGGCGACGAACGCGAGTACGCGGCGCTGGTCGACTATACCCACCTGGATGCGGTACGGCACGGTTTCTGCAGCCATCCCAACGAGTGGCCCTGGTCTTCGCTGCGTCGCTTCGTGCTTGCCGGCCATCCGCTGCCGGCGCCGGGCCCGGCACTGATCGTGCCGCCCTGGGTGCATCGTCCGCAATCGAACGGCTTTGCCAGGTTGTGAGCCAGGTAAGCAAAAAGGCCCCGCAGGGCCTTTTTTTGCTTACAGCAGATGCAAGCTTAGAACGCGTATTTCGCGCCGATGGTGAAGACGTCGGCCTTGGCGCCGAAGTCCTTGCTCTTGCCGTAGCGTTCGTATTCGCCGACCAGCGACACATTCTGGTTCAGCTTGTACTCCGCGCCGAGCGCACCATAGGCTTCGGTTTTGCTACGGCTCATGTTCTGCACTGCGTTCAGGGTTTCCAGTTCGCTCTTGGTGCGCGCCGCGCCGAGCTTGCCGTACACCGAGACCTGCTCGTTGACCGGCCATGTCGCCTTGGCGGCCAGGTAGTAGGCATGGCCATCGGTTTCGCCGCGGTTGTTGACGCCGCCGATCGAGTAGTTGACGTCGGACTTGCGGAAATCGGTGTAGCCGGCTTCGACACCCCAGGTCTGGTCGAACTCATATCCACCGAAGAGCTTGCCGGATGCCTTGTAGCCTTCGGTATCGACGTTCGAGGCGCCGGACATCTTGAAGTCATGGTCGGCACTCGCGATCCCGGCGCCGACATAGGCGCGCGGTGCGCCGGTGGTCTGGGCCTGGGCTGCCGACATGGCGGCGGCAGATGCGATCAGTACAACGAGAAGCTTGTTCATTGCGAATCCTTTTACTTGACTGGTTCGCGATTCCGAACGAATCGCGATATGGCCAAGATAGCATTCGCTCCCCTTGATGAAAGTCCTAAAGCCGTAAGAACTGTAAGCAGATGTAAATTAATGACTGATGCGTTAGATATTTGCCACAGAAGATACGGAAAAAAGCGCGCTCGTTACTCGATGTTTCGGAAAGTTAGGTTCACACGCGGACCCAGCGGCTTTGCGGTTTTATTGATCCCATGCATCCAATTGGCCTGCGTCTTCCCGGCCATGAACAGCAGGCTGCCGTCCGTCAGCGGCAGCTTGACCGTTTCCTTGCTGGCCTTGTGGCGCAGGACGAACGGTCGCGTGGCGCCGAAGCTGACCGAGGCGATCGCCGGCTCCGGTCCCAGTTCCGGTTCGTCGTCGCTGTGCATGCCCATGCTGTCGCGGCCATCACGGTAATAGTTCAGGAGCACGCTGTTGTAGCGCCGCCCGGTGGCTTGCTCGGCCGCCTGGCGGATGGTGTCGAGCAGCGGCGTGAATGGCGCAGGAGCCAGGCTCAAGCCGGAGTAACGGTAGGCCTTGTCGCCGTGCCAGGCCGAGAGGCGCGGCTGCCGGTGGCGCTTGCCGTACACCACGACGGTCTCCTCGCGCCAGTCGGTTTCCGCGATCAGGCGCGCCAGCACCAGCCCGTTCGGCCAGGGCAGCGGCAGCTGGGCGAGGAAGGCCAGTTCGCCATCGCGCAGGGGAATCGGCAGCAAGGCCGGGGTCGAGTCGAATAGATCCATTTGTGCAAGTGGCGACGCAGCTTGACGCTCAGCCGATGGCGCTTGGCGGCCTGGGGCCCTTGTGGGCGCTGTACCACATCGAGGTCATTACAGAGAGCGCCTGACAAACCCCGAGGGCAAGCCATCGGGGAATCGTTGGACGCTCTCAGGCGTAGGCTTCGGCAAGGCTCATCACACGCGGCGTCACGTCGATGCCGACGTTGCCGAACAGCGCTTCGATGGCCGCCAGGTTGGCCTTGCATTCCTCGGCCTTCCAGCCGTTGAACAAGTCGCTGCCATCCTTCTGGAAGTGCAGGTCCAGCACCTTGCCCTTGTCCTTGTGGACATAGGTCTGCTGGTGCGTGTTCTTGAAGCCGAGTTCGGCCAGGCCCGCCAGCACGGTCTGCGGCGGATTGTCCGGATCGGTGGCAAGGAAGACACCGAAGGTCTTGCCGGGCGGCTTGGCTGCGATGTCGACTTCGTAGATGCCCGGGGCCCTGGTGACACTGGTACTCTTCAAGAACAGCATGTTCTCTCCTTCTCCTGTTGCCCGCACGGCGGCACGCGCCGGGTCGGCAGGGCGCAGCGGGCGGATCGGTTTGGTTTCCTCAGCATCCTAGCTTATTGCCCTGCGGGAACTTTGTCGACCACTGTCTGCGGTTTCTTGGCGTTAGCGCAGCAATAGTCCCCAGGCGGTGCCGCAAATTAACAACGCGCAAGCCACCATCCCCGTAATGAAGCCGAGTTCGCGACGCGCCGGATCGCGGTAATAGCCGAGTGCATAGGCAATGCGGCCTGCGCACCACAGCAGGCCGCCGGCCGCCGCCCATGCGTCGCCCAGGTAGAAGGCGCACAGCCACAAGGGCACCAGCAGCAGCGGCAGCTGCTCGAGGGTATTGGCCTGCACCCGCTGGCAGCGCAGGAAGGCCTCCGGACCCTCCATCGAGGGCGCCGGCACCTGGTAGCGGATGCGCGCGCGGCCGGCGTTCACGCCGGTCCAGAAATACACGCCGAGTGCGGCCAGGGTGGCCCAGGCAGTGAAGAACATCGGAACCCCTGTGGATAAAGCTTTGGATAAGAGCATGGGAATGTCTTGGAAAAGCCCGGGAAAAGCGCCGGGATAAACACTGGATAAGTGCTGAACAAGCGCTGAATAAGCCTTGAACAAGCGCTGTATAAGTACTGGATAAGTTCAGGCGTCTCCGCGCTTGCGCCGTGCCAGATCGGCTGTCGGCGGCACCAGCGCCTCGTACAGACGGCCGGTGGCGGGATCCCAGCGCATGACGGCTTCCTGCTGGCGCGCCACGGTGGCGAAGTCGCCGCGTGCGACCGGACCGCTGAGCGCCGCTTCGGGCCCGAGGCGGAACACGTTGGCCAGCGCCTCGGTGGCGAGCGGCCGCGCCAGTTCGCGCGCCACCTGGGCCGGTACACCGGCCGCCTGGTAGGCGCGCAGCGCGGCGTCGACCACGGTCACCAGGTAGTTCGACGCGAACACGGCGGCCGCGTGGTAGACGGTCTTGGCGGCCGGGTCGATGCGCACCAGGCGCGCGCCGATCGCGGCGAAGGCCGGCTCCAGCACGGCCAGCGCCTGTGGGTCGCCCTCGATGCCGCAGAAAGTGCCGGCAAAATCCGCTGCCACCGCTTCCGGGTCCGCGAAACTGCGCACCGGATGCACGCTGGCCACGAAGGCGCCGGCAGCGCGCGCGGCCTGCAGCTCGCTGGAAGCCTTGGCGCCGCTGCAGTGGAACACCACGGCGCCTGCCAGTTGCCCGCTGTGCGCCAGGGCTTCGCAGGCGGGCGCGATCGCGTCATCTCCCACGGCCAGCATCCACACCTGCGCGGCACGCATCTGCGCGCGCGTGGCGCAGGCATGGCCGGCGCCGATGAAGGCCACCGCTTCGTGCGCGCTGGCATCGGAGCGGGTCAGGACATCCTGCAGCGTGAAGGGCCCGCGCGCGGCGAACAGGCGTCCGAGCGCGCGGCCGACGTGGCCGGCGCCGACCAGGTTCAGCGTCGACACGTCAGAAACCGGCGCCGGGCAGTTGCAGGTAGGCCAGCTCTTCCGGGGTCGAGGCGCGTCCGAGGATGGCGTTACGGTGCGGGAAGCGGCCGAAGCGGGCGATCACGCCGCGGTGGCGGTGCGCATAGTCGAGTGCTTCGCCGAAGCCTTCGTGCTGCGCGGCCAGTTCGGTGAACAGGGTCACGGCCTGCTCCTGCATGCGCGCGTCTTCGGCATGCTCGAAGGGCATGTAGACGAACTGGCGCTCGACCGGCGACAGGTTCAGGTGCGCGCCCGAATCGACCAGCTGCCGCGCGGCGGCCAGCGCCAGGATGTCGCCACCGAAGGATTCCGGCTTGCAGCGGAAAGCGTTGCGGGTGAGCTGGTCGAGTACGAGGATGCGCGCCAGCGTACCGCGCGGTCCGATCTCGTCCCACTCGCGCAGCCCGCCCGCCATCGCCTGGTGGATCAGGGCGCCGAAGCGCTCCTGCACCGTGCTGTCGAAGGCATCGTCCTTTTGGAACCACTGCTTGCGCTGCTGGCCATGGCCCTGGCTGCCTTCCGGCAGGAACCAGAAATCGAGAACGTCTTGTGCTTGCATTGATGAACCCCAGTAATGGAAAACAGGCTTATTGTTGTTGATCGCTTTTTTAATTGCGTGCGTGCGAAAGCTGGAAGGCTTCCAGTCCCTCGAACGCGGCCAGTTCGGTGGCCAGCTCCGACAGCGGCGCGCCGCTGCGGTTGGACAGCGCCAGCGCCACGAAGCGCCACTCCTGGCGGCCCTCGTCGCTGCTGATCGTCAGCGAGCTGCCCGCGATCTCGTAGCCGCGCTCGAGCGCGGCCTGGCGCAGCACTTCTTCGCGCGGCAAGACCTGCGGCTTGAAACGCATGCGCACCGCCACCGCATGGCGCGACGGCAAAATCGTCTCCAGGCGGTTCAGGTAGATCATGATCATCCCCGAGAAAAAGGCCAGGCCCATCGCCGCCAGGTAGAAGCCGACGCCCACCAGGATGCCGATCGCGGACGAGGCCCAGATCGAGGCCGCCGTGGTCAGGCCGCTGATGTTGAAACCTTCGCGCATGATCACGCCGGCGCCGAGAAAGCCGATGCCGGTCACCACGCCCTGGATGATGCGGGTAGGGTCGACCGGCGCCAGCACGCCGCCATGGCCGCCGTACCAGAAGTCCGGATAGCCGGCCAGGATGGTCAGCGCCGCCGAGGCCATGCACACCAGGCCGTAGGTGCGCATGCCGGCGGCGCGGCCGTGGTAGGCACGCTCGTAGCCGACCAGCAGCCCCAACGCCAGCGCGCCGGCCAGGTGCAGCAGGATCAGGCCATTCGTGGCGATGCTGGATTCGGACCAGTAAGCGGCAAGCAGGGGGTTGGCGGGCAGGGAAGGCATACGCGGATCGTCAGGCTCCCGGCTTCTTGCGCACCAGTTGCTTCTCGAAAGCCTCGTCATGCTTGCTGATCCGCTTCACCTCCTGCGGGCCGAGGCCGTTCACGAATGCGACGAAGTCGTCCAGCTCGAGCGGCGCATTGAGCGCGGGGGCGCCGGGGGCCTCGGACAAATAAAACAGTCCGTCGCCGGTGCGCGCCATCGAATAGGCGCTGTTCCCGGTGCGCTTCTTGAGGCGCTCGACCGCCGCACTGGCGCGGGTGGAACGTGAGCTGGCCATCAGATCGCCTCCGTGCGCGCGAACAGCCACTCGCGCGCCGCGCCGCGCACGTGCGGTTCCAGGCGCGCGCGCACGGTGGCATGGTAGGCGTTCAGCCACGCGATCTCGTCCTGGCGCAGCAGCGTGCGCTCCAGTGGACGGGTGTCGATCGGGCACAGGGTGAGCGTTTCGAAGCCCAGGAATTCGCCGAACTCGGTGTTGTCCACGACCTGGTTCAGCACCAGGTTCTCGATGCGGATGCCCCAGCGACCCGGCCGGTAGATGCCCGGCTCGATCGAGGTGATCATGCCCGGCTCCATCGCGGTATGCGGGTCCGGCGGCACGCTCGGGGAGATGGTCTGCGGACCTTCGTGCACGTTCAGGAAGTAGCCGACGCCGTGGCCGGTGCCGTGGCCGTAGTCGATGCCGGCGGCCCAGATCGGCGCGCGCGCGACGGCGTCCAGCAGCGGCGCCCGGGTGCCGCGCGGGAAGCGCGTCGCGGACAGGTTGATCAGGCCTTTCAAGACCAGCGTGTAGTCGCACTTCTGCGCGCTGGATGGCGTGCCCACCGGGATCACGCGGGTGATGTCGGTGGTGCCGCCCAGGTACTGACCGCCCGAGTCGATCAGCAGCAGGCCGTCGCCCTCGATGACCGCGCAGCTTTCCTGCGCCGCACGGTAATGCATGATCGCGCCGTTGGCGTTGAAGCCGGCGATTGTCGAGAAACTCGGGCTGATGAAGTTCGGGCGGCGGCTGCGCGCGGCCGTGATGTGGGTGTCGATCGCGACTTCGTCCAATGGCGTGCGGCTGCCGTTGGCCAGCTCGGCTTCGAGCCAGCAGAAGAATTCGCACAGCGCCGCGCCGTCGTGTTCCATCGCGCTGCGCACGTTGACGGCCTCCGCATCGAGCTTGCGCGACTTGGCGAAGGTGGTCGGGTTGATCGCTTCCACCACGTTCACGCCCGGCCCGACGGCGGCGCGCATGCCGGCGGTGACGCGGCGCGGATCGAGCAGCAGGGTGGCGCCGTCCGGCAACGCACCCAGCGCGGTAGCGGTGTTCGCGTACGGCGCCAGGTGCACGCCGTCCGCTTCGAGGCGCGCGCGCAGCTCGGGCGCTACCTTGCCCTCGCCCACGAACAGGGTGGCGTCGGCGCGGCCGACCAGCGCATGCGCCAGGAACACCGGGTTGAAGCTGACGTCGGTGCCGCGCAGGTTGAACAGGTAGGCGATATCGTCGAGCGTCGAGATGAAATGGAAGCCCGCGCCATGCTGCTCCATGGCGGCGCGGGTCGCGGCCAGCTTGTCGAGCCGGGGCATGGTCGCATACGGCGGCAGGTGCTCGAACACCGGGTCGGCCGGCAGTGACGGGCGATCCGACCAGACTTCGTCGAGCAGGTCGACATCGAGGCGCAGCATGACGCCCTTGGCCGCCAGGGCGTCGGCCAGCAGGCGGGCGCCGGCCAGGCCGAGCACGCGCGCGTCGACGGCCGCCGTCTGGCCGGGCGCGAGATTGGCGGCCAGCCAGTCCACGTGCATCTGGCTCGCCGCGCCCGGGATCTTCATGAGCGCGATCTTGCTTTCCCCTTCGCTGCCGGCCAGCTCGGTCTCGGCCTGGGTCCAGTAGCGGCCGTCGGTCCAGACGCCGGCGAAGCTTGCCGTGGCGATGAAGGTGCCGACCGAGCCGGTGAAGCCGGACAGCCACTCCCTGCCCTTCCAGTGGCCGGGCAGGTATTCCGACAGGTGCGGGTCGCTCGACGGCACGATGTAGGCATCGATGCCGGCGCGCGCCATCGCGCTGCGCAGTTGGGCCAGGCGTTGGCTGCGGGCTTGTTCGAATTCTGGGCTGGACATGGCTGGTCGTTTGTTGTTTTCCAAGCCACGTATGATACGCCGCAATGCCCGGACGTGGCGCTCCGGGTTATTGCGCCATGACATCATCCGTTACAATGCGCGGACCGACACGTTGACCGGCAGCAGCCGGCGCAGGAGACAGGATGGATTTCGTAGCGGCATCGGCCCGCAAGCTGCAAGCTGAAATTGCGGCGAGCCGAACAGCCAGCTGATTCCAACGGGAACGCGCCCATGCACCCGATTAGCGCATAATCCGGCACATCATCGGGCATCTGAGCGGCCCGCCATCTTTCCACCAGAAGACAGAATGAGCATGCAAGACTACCACCATGACCGCGCCCGTGCGCTCCTCGCCAACGCCACCCAGATCGTCACGCCCGAAGAAGTCCTGGCCGCGGTGGCGCGTGTCGCCGCCCAACTGAACACACGCTTCGGCCATCCCGAAGACAAGGACTTTCCGCTGGTGCTGGGCGTGATGGGCGGCGCCGTCGTGTTCACCGGCCACCTGCTGCCGCAGCTCGACTTCCCGCTCGAATTCGACTACATCCACGTCAGCCGCTACGGCGACGCCGACCGCGGCGGCCAGATCGTGTGGAAAGTGATTCCGCGCCAGGACGTGGCCGGGCGCACCATCGTCGTGGTCGACGATATCCTCGACGAAGGCGAAACGCTCGCCCACGTCAAGCAGCGCCTGCTCGACATGGGCGCGGCCGAAGTCATCGTCGCCGTGTTCGCCGACAAGGACATCAAGCGCGCCAAGCCGATCAAGGCCGACCTGATCGGCCTGACGCTGCCGAACGAATTCGTGGTCGGCTTCGGCATGGACGTCTACAACTACTGGCGCAACCTGCCGGGCCTGTGGTCGATCCACCCCGACGACCTGAGCGCGGCGAACGAGCCGCCGCCGGCGTTCCCGACGCCGGACGCCAAGCGCCTCGACTGATGTTCGTAGGGTGGGCGGGTCTCCCGCCCACGCGTCCAACGATACGATGAAATAACGCGCATCGTCCATTCGACGGCTGGCTGAACGCGTGGGCGGCAAAGCCGCCCACCCTACACCAGGCTCAGGCGCGCACGCGCCGCCGCATATTCCGCCTTCAGGCGCTCCACCATCTCGGCCACCGTCGGCACGTCTTCCATCAGGCCCACGCCCTGGCCCGCGCCCCAGATGTCGCGCCAGGCCTTGGCGCTGCCCGAGCCGAAGCTCATCTTGCTCTTGTCCGATTCCGGCAGATTGTCCGGATCGAGTCCGGCCGCGACGATCGATTTCTTGAGGTAGTTGCCGTGCACGCCAGTAAACAGGTTGGTGTACACCACGTCGGCCGCGCGCGACTCCACGATCGCGTCGCGGTAGGCGTCGGTGACGTTCGATTCCTTCGTCGCCAGCCAGCGCGAGCCGATGTAGGCGAAGTCGGCGCCCATGGCCTGGGCTGCCAGGATGGCGTCGCCGGTGGCGATCGAACCGGACAGCGCGATCGGCCCCTTGAAGAACTTGCGCACCTCGCCCACCAGCGCGAACGGCGACAGCGCGCCGGCATGGCCGCCGGCGCCGGCCGCGACCAGGATCAGGCCGTCCACGCCGGCCTCCAGCGCCTTTTCGGCGTGGCGGATCGAGACCACGTCGTGCAGCACGATGCCGCCGTAGGCGTGCACGGCGTCCAGCATTTCCTTGGGCGGCGCGCGCAGCGACGAGATGATGATCGGCACCTGGTGCTTCACGCAGACTTCGACGTCGTGCGCCAGGCGGTCGTTCGACTGGTGCACGATCTGGTTGACCGCGATCGGGCCGACCTTCGCGTCCGGATTGGCCTGCTGGTACTCGGCCAGCTCGCGCTGCAGGTCGGTGAGCCAGGTATCGAGCAGCTCGGCCGGGCGCGCGTTCAGCGCCGGGAAGGAGCCGACGATGCCGGCCTTGCACTGGGCCGCCACCAGCGCGGGACCGCTGGCGATGAACATCGGGGAAGCGATGACGGGGAGGGACAGGTCTTGCAGCACGGGAGGCAGCGTCATGGAAGGCTTTCGCTCGTCAGGTTGATGGAGGAACTCCGGGCATTATAGCCCCGAAAAAAGAACGATCGTGCTAGATTCTCGCCTCTAAACGTCGACGAGCAGCGCTCCTTCGACGCGGGCGGCGCCGGCCTTTGCCAGCGCCGCGCCGGCCCAGCGGGCCAGCTCGTCCTGCTCCATCCCCAGGATCCGGGTGCGCACCCGCTCCACCAGGGGGATCGAAGCCAGCAGGCCGGGCAGCGTCTCCAGCGCCAGCGTACGGCGCTCGAGCAGCAGGAATTTCAGCAGCACCTTGACCGCATTGCGCGCATTGCGCACCGGATCGGCGCTCAGGTAGTCCAGGCGCGCGCGGGCACGCGCCAGCGCCCCGGGCACGTCTCCGAACACCGCGCCGTGACCGGGTACGACGACACGGGCGTCGAGCGTGGCGATCAGGTCGAGCGTGGCGCCGACCTCGGCAAACCCCGGTTCGCCCGCCAGCTCCGGGAAGATCACGCCGAAACCATTTTCCCACAGCGCGTCGCCGGCAATCAGGATGCCCTCGGCGGCGCAGAAGAACAGCAGCGCGTGCGGGTCGTGGCCAGGCGCCGCCAGCACCTGCCAGGCCAGGTCGCCCAGCGCGAGCCGGTCGCCCGGCGCCAGCACGGCGTCGAAGCTGAAACGCGGGCACTGCTGGCCGGTGGCGCGGTAACTGAGCGCCGCTTCGTCCCACGCCGCCATCTTGGCCGCCTCCAGGGCCGGAATCGCGGTCCGGCAGCCATAGGCCGCCTGCAGCAGCGCATTGCCGCCGCAGTGGTCGGAGTGCAGGTGGGTGTTGAGCAGGCGGTCCAGCGGACGCCCGCCCAGGGCCTGGCGCACCAGCGCCAGCGTCTGCGGCGCGTGCGTCGCGTAGCCGCTGTCGACCAGCGCGCTCTGCGCGCGGCCGCTGAACAGGACGTTGTTGGACGAGAGCCAGCCGCGCTCGAAGACCTGCATCGATGCCGGCAGGCGCAGGTCCACCTCAGCCCCAGTCGATCTCGGCTTCGCGGCGCCGGATCTCGGCCCAGACCGCGCGCTTGTCGTCATCGCTCGCCTTGCCCCAGGCGACGATTTCGTCGATCGTGCGCAGGCAGCCGCGGCACAGGCCGGTCGCGGGGTCCATCTGGCACAGGTTGATGCAGGGCGATGGGATGGGGGTGTGCAGTTCGGGATTCATGGCAGGCGCTTATTGAAGTAACTGCGTGACATCAGGGCGCCGGCCAGCCGGCTGCCGCGATCATTCAGCGCATACAGTATCGGGTCGTCGTCCATCTCGCCGCGCGCGGTCCGCGGGAAATCCAGCGGAGCGATGTCAGCCGAGTCGATCAACATTTATCAGTAAAAACATGGCAATGCCATCGCGCATTATCCCGCATTCCGGGGTGGCGGCCCTCCTGCCGTATGGGACGAGGGCTGGCTGGCGCGCCACTGTGCCAGCTTGCGCGCCAGCCGGTCCTGGAAGCGCTCCGGATCGATCAGGTGGCGTTCGTGAATTCCTTCACACACTTTTTCAAGGTCGTCCCAGGCCTCCACCCGGAACTGCACGCGCCGGCCGTCGACTTCCAGCACCTCGCCCCGGATGGTGAGCGTCATACCCGGCGGCGTCGGCGCCAGGTGGCGGAAGCTGACCATCGTACCCAGGCTCTGCTCGGCCGGCCAGTCCACGAAGGGCATCAGCCCGTGCAGGCAGGCCAGTTCCATCATGCCGACCAGGTAGCCGGTCGCCAGCACGGGCGGCATGTCGCGACAGAACGGCGTGTCGTGGTAGAGCGCGGGCACGGTGGCCCGTTCAGGAACGGTGTACTGCCATTCGAAGCAATGGCCGAGTTGTATTTCTGCACGCATGTGCGCAGATTAACGCAGCCCGGCACATTTGCCTACGTCCGGTCTTGACGTAGCACACCACAAGCGTACACTCCAAGAACCATCCAGATGGATGGTGAAAGCGTGGCGTAAGGAAGCGGATGGCATCATGAGCAAGGAAATGACGAAAATAGCGTCGAGCGCATTGGCAAAAGCCTCGGCCAAAGACGCGGCGCGGCCGGCGGATTCGGAAAAGATCACCATCAACCTGGGGCCAATCGACCTCGGCCAGATCGATCTCCTGGTGAGCGAAGGCTTTTATGCGAACCGTTCCGACCTGATCCGCACGGCGATCCGCAACCAGTTGCAGACGCATGCCGACGTGGTCCGCCAGACGGTCGCGCGGCGCAGCCTGGTCCTCGGCATGCACCACTACACGCGTGCCGATCTCGAGCGCGCCCACGAGGCCGGCGAACGCTTGCAGATCCAGGTGCTCGGCCTGGCCAGCATCGCCCACGACGTCCCGCCGGAACTGGCGCTGGACACCATCGAATCCATCGTCGTCCTCGGCGCGCTGCATGCCAGCAGCGCGGTCAAGGCGGCACTTGCCGGGCGCATCCAGTGATCGCGCCGGCGGAGGAAACACCATGAAACTGAACATGCACTTGCTTGCGCAGATGCGCAAAGCCACCGACAGCCTGATGAAAAAAGGACCGGTGGACACCACGGCCATCGTTCAGGAAGCGATGAAGCACGCCACGGCCTTCCAGCGCCCGGCGTCCCCCCCTGCTCCCGGTGCGCCGCCGATGCGCGACATCAACCCGCCGCCGGGCGCAACGGCCGCCAACGAGGCCGAACCGGTGCGCGAACACACGGCGCCGCCTCACACGGCACATCACAAGGCACATCACAAGGCACATCAAGCGGCACCGGACCACGCGGCAGCGAATGTCGTTCCCGACATGCTGGCCAACCTCCAGCGCACCATGGAGTCAGTGCGCGAACAGTTCGGCGGCCTGGGCGCCGGGGTCGGCCAGGACGCCACGCCCTGGCCCGGCACCTTCACCAGCGGCAGCTATACCAACGAAGCCGGCACCCGCGACTACAAGCTCTATGTGCCGAGCACGCTGACGGACGCCCCGGCGGCACTGGTGGTCATGCTGCACGGCTGCACCCAGAATCCGGACGATTTCGCGCATGGCACGCAAATGAACGCGCTGGCCGAAGAACTCGGCTGCCTGGTCGTGTATCCGGCGCAATCGCAGGCGGCCAATGCCTCGCGCTGCTGGAACTGGTTCAGCGAAACGGACCAGCAGCGCGACCGCGGCGAACCCTCGATCATTGCCGGCATCACCCGCGACGTCATGGCGCGCCACCCGGTCGACGCGGACCAGGTCTTCGTCGCCGGCCTGTCGGCCGGGGGCGCGATGGCCACCATCATGGGCACGCTGTATCCGGACCTGTACGCGGCCGTCGGCGTCCATTCCGGGCTGCCGTTTGCGGCGGCCAAGGACCTGCCGTCCGCGCTGGCGGCGATGCAGGGCGATTTCCGCCGCAGCCAGGCGCCGGGACGCACCGTGCCGATCATCGTGTTCCACGGCGACCGCGACACCACCGTCCACCCGGCGAATGGCGACGCTGTGGTGGCGCAGGGAAGCGTGCGCGGCGCACGCAGCACGGCCGAGCCAGGCCAGGTGCCGAACGGCCACGCGTACACGCGCACCGTGCACCACCACGACGACGGCAGCGTGCACGCCGAGCACTGGCTGATCCACGGCGCCGGCCACGCCTGGTCGGGCGGCAATGCACGCGGCAGTTATACGGACGACAAGGGGCCGGATGCGAGCCGCGAGATGATGCGCTTCTTCCGCACGCAGCGCTGAGCTACGACCCTGGACGTTTCGCCAGCTCGGCGTCGATATGGGCGCGCAGGCAGGCCGGGCACCAGCAGCCGGCCGCCTCCTGCGGGACGGGCACGGCTGGCGGCAGCGCGGTGCACCAGCAGGGTGCTGGGCTGCCATCGGTCATGGCGCAGCCGAATTCGGCGCCGCAGCGGGTGCAGGTGCTCATCGGGCGCTCCGGGCTGGACAAATAGTCATGGTTCGGTACGGTGTGGATCAGCCCATAAAATACAACAAGACGCCATATAATCAGCACAAGTACTACGCTGTTGCCTTAAAATCTTGCGACCTTTATTTTGGACCCTCCATGAACGCTACCTTGAGCAGCCTGAATTCCGACGACCAACCCAGCGACCTGACCAAGGTGTCGCCGCAGATCAAGGCGCAGATCCTGGCCGAGGCGCTTCCCTACATCCGTAATTTCCACGGCAAGACCATCGTCATCAAGTACGGCGGCAATGCCATGACCGACGAGCGCCTGAAGCACGGCTTCGCGCGCGACGTCATCCTGCTCAAGCTGGTGGGCATGAATCCGGTCGTGGTGCACGGCGGCGGTCCGCAGATCGACAACGCCCTGAAGAAGATCGGCAAGCAGGGGACCTTCGTGCAGGGCATGCGCATCACCGACGAAGAAACCATGGAAGTGGTCGAGTGGGTGCTGGGCGGCGAAGTCCAGCAGGACATCGTCATGTTGATCAACCACTACGGCGGCCAGGCCGTGGGCCTGACCGGCAAGGACGGCGGCCTGATCCGTGCGCGCCGCATGTCGATGCCGGACAAGGAAAAGCCGGGCGAATTCCTCGACATCGGTTTCGTCGGCGAGATCGAAGCGATCAACCCGGCCGTGGTCAAGGCGCTGCAGGACGACGCCTTCATTCCGATCATCTCGCCGATCGGGTTCGGCCAGGACGGCCAGGCCTACAACATCAATGCCGACGTGGTCGCCGGCAAGATCGCCGAGATCCTGAAAGCCGAAAAACTCATCATGATGACCAATATCGCCGGCGTGCAGGACAAGTCGGGCAATCTGGTCACCGACCTGTCGGCACGCGAGATCGACGAGATGTTCGCGGACGGCACGATTTCGGGCGGCATGCTGCCGAAGATCTCGTCGGCCCTGGACGCGGCGAAGTCGGGCGTGAACACCGTCCACATCATCGACGGACGCATCGAGCACAGTTTGTTGCTCGAAGTCTTGACCGAACAGGCGTTTGGCACTATGATCCGGTCTCACTAAATTTTTTGTGGCGGAAATCTCCGCCACCGAAAACGACCTGAATGCCCTTGTAGCTCAGTGGTAGAGCACTCCCTTGGTAAGGGAGAGGCCACGTGTTCAATCCACGTCAAGGGCACCATTCTCCTTCCTGCAGTACCCCTCCTAGTAGATCCGCTCCACCTTGATGCCGCGCTTGCGCAGCAGCTCGGGCACGCCGCGTTTGCCCACCAGGTGCAGCAATCCCACCGCCACCACCGCCTTGTCCTCGCGCGCCAGCAGTGCCGCCACCTTGTCCGCCATCGGTCCGTTGCGTTCATCGATCAGGAGCTCGCGCGTAAACCTGCCGCCCAGGGAATCGTCCTGTTCGATGCGCTGCGCGATGCGTTCCAGCGCCGTCCGGTCGGCTTGCTCGTAGGCGGCGAACAGTTCGCGCGCTTCGCGCAGCTGGCGGCCCGAGGCCGCGTTCTCCAGCGTTTCTTCCAGCAGCTTCCACTGGTCCTCGATCGCGAGCCGGTTCAGCAGTGCGGCCTGGTAGCCGATCGATTCGAGTTCGGCGATGCGGGTCTTGCCGCTCGCGCGCGCCTGCTGCGCCAGGTGCGCGTCCACGCCCAGCCGCGGGTCGTAGCCCATTTTCACGGCGTCGATCACGGCCAGCGTGGTGACGATCATCCAGGGTTTGAACTGCGCCACGGCGGCCGGGTCGAGGCCCTGCTGCTTCAGGGCGGATGCGATGCGGCGGCGGCGTTCGGGCGCCAGGCCGGCCAGGCCGGGCTGCCCGTCCGGGAACATGCCGTGTTCCCGCAGCGCCGCCGCGACCGCGGCAGGGTCGCGCCCGGCATCGATCTCCAGCGCCAGCGTGGGTGCGTCGGCCAGGGCCTGGCGGATACGCGGCTCGAGGGGATAGAAATCGGGACGGCCGGCGTGGATGGTGCCGTACAGGTACAGGGCGTGTCCGCCGCCCGTGACCCGGAACAGTGCGCCGCGTTGTTCGGCAAGCCCGGCCGCCAGTGCCTGGAAGGCCATCAGGAACAGGCTGAAGAAGACCACTATAATCGAACGTCGTCGCATTATTACCCTCGTGTGCAGAACCGTGCCAAATCATACCCTCCCCTCTCCCGTCTGGCTGTTCGACCTCGACAACACCTTGCACGATGCGTCGCACGCCATCTTTCCGGCCATCAGTGCCAACATGAACACCTATATCGGGCGCGTGCTGGGCGATGGATGCACGCCCGCCAGCCAGGCCGCGGTGGACGCGGCGCGCTTGGGTTACTGGAAGCGCTACGGCGCCACCCTGCTCGGCATGATCCGCCACCACGGGGTGTCGGCGGCCGACTTCCTGCACGTCACGCACGATATCGGCGCCCTGGATAAACTGGTGCGCGCCGAAAAAGGCCTGGCCACGCTGCTGCGGCGCCTTCCGGGCCGCAAGATCCTGCTCACCAATGCGCCGACGCGCTATTCAAGCGAGGTGATGCGCCACCTGGGCCTGAGCCGGCATTTCGCGCACCACGTCGCCATCGAGCACATGCACGTGCACCGCCAGCTGCGCCCCAAGCCATCGAGCCTGATGCTGCGCCGTCTGCTGCGCAAGCACGGCGTGGCGGCGCGCCGCTGCATCCTGGTCGAGGACACCCTGGACAACCTGAAAAGCGCCAGCCGCCTCGGCCTGCGCACCGTGTGGGTGACCCAGTACCTGCGCATGAGCGATCCGATCGGCAGGGCCGGGCCGCGCATCGGACCATTGCCGCGGACCCTGAAACGCCCCCGTTACGTCGATGTCAAAGTAAAATCCGTGCGGCAACTTCCGGCGCGTCTGCACCGGCTGCGCTAACACGATAACAATCTACTAGGGATCACATGGCAAGTTCAAAGCCGGGCCAGCGCAAGCTGCAAATCCTCCAGGCCCTGGCCTCGATGCTCGAGCAGCCCAAGGGCGAGAAGATCACCACCGCGGCGCTGGCGGCGCGCCTGTCGGTGTCGGAGGCGGCGCTGTACCGCCACTTCGCCAGCAAGGCGCAGATGTACGAAGGGCTGATCGAATTCATCGAATCGAGCGTCTTCGGCCTGATCAACCAGATCGCCGAGCGCGAGGAAGGCGGCGTGAACCAGGCGCATGCAATCCTGCAGATGCTGCTGTCGTTCGCGGCCAACAATCCCGGCATGACCCGGGTGCTGATCGGCGACGCGCTGGTTGGCGAGGACGAACGCCTGCAGCTGCGCATGAACGGGTTCTACGACCGCATCGAAATGGCGTTCAAGGGCGCCTTGCGGATCGCCGTCACCCAGGGCCACGGCCTCGAGACCGACGTCGCGGCGCGCGCCAGCCTCTTGGTGAGCTACGTGACCGGGCGCTGGCACCGCTTCGCCAAGAGCGGCTTCAAGCAAAACCCGGCCGAGGGCACGGCGCTGCAGCTGTCGCTGCTGCTGGCGGCATAAGGATCGCCCGGAGCATTCAATGGACACCCAGGAAGTCTTCGCGCTGCTGGACGACGCCGGCGCCACCCAGGAGGCCCGTTCGCGCCTGTACAGCCGCCACGCCGGCACGCTGCGCTGCGACCGCCCCGCCGACTGGCCCCCACTGCTGCGCGACATGCAGGACGCCCTGGCACGCGGCCTGTACGCGGTGCCGCTCCTCACCTACGAGCTGGGGGCGCAGCTGCACGGCATCGCGGCGCACCCGGTGCCGGGGGCGCTGGCGCAGGTGCTGCTGTTCGAACAATGCGAGCACCTCGATGCAAGCCAGGTCGCCGCCTGGATCGCCACCCGCGCGCCAGACACCGCACTGGCCGGCGTGGCCGGCATCACACCCAACGTCGACGAAACCGCGTTCACCGCGGCGATCGGGCGCATCCGCGACTACATCGCCGCCGGCGACACCTACCAGGTCAACTACACCTACCGCCTGCGCTTCGACGCCTACGGCCCGCTGGTCAAGCTGTATGCGCGGCTGCGCGCGCGCCAGCGCGTGCCCTACGGCGCCCTGGTAGCCCTGCCCGACGGCAGCGCGCTGCTGTCCTTCTCGCCCGAACTGTTCGTGCGCCACGACGCCGGCGTGCTCACCGCGCGCCCCATGAAGGGCACCGCGCCAGCCAGCGGCATCGACGCGGTGGACGACGAGCGCGCCCAGGCGCTGGCGCAGGACACCAAGAACCGCGCCGAAAACCTGATGATCGTCGACCTGCTGCGCAACGACCTGGGACGGGTGGCCGAGACCGGCAGCGTCGAGGTGCCGGCGCTGTTCGAGGTGCGCCGCTACGGCAGCGTGCTGCAGATGACCTCGACCGTGCAGGCCCGCCTGCGCGCCGACGCCAGCCTGGAGCAGCTGTTCGACGCGCTCTACCCCTGCGGCTCGATCACGGGCGCGCCCAAGCGCCGCACCATGGAGATCATCCACGAACTCGAACCGGGCGCGCGCGGCATCTATACCGGCGCGATCGGCTGGTTCGATCCGCCGCAGGCAGGCCAGGCCTTCGGCGCGGGTTTCGGCAATTTTTGCCTGTCGGTCCCGATCCGCACGCTGGCGCTGGGCAGCCCCGAAGGCGGCGTCCGCAAGGGGGAGCTGGGCGTGGGCGCCGGCATCGTGTACGACAGCGACGCGGCCTCGGAATTCGCCGAATGCCGGCTCAAGGCGGGCTTTCTCACCGGCCTGCCCAACGAGTTCGAGCTCTTCGAGACCCTGCGCGCCAGCCAGGAGCACGGCTGCCGCCACGTCGAGCAGCACCTCGATCGCCTGGCCGCCTCCTGCCGCTACTTCGGCCACCCGTTCGACTACGGCGGCGCGCGCGCGGCGCTCAACGAGGCTTGCCTGGCCCTGCCCCCGGGGCAGCTGCACCGGCTGCGCCTGTCGGTGGTGCCCGGCGGCGAGATCGCGCTGCAGGCGGGTCCGCTGGCGCCGGTAAGCGAACCGGTGCCGCTGCTGCTGGCGAACGAGACCACGCATTCGGGTGACGTCTTCCTGCGCCACAAGACCAGCGTGCGCAGCCGCTACGACGCGGCCTGGCGCGCCGCCGAGGCGCAGGGCGCCTTCGACGCCCTGTTCTTCAACGAGCGGGGGGAATTGACCGAAGGGGGACGCAGCAATGTGTTCGTGCGCTTCGGCACGGAGTGGCTCACGCCGCCGCTGTCCTGCGGGCTGCTGCCCGGCGTGATGCGTGGCGTGATGCTGCAGGCGCCCGCCTGGAACGCAAGCGAACGCGTGATCACCCGCGCCATGCTGGCAAGTGCAGACGACATCGTGGTCTGCAATGCCCTGCGCGGGCCGCTGCGGGCGGTCCTGCTGGACGACCCGCAGAGAAGCTAAGCGTCTGTTTCAGAAGCGGTAGCCGACGCCGACGCCGAACAACACGGGGTCCACCTTCACGTGACTGGCTTTCGCGCCACCCAGCAGCACGTCGCTGCGGATGTTCACTTTTTTCACGTCGAAGTTGAGCGACCAGCGCGCATCCAAGCGGACATCCACGCCGGCCTGCAGCGACAGGCCCCAGCTGTCGTTCTCGAGGTCGGCCGCGCCGTTCAACAGCTTCACGTGCGAGATGCGGGTGTAGTTGACGCCTGCGCCCAGGTAGGGATTGAAGCTCGACTGCGGTGCGAAGTGGTACTGGGCGCTCAGGGTCGGCGGCAGGTGGCGGAAGCTGCCGATGCGCGCGCCGTCCAGGGTGACGTGGTGCTTCTGTGGATACGTCAGGACCAACTCCGCCGCCAGGTTCGGCGTGAAGAAGTAGGAGATATCGACTTCCGGGATGGTCTTGCTGCTGACGTGGATGCGGTCCGCCGCGCCGGTGCCGGCCAGCGGCGCCGATTCGTTCGCCGGGTCGAGGTGGACGGCGCGCGCGCGCACCATCCAGTTGGTGTCTTGTGCCAGGGCCTGGCTGCCGGCGAGCGCAAGGGTGATCGCAAGGGTACTCGCCAGCGCATGCTGCAACATCGTTTTCATTTTTCTTACCTTTCGTCATGTCATCAGTGACGAAGCTAAGAATATTGATGCAGCGCAAAAAAATCGTTGATATGGATCAAATAACCACAATGCCAAAAAGGTTATTCGATCCTGCCATCACATGGTGAGCGCCTGTTCGATCTTGCCGACCAGGGCCGGGTCTTCCGGCGTCACCTTGCTCGGGAAATGCTCGATCACCTTGCCGTCGCGGCCGATCAGGTATTTCGTGAAATTCCATTTCGGCGCCTGGCCGGTGGCCTTGGTCAGACTCGCGTGCAGCGGGTTGGCTTCCGCGCCGGTGACCGCACTCTTGGCGAACATCGGGAACTTGACGCCATAGGTGTTGAAGCAGAAGTCGGCGATCTCTTTCGAATTGCCCGGCTCCTGCTTGCCGAAGTCGTTCGAGGGGAAGCCCAGCACCACCAGGCCGCGGCCGCCGTACTTCGCGTACAGCTTCTCCAGGCCTTCGTACTGCTTGGTAAAGCCGCAGTAGCTGGCCGTGTTCACCACCAGCACCACCTTGCCGGCGTACTGGCACAGGTCCTGCGGCGCATCGTCCTGCAGGCGCTTGAAGTTCTGCTTCAGGATCGCCGGGCAGGCGGCGGGCATACGGCCATCCGGCATGCGCGCGGCCGCCGGCGCGCCCGCTGCGGTGCCGGTTTGGGCGGCGGCCGGCAGGGCGGCGCAGACCGCAAGCACAGCGGCGGCAAGGGAGGCGAACGGCAGAGCGGTGGTCTTGGACATGGCGGGGAGTTCCCTCGGGTTGGAATGCCATGATTGTAACGCAGCCGCCCTTGTCGGGATCACCGGCGTGGCCGGCCCGCGCCGTTCATTAGCTGTTCAGGCTACGGTGCTCGATCTTGATGCAGTGGTTCATGACCACGTCCAGGCCGGCGGCGCGCGCCAGGTCGGCGGCCGCCTGGTTCTCGATGTCGAGCTGCATCCAGAGGCAGCCGGCGCGCACGGCGATCGCATCGCGCGCGATCGGCGCAATGTCTTCCGATTTGCGGAAGCAGTCGACGATGTCGATCTGCTGGCCGCTGCCGGCCAGGGCATCGGCCGCTTCCTGCAGCGTCGGGTACACCTGCTCGCCCAGGATGGTCTGGCCCGCGTAGCTCGGGTTGACCGGGACGATGCGGTAGCCGTTTCCTTGCAAGTAAGCAGCCACTTCGTGGCTGGCACGGTCGGGCTTGTTCGACAGGCCGACGATGGCGATGGTCTTGCTGTCGCTGAGGATCTGGTCAATGCTTCTCATGGTGGTGTCAGTGGGTTCAAAGGCCGGGCTCCAGCTTATCAGATGTGCATCGTTCACGTGGCAGCGCTGGCGCCGCCGGCGCAAACGTGGAAAGATGCGGACTCGTCCCTACTCGAGTATGTCCATGCGCCTGCCCGTCTTCCCTGCCCTCGCTGCCCTGGTCCTGTCGCTGACCACCCTGTCCACCCATGGCGCCGAGCCGCTGGCCGCGGTGGAACGCGCCATCGTTCCGGTGTCCGGCTGGGGTGGCACCCCGGCCGACCCGGCCAAGGCGCGCCGCCACAGCATCCGCCAGATCACCCTGCACCACCAGGGCGAGCCGTTCACACCCGGCACCGATCCGCAAGCCTACCTGCGCCGCCTGCAAAGCTGGTCGCGTGCTACCAAGGGCTGGCTCGACATCCCGTACCACTATGTGATCGACCTCGACGGCCGCATCTACGAAGCGCGCAAGATCGACTTCGCGGGCGACACCAACACCGAGTACGACCCGACCGGCCACGCCCTGATCGAGGTGGTGGGTAATTTCGAGGAAGTCGAACCGAACCAGCGGCAGCTGGACGCGGTGGTCGACCTGATGGCGCTGCTGGCGGCGAAGTACGGGGTGGCGCTGGACGACATCCAGAGCCACCGCGACTATTCGGATAACACCGTATGCCCGGGGGCGAACCTGTACCGCTACGTGAAGGAGGATTATTTCCGGCACAAGGTGGCCTTGCGTTTGGCGGGGGAGCAGGCCGCGCAACGCTAGAACATCTGTAAATTCGGGTGGGCGTTCAACTCCCCGATGAATAGCAGATCAGCTGATCATCAGCTGCTTGAACGCGCGGTCGGCAGAGCCGACCACCCTACGCTCGTCAAATCCGGCGCGCAGTAAAGTTGCGCCCGCCCTGCTTGAACTGCAGGCCTTGCCCCTCGAAGCTGATCTCGGCATCGACATCGCGTCCGAAGAACCGGGTCTCGCTCAGCGGGAAGATCTCCAGTCGGCGCTGGCCGGTCGGCTGCACGAAATAACGGCTGCCTTCGCGCTGGACTTCCAGCACCATCCCGGGCTGCATCTCGTAGTGTCCGACGTGCGCGTCGAAGGCGGCATCGAGAATCTTCGCCGCGATCCGCGGCGGCGGCGCCTCGCCGCTGCGTACATGGGTTTGTTCCCGTCCGTCCTGGTGGTAGGTCACGCCGGTCACCTTGCCGGCGCTCCCTCCCCCTTCGCGCTGGAACACGAACCAGTCCACCGTTTCCGGCACGAAGAATTCGTTGGCCGACATGGCCTTGAGCGTCACCGGTCCGCGCCCTGGACGCTGCAGCGCGAGGAACTCGCCGTCGCGGCGGAACACGCGCTTGGTGTCCTGGTCGAGCGTGTAGACGCCCGCCACCGCATCCAGCGCGGCGGCGTCGAGCCGCACTTCCCTGAATTCCGGCAGCGGCTTGCCGATGGCCGCCGCCGCCGCCCGGCGCGCCACCACGTCCGGCACCACGGTGCCCGAATCGCCATTGGTCAGCACCGCCACATACACGCCCTTGCTGGGGATGCGCAGGCCATAGGAGCGAAAGCCCCGGGTCGAGCCGCTGTGGCCGATGGTCGCTTCGCCCTGGATCAGGGTCATCTCCCAGCCATAGCCATAGTGGCTGTCTTTACCGCCCGTCAGCCGGTAGGAAGTAAAAGCGCGCTGCCAGGTGGCCGGCTTGAGCAGTTTCCTGCCCACCGCCGCGTCCCACTTCGCCAGGTCGTCCACGGTCGAGACCAGCTCTCCCGCAGCGTAGGACTGGTTCTTGCCGAGCGTGCGCGCCGGACCGAACCCTTGCGCGCCCAGGGCGTGGCCAGCGGCGCTCGGCCACGCGTTGCGTTCGTAGCCCTCGTAGGCGGTATGTTCCATCCCGAGCGGCACGAAGATGCGCTCCGCGAGGAACTGGTGGTAGGGCTGGCCGGAGACCTTCTCGATGATGGCGCCGAGCAGGTAGTAGCCGGAGTTGTTGTAGCGCCAGGTGCTGCCCGGCTCGAACTGCATCGGTTCGTTCTTGAAGGTGTCGATCAGGGCCGCCACCGTGGTGTCCTGCGGCGCGCGCTGCGCGAAGCCCGGCATGCCGGTGTAGCTGGCGATGCCCGAGGTATGCGTCAACAGGTGCTCGACGGTGATTTTCTTGCCCTGGGTCGGATAGTCGGGCAAATATTTGGTGATCTCGTCCTCGAGCGCGAGCTTGCGTTCGTCCGCCAGCAGCAGGATGGCGGTCGCGGTGAACTGCTTGGTCATCGAGCCGATGCGCAATGCCATCTCGGGCGTCATCTTGATGCCGCGGGGGGCGTCCGCCATGCCGTAGGCCTTGCGCAGCACCGTCTGGCCGTTCTTGACGACGATGATGGTGGCGCCCGGCGCCTCGGGCGGGAAGTAGGGAACGATGGCCGCCTGCACGCGGAAGGACAGGTCTTCCAGGGCGCGCTTGCCCAGCGGCTGGTCCAGGGTGGTGTCGGCGGCGAAAACCACATGCGGCTGGCACAGCAGCAGCACGGCGGCGCAGAGGGCGGATCGGATCAACA